>NZ_JBRUHS010000009.1:0-108792 GCF_053206945.1 Streptococcus dentasini
GGGTGACAACTGTATCCCCATACTCCTTGGCATTGGTATAGGCTGTCCCTTTGAGCTTATCGGAACCCTTCAGCGTGGAAATCGCTGAGAGGATACTCTCAAAGCCAGTCGTGTAGTTATCGGCTAGGGTCGCCACAGAACTCGCTTGGGTATCAGAGCTTCCCAGTACCATCTTTACCATAGTCTTTCTCCTTACTTTGTTTTTTATGATAAGCAGCTAGTGCGGCTTAGTTAAAGGCCTCTGGATCGGCTTGGGTATTGCCTGCCGAACCTGTCCCAGAACCTGACGTGCCATTGGCACTAGACGCATTAGAGCGATTGCTGTCGGCTACTGAGGAATCCCAGCCCGTCATCCCTGAGATGCTTTGAGCAACTTGCGCATCATAAGCTTTCTTTTTATGAAACTACTGAATGTTGTTCGCGATAATGGCTGCACCTTCCTGTGTTACAGACTGCCAGCACTTTTTGTGGGGATCCTTGACATACTTCCTCGTTGTAGAAGAATGAAAAGATAATACCGATGATTCCTCCGCTGGCATTTGTATCTAAAAGAACAGCCATAAAGTCAACAGCCAATATCGTGTTCTGAACATTATCCCAAACCACTTCCAGTCTGCTCTAAAGAGCAGCAACAGTTTTATTGGTCTGGGGGCATACGATTTACTTTCAGGTGGGGTCCCTATTACTTTATCTCACTAGAATCAAGTTTCAATTTTTTATAACCTGATTCTTTTATCAGTTCGTCATATTGGTCAGCAAAAATTTGTTCATGCGAATTAGTATAGCCAAAATAAATGACGTCTGCAATATCTTCATGGTTAAAGAAGATATACTCATTATCATCTCCCATCCCTTCTGGATATGGGACAGCAGCATAGTCAAAATAGCCGATCTCGCCATTATCATCATAAAGAGAGGCACGGCTGATAATCATCAAAGGGATTTCTCCTGTTTCAGTCAGTACGACCGTACCAATCGGTAAAATGTGTTCTGGTTTATTCATAATTATTTTCCTTTCGTTTGACGAATAAGTTTAATGTAAATAAGGTGTTTTAAGATAACATTCCATAAAAAATTTGGAAGCAAAGAAACAAAAATACTCGTTACAAGAAGGGTCGCTAAAGGCCCATAATCTGCTTCTGTAAACTCCCTTGGATGTAAGTACACATAGTATGAAAAAGGAATACACAGTAAAGCAATGCTAAACGACAAATAGGTTGTTAAATAAGGAATTTTAGTACTGCTTCCTGATATATTTTTCCTAATTGCAAAATCAAACATCGTCTTGAAATATTCATGCTGTCTTTCGATAGGGGGCTCATCATCCGCTAAAGGATCACGCATCCTTATAGCCAGCATCAGAGCTTCAAAGGCAAGAAATAAAATCACTCCAAGAATAATTGGCGCATATTTATCAACCTTACCTGACACATCCGTATCAAAAAGATTGAACTGTCTCACCAGCATCAATATTCCAGCTACTACAAAAGGAGACAAAGAAGCGGAAAACATCAGTAACGTTGATGTCAATGACTTTTGCTTTTTAATGGTTTTATTAGTCGCTTTTCGCCAAGTCACCTTCCCAGTCCACACATCATATTCAGCTGAAAAACCATCGCCATTCAGCTCTTTTCCAATTCCGTTATCTACCGGAAACAATAGGGTTCTCATTAACATTACCATGGCCAACTCCATCCTGATTTTTTAGGTTTGACATTTTTATCTAGACTCTCATTAACTTTACTGCCAATCCAGCTGCCTGCCATTCCTCCTAAGACACTCCCAGCAACTGAACCGATAGCTGCTCCTACTCCTGGAATAGGGATTATAGCTTGTCCAACGGCCGCGCCAGCTACACGGCCTACATTACTTCCAACAGCAGAAGCTGCTGTATCAACCGCTACCTTACGGGTAGCCAGTGCTGCCGTCTGCTCATTACTGTATCCCTTTTTCTTATAATCTTGAATGGCATCCTTGGCATCAAAAGCCGTACCTAACCATCCAGCTACCTTTAATCCTTTTCCCGCTGCTTTACCAACTTTGCCAAGTCTAGAAACAAGCTTATTCTCTTTCATCATCTTTAGGTCTCTGTTTAGGCGACCATGTTCATAAGAAGGTAATTTAGAAGTAATTTTTTTAAGAGTCTTACTCTTTTTCAAATATTTTCCAACATATTTGACATCCTCAATTCGAGCACCACCTTTTGAAAAAGTTCTAGCCTTAAACATCTCATCAGTCCATTCGTCTTTATGTTTCAGCCAATACCTGAAAGAAGATGAAATATAGGCAGCATTTTTCGACGTCTTAGTGAATTTTTTAAAGTCCTTAACTTTATCTAATTTTTCCTTATTCTCATCTGAAAGGACTCCATTTACGATAAAGTTATAGGCGTCTTCATAGCTCATTCCAGCCTGTTTAGAAAGCTCTTTAGCAGAGTTTTTAGTTTCAACTTCAGCTTGTTTAGCATCGGATGCTTTCGTCACAGATTTGTCAATTTCCAATCCTGGGTGCTTCTTCTTGTAAGCTTCAACTGCCTTAGCTTCTTCTTCAGAAAGCTCCTCACCCTTCTTGGCTTTGGCGACAGCGGATTGGTAGTTCTGGTACTGCTTGAACTCCTTGTTGATGTTCTTCGCCCACTTGAGCTGACCCTTACTCGGCATAGTGAAGCTCCCGTTGAACCCGGCAATCCCTTGGTTTAATAGCGTTAAGCCTGAGCTGACATCAGCCTCAAGTCCGGCTATATCACTAAAGAAACCTGACGATGCTGCGTCATAAGCATTGATCTTATCCAGCTTCTTTTGACGCTTGTCCCGCTCCGCTGTATCGCTTTTTACAGCGTTCTCTGCGGTTGTCCTATTGGGATCGTCAGACGCCATCCCTTCCAAAAGCGAATTGTTGGTATTGATCGTGGTATTCAAGGCTTCGATCTCCGCTGACAACACTTCCGTGTCATCCGATAACTCATCCTCGCCCACATCTGAGCGGTACCTATCCGGCAACATCTGCGTATCGGTCTTAGCCGCTTCGGCTAAAAGAATCATCCCTTTAGCCAAGGGAGTGACAACCGTATCTCCATACTCCTTGGCATTGGTATAGGCTGTCCCCTTGAGTTTATCGGAACCCTTCAGCGTGGAAATCGCTGAGAGGATACTCTCAAAGCCAGTCGTGTAGTTATCGGCTAGCGTCGCCACGGAACTGGCTTGGGTATCTGAACTCCCCAAGACCATTTTTACCATAGTCTTTCTCCTTACTTTGTTTTTTTATGATAAGCAGCTAGTACGGCTTAGTTAAAGGCCTCTGGATCGGCTTGGGTATTGCCTGTCGATCCAGTTCCAGAACCTGACGTGCCATTGGCACTAGACGCATTAGAGCGATTGCTGTCGGCTACTGAGGAATCCCAGCCCGTCATCCCTGAGATGCTTTGAGCAACTTGCGCATCATTAGCTTGGAAGTTGCTGTCAATTTGAGTGATACAAGACCCAAAACCTTCTACTGCTCCGGCGGTTTGATTGGCATAGTTGGATAAACTATCTATCAAGGGAGACGCATTATTAACGTTACCGGTGATGGTCGTATCCCCATCTTTAGTCGCATTGGCGAAACCTAAAACTGTACTAGATCCAGTCGAAAGCGCTGTCGCTGCCGCACTCGCCTGTGCAGAATCTGATTGAATTTTTCCCATTCTTAATCCTCCTGTGGGGGTAATCTCGGCTATTATTTTGTCCAATTAACTGAAACAGGTTAATTGGACTCAGAATAACTTGGACAGTTGGCTGAGTGCTTACTGCTTTTTAGACTCAAACAAGTCATTATAGACCTTTCTCAAGCCAGTCAGCTCTTCGTCAAGAGATTCTTGAGTTTGTTGGTAAGTTTTCATACGCTTATCAGTCTCCTCTTGAACCTGCAGGCGCAGATGCATCTGCCGCTGCATAATATCCGAAAAGAGATTGGTATCGGCTTGGGGTAAATCATAATAATGGAGCTGGCGCAATTGGGATTGGGCGGCATCAAAATTTTCATCGTTCTTGGCCTGCTGCTTCCTCAAATCAGCTTTCTTATCCTCGTAGGCCTCAATGTTAAGCCGCAGCTGAAACATCTGATCTTCCAGTTCTATAGGCGTTAATTCTTTTTCCTTTTCTTCACTCATGCCAAAGATCCTATCTAATCACGAAACTAATCAATCTTTTTTCTGGGAATTTCTAAATCGGCCTCCCATTCGCTATAGATCTCCATATAGCGTTCTTCTTCCTCATCACTATAGCCTTCAAACACTACTTTATCAATATTTTCATGTTGGAAAAATAAGACCTCTTCATTCTGCCATCCTTGAGGGTAAAGGGTTGCCATATAGTCTGTAAAAACTTGTTCGCCAGTATCTGGATCATCAAAGGTAATGCCACGCCCGATAATATGTAATTTTTGATTGCCTTCTTCTAGGTAGACGATGCTGCCAAGTGGTAATAAATTTTTCTTTGTTTGACTCATTTTTGTAATAACTCCTTATGTTTTTTTAAGTATTTTTGCCCATACCATTCTTCTATGGTTTTTCTTTCGTGAAATCTATATTGTTCTGAATATTTTAACTTGTAGTATCCTTGCAGAAGATAAGGAAGCTCAATATATAGGATAACCCATAACCCAACTAAAATTGAAAGGACAAAAGCAGCAACTATTCCCATATTTTCTAAACTATCTGATACCCCGATTGAAAAGAAACCCAGAATATACTTGATAATAACGGCCAATCCTAAAAACCCCATACCATAGGCGGCTATAGCCTTTGCGATTTTATTCCTGAGGCTATCTTGATTGGATTTACCATACAATATTTTACGAATACTAGCAGGTGTTGTATAAATCATAAAACCCGATAGCAATAAAATGACAAGTACCAATACAGTATTAGTAAACCAATTGATGTTAGTGGAGGCTATTTCTATGCCAATTAAACTCACTTCGATCAATAATATAATTAGATAGACGACGACATGAAAATGATAGCGATAAGGGAGGATAAAATTCTGTTTTAGTCGTTTGCCTAGCAAGATCAAGATAAACCATATACCTAACAGACCTAGATAAACTTCCCATGTCAAGAGACGAAAGGCAGAAGGGTTTACAAGAATTTCATCATCACCACTATGTAACGCTATTGACGCTCCAACCAATAATGCACCAAAACCAATTGGAAGAAAAAGGGTCAGAAGTATACTTATCAATCGAAATTTTATAGTTGCTTTTCCATCGACTAAATTTTTAGAGGCTTTGTCATGCTGCTTTTTTTGTAAATTCGCCAGACCATCCTTGAAAAGGTTTTTACTCTCCTCAAAGGAGGCTTTAAATATTGATTTCTTCATAATTACTTTGTCCTTATCCAAATCCGAACGCTTTACCAAGACCACCAACGGCATTTGATACGGTATTCTTTACATTATTAACTGCTTTACCAGCGGCCTTAACTCCTGATTTAACCGTAGCTTTTGCCTTTTCATAACCTCTCATCGCTCCTTTTTCAAGCCAATCGGTTACACCAGTTTTATTTAAGCCCCAAAGTACTGTTCCAACAGCCAGTCCAACAGCTGCTCCTACTCCAGTACCAGCACCCGGAATAACAGAACCAATTGAAGCACCAATGGTTGCTCCTTCAAGTGGGCCAACGCTTTTAACAGCTGAAAAGGTTCCTTTTATGGCAGCTCGACCAACATCATGAGATTTCTGATATTCTTTAACAGCTCCAGAGGCACCAGCATAGCCGACTTCTAAATAGGTCAAAACTGTTGCTCCTTTTCCAAGTGCTTTCAGACCATATTTTGCAAGAGGTTTAATAGGCTTTATGAGTTTTCCGACTTTTTCAGCACCTTTTATATACTTACCTGCACCTGTTATTAACGGTTTAGTAGCCTTGGCAACCTGGGAAGCCCAATTACTATTCTTAATCCACTCACCTGCTCCTTTAACAGCTTGACTATATTTTCTTACACCCTTACTGATAGCCCAAAATAGTTTGCCATCCTTATAATCTTTTAGTGCCATGAAGCCAGGTGAGGCTATAAGCGCTTTAGCTAAGGCTTTGGGAGTGGCTCCCTTAATCGTTTTTAGATACTTCAAAATATCATTGTCAGAAAATATCTTGCCGACGTCATACATCTGTTGTAATGTTCTGAGTACTGCGGGAGCTTGCTGCTCAGCAATCTCATCATCTACATTTCTATTGGGATGTTTTTCTTGAAATGTTGCAATTGCCTTGGCTTCTTGTTCAGATAAGTCTTCACCTTTTGCAGCCTTAGCAACTGCCGATTGGTAGTCTTGATACTGTTTGAAGTCTTTGTTAATAGAATCAGCCCACTTAAGCTGTCCTTTACTTGGCAACTGGAACGTTCCGTTAAAACCGGCAACACCTGATTGTAAAAGAGATAAGCCCGAACTGATATTAGCTTCAAGTCCGGCAATATCACTAAAGAAACCCGATGAAGCTGCGTCATAAGCATTGATCTTATCCAGCTTCTTTTGACGCTTGTCCCGCTCCGCTGTATCGTTTTTTACGGCATTTTCTGTCATTGATTTATTGGGATCGTCAGACTCCATTCCTTCTAGGAGAGAATTGTTGGTATTGATTGTGGCATTTAGGGCCTCAATCTCAGCTGACAAAACCTCCGTGTCGTCAGATAACTCATCCTCGCCCACATCTGAACGGTAGCGATCTGGTAATAATTTTGTGTCAGCTTTAGCCGCATCAGCTAAAAGAATCATTCCCTGTGCCAGTGGTGTCACAACCGAGTTTGTATAACTTTTAATATTTTTATAGGCTGATCCACTAAGTTTATCAGACTTTCCCAGAGTATCGACTGCAGATATAATGTTATTAAATGCTGTACTGTAATTACTAGCTAGTGTCGCCACAGAACTCGCTTGGGTATCTGAACTCCCCAAAACCATTTTCACCATAATCTTTCTCCTTACTTTTCTTTTTTATGATAAGCAGCCAGCTTATCTTTCTTTGCGGGCTGTTGCGTCTCTCAAATGGCTAAGCCCATAACCCTGTATTGAAGGCTCCTTAATTAAAAGCCTCTGGATCGGCTTGGGTATTGCCTGTCGATCCAGTTCCAGAACCTGACGTGCCATTGGCACTAGACGCATTAGAGCGATTGCTGTCGGCTACTGAGGAATCCCAGCCCGTCATCCCTGAGATGCTTTGAGCAACTTGCGCATCATTAGCTTGGAAGTTGCTGTCAATTTGAGTGATACAAGACCCAAAACCTTCTACTGCTCCGGCGGTTTGATTGGCATAGTTGGATAAACTATCTATCAAGGGAGACGCATTATTAACGTTACCGGTGATGGTCGTATCCCCATCTTTAGTCGCATTGGCGAAACCTAAAACTGTACTAGATCCAGTCGAAAGCGCTGTCGCTGCCGCACTCGCCTGTGCAGAATCTGATTGAATTTTTCCCATTCTTAATCCTCCTGTGGGGGTAATCTCGGCTATTATTTTGTCCAATTAACTGAAACAGGTTAATTGGACTCAGAATAACTTGGACAGTTGGCTGAGTGCTTACTGCTTTTTAGACTCAAACAAGTCATTATAGACCTTTCTCAAGCCAGTCAGCTCTTCGTCAAGAGATTCTTGAGTTTGTTGGTAAGTTTTCATACGCTTATCAGTCTCCTCTTGAACCTGCAGGCGCAGATGCATCTGCCGCTGCATAATATCCGAAAAGAGATTGGTATCGGCTTGGGGTAAATCATAATAATGGAGCTGGCGCAATTGGGATTGGGCGGCATCAAAATTTTCATCGTTCTTGGCCTGCTGCTTCCTCAAATCAGCTTTCTTATCCTCGTAGGCCTCAATGTTAAGCCGCAGCTGAAACATCTGATCTTCCAGTTCTATAGGCGTTAATTCTTTTTCCTTTTCTTCACTCATGCCAAAGATCCTATCTAATCACGAAACTAATCAATCTTTTTTCTGGGAATTTCTAAATCGGCCTCCCATTCGCTATAGATCTCCATATAGCGTTCTTCTTCCTCATCACTATAGCCTTCAAACACTACTTTATCAATATTTTCATGTTGGAAAAATAAGACCTCTTCATTCTGCCATCCTTGAGGGTAAAGGGTTGCCATATAGTCTGTAAAAACTTGTTCGCCAGTATCTGGATCATCAAAGGTAATGCCACGCCCGATAATATGTAATTTTTGATTGCCTTCTTCTAGGTAGACGATGCTGCCAAGTGGTAATAAATTTTTCTTTGTTTGACTCATTTTTGTAATAACTCCTTATGTTTTTTTAAGTATTTTTGCCCATACCATTCTTCCAAACTTTTACCTTCCCACTCGCGGTATTGTTCGGGATATTTCCATTTGTAATAAGCTTCCAAAAAGAAGGGAAATTCCATAAAGATAAGTATAGCAATCAATGCGATATTTAAAATAATCCATGTTAGTAAAAGTCCAAAACCTGTCATAGAAGTTGATAGCTTTACAGAAACTCCCTTCAAAATAATATTAATAATAACACCTAAGCCCAAGATCCCCATCCCATAAACAGCAATTTTATTAGCAATTTTATCAATTAGTCTAGGGGCGCTGACATCTCCATATATCAATTTTCTAAGGCTCTTAATTTCAAAGGTAAACATTAAATAAAACAAAATGCTAATGCAAGTAAAAATAGATATGATTCCCCATATCGATAGTGTCGGTAAAGACACAGTGATAGCTAATAAGTTAAATTCCATCATGAACCATATCAAAAATGTCATAATGTGAAAACGATAACGATAAGGCAAAATGTAAGTTCGTCTAAAAAATTTTCCAATCAGTACTAGCAACAACCAAATTAATAGGCCTAGTAAGTAAACCTCAACTGTTAGTAGTGGTTGTTTAAAAATAGGTAGAGTCAAATCCTTTGGATCAGAATCTTGTAAAGATATCGAGAAGACAAGAAACATGAAATTTATCCCTATTGGAAATAAAAGACTCAAGATAATAGTCTGAACAGCAAACCCAAAAGAAGGTTTCCCTTTTCTAAATGCTTTACCAAGTTTATTGTAATAATCTTTTTTTTGGAACTGTAAAAATCCATCATCCTGTAGGTTTAAGCTTTCCTCAAAACTAGCTTTGAAAAGTGATTGATTACACATAACTATCACCCAAATCCTAGAGCCTTACCAATGCCACCTATTCCTTTAGAAACTGCATTGGCAGCTCCCGAAATGGCTTTACCAGCTTTATTAGCAATATCCTTTGTCCCCTTAACAGGATTATCAAAGAACTTTGGCTCAATCATTTTGATCCCTTGGATTGCAGCTCCAATACCGGCTCCAATAACTGCACCTGGAACACCACCTACGGCAGCTCCTAGTGTCGCTCCTTCTAACGGGCCAACACTAGATACCGCAGAAAGTGCCCCTTTCCCAACTGCTTTACCAACATCACCAGTTTTTTGGTACTCTGCAATACCACTGGAGATACCTGTAATTCCAAGTTCTGCAACGGTCAACACAGTCCCTGTCTTACCACCAAGTTTAACTGCCTTCCCTAAAATTCCGGATAACTTTTCACCCTTAGATAAACCCTTAGTCACAAAATTTTCTAAAGTCTTAATATTTGTTACTTTTTCTAGTCCCCATTTAGCAGCTGATTTTAGAGGGCTAGCAGCCTTTTCTAAATAATTAAAGCCGTTGGAGATTTTTTCACCAAATTTCCCCATACTTTCGTATTTAGATAAGCCGTTAAGAACAGCTGTCACAAACTTATCCCCTTTGGCTCCTGTTTTCTCAACAGCTGCTAAAATTTCCCAAAAACCATCAGACTTAAGGACTGCTTTAGTGAAATTTTTAGGAAGCAGCGCCATAGCTTGACTGAGTCTCTTAGCTTCATCGCTCCCCATTATCCCTACAAATTGCTCATAAAGGCTCTTCTGATTTTCATGTTGTTGTTTAGCTGTCTCAACGGCATCATCTACCTTGATATTGGGATGATTCTTTTTATAGACTTCAATTGCTTTTTTATCTTTATCACTCAGTTCCTCACCGTTGCCAATCTTTTCTAAAGCCGCTTGGTAAGCCTCCCGCTCATCCCACTGAGAATTAATCGTCTTGGTCCACTCTAGGTCCTTCTTACTCGGCATAGTGAAGCTCCCGTTGAACCCAGCAATCCCTTGGTTTAATAGCGTTAAGCCTGAGCTGACATCAGCCTCAAGTCCGGCTATATCGCTAAAGAAACCGGACGAAGCTGCATCATAAGCATTGATCTTATCCAGCTTCTTTTGACGCTTGTCCCGCTCCGCTGTATCACTGTTCACCGCATTCTCTGTGGTTGTCCTATTGGGATCGTCAGACGCCATCCCTTCTAGGAGGGAATTGTTGGTATTGATTGTAGTATTCAAGGCTTCGATCTCCGCTGACAACACTTCCGTATCATCGGATAATTCATCCTCGCCCACATCTTAACGGTACCTATCCGGCAACATCTGCGTATCGGTCTTCGCCGCCTCGGCTAAGAGAATCATCCCTTTAGCCAAGGGGGTGACAACCGTATCCCCATACTCCTTGGCATTGGTATAGGCTGTCCCTTTGAGCTTATCGGAACCCTTCAGCGTGGAAATCGCTGAGAGGATACTCTCAAAGCCAGTCGTGTAGTTATCGGCTAGTGTCGCCACAGAACTCGCTTGGGTATCTGAACTCCCCAAAACCATTTTCACCATAATTTATTCTCCTTTCCATTTTTAATTATAGGCATCAGGATCTGCCTGCACAGACTGAGAAGCTGAGCTACTAGTATTGGCTTTTGTCGCATTTGAACGATTTGTCTCAGAGACAGAGAGATCCCAATCCATTAATCCATATACGGCATCTGCTACCTGTGCATCATTAGCTTGAAAGTTATCATCAATTTTAGAAATACTGCTACTGACAGATTCAATTTCAGCGGCGATTTGATTAGCATAGTTAGATAAACTATCAATCAAGGGGGAGGCGTTATTTACATTACCAGTTATAGTCGTGTTGCCATCCTTAGTTGCTGCGCTAAATCCTAGTACTGCAGAAGTTCCAGTAGAAAATGCTGTCGCGGCCGCACTTGCCTGGGCAGAATCTGATTGAATTTTTCCCATTCTTAATCCTCCTGTGGTTGGGTAATTTTGATTAGTTGCTCGTGTCTGCCATTGTGGAGATAAACCATATCTATTGGCGGGTAAGGTTCTTTGTTGTTATAAGTCTTCGGTAAAAAGGTTTGGTCTATCAGGCGCATTCCTACAAGAAAGTGGCTGGCATTCATACGGTAGTATTTAGCGCGAGCATCAATATTGTAAAGCAGATAACTTGGCGCCCCGCCTGCTAGGAGATACATGTGAACCCTAGCTCCTCTCTCAAAGATCATCTGAAGCTGATCTAAGGTCATCTGACTCTGAGACAAGAAGCTTTCAAAGTCAGGGATAATGCCAAACCAGTCCTTGTAAGTCTCGCCTGGTATCTCACGACGTTCAATCTCTAGGATTAATTGAGCGAGACGTTTCTCCATATCCGATGCTTCTGAAACGTAGGTTCTGACCTTATTTGAAAGGTGACCGTACTGATCCAGACTATCGTATAACATCACCGAACTATCAGGTATCATCGTTGTTACAGAGACAAGGTGCTGAGTGATATTGTGGATATGGTTGATGTCATCGGAAACATAAGCAATGTGCTTAAGGTCAGATAGGGGCAGAGCGACAGTATCTACCTTATCAGCACTGAGTCCCATTGGGAGTTGCTCTTTTTCTAAAGCGAGGGCAACATCTTGACGTGCACGATAGTCTGCTAGAGGCAACACCTCTGGAACCAGAGGGATAGATTCAGGACGTGAACCACTCCAAGCCTCATCAAGCGCTTTAACTTGCTTTTGGAGGGCCGACAGTACTTCCTGATTGGTTCGCCCTGTAGCAGGCAGAGCCGCTTGGAAAATCTCTGGTTTTTCTACTTTAAGAAGCCCTCGTCCAGGAATAGTATCCAAAGTATAGGTATGATGTCCGACAAAGGTTCGAGATTCACTGACATCTGTTAATTTTAAAACAAGGCGTTCACGCATTGTTACCATCATCCCTCCTCTGAGAGACGACATACGACCAGCTGTCATAATGACTGTAATCCCAATAGCGCCACCATCACGTGCCAGCATTTGAATCGTTCGATCAATATCTTCATAATGAGGATCATCCTTGGCACCATCATAATTGTCAAAAACAATAAGCACCTGTGGATAAACATGTCCCATTTCACGGTACATATTACTATTAGCTGCGCCTTGTTTTTTTAAGAAAGCTTTTCGCTCGGCAACTAACTCTTCCATACGTACCACAAACTTGCTAATTTTTTCGTCATCATCAGCGGTAATAAGGTCTGCCACATGCGGTAAATTTCTAAGTGGCAGAAGGCCGTTCGTTCCAAAATCCAGAAGGTAAAAATGGATTTCTTCAGGAGTATGGTGAGTTGCTAAAGACATAGTCAAAGTCTGTAAGAAGGTAGATTTTCCCATACCCGGCTGGGACAGCAGCAGGAGATTTCCTTGTGATACAGGATTATAAACCGCTACCCTTTGTGCCTGCTCATCTGGAATATCTACAATACCAAGGAAAGCATCATAAGCAGAATGTAGTTCCTCGTGCAAATCTTCCAAATAAATTCGTTCTTTTAGTGGGGGGAGCCATGGCTGAGATAGCTGAGCAATCTTCCTTTCCTGAGTCAACCGCTGGATATGGTTAACTACAACCTCCAGTTCTGTCGGAACTTCACGAATGTCAGTGGCTTCATCTAGGCCAGAAAGATCCTGATTAAGCGCCTCGTACTGCCCTAACTCATTGATGACGGAAACCGTATGATCTTCTATACCCTGATCTTCCTTATCGGGCTGGTAATCCGCCCCTGACCAGGCACTTTGGAAGAGCTCATAGACTTCGTTGTTGCCGACCTGCAAGTAAGCCCGGCCGGCTTGGTTAATAGTGGCTGCATCCGGCGTGTGCAACATCTCCTGTGAGTCCGCCTTGTCCGCCACTTTAAGGGCGATCCGAAAGTTGGAATTGGACCAAATTTGATCGTTAACAACCCCAGCTGGTTTTTGTGTCGCTAGAATCAAGTTGACACCCAAAGAACGCCCGATCCGAGCCGTTGACACCAACTCAGTGATAAAGTCTGGCTGCTCGTTCTTGAGCTCCGCAAACTCATCGCTGATGATAATCAGATGGGGCAAGGGTTCGGAGACTTCTCCTTGCTTATACTTTTTCTGATAAGCGTGGATATGGTTGACTCCCGCATCAGCAAAGAGGCGCTGGCGGCGTTTGTTTTCCGCTTCAATAGAAGCCATCGCCCGTTTCGACTGATTGCCATCCAAGTTGGTAATGGTCCCTAGGACGTGGGGCAGGTCTTTAAAGAGATTGGCCATACCCCCACCCTTATAGTCAATCAAGAGAAAGGCTACATCGTGTGGGTGGAAGTTGACAGCCAGCGATAGGATATAAGACTGAATCAGCTCTGACTTCCCAGAACCGGTCGTTCCAGCGATTAAGCCGTGCGGCCCGTGCGCCCGCTCATGCAAGTCTAGATTAACATAATCCTCAGATCCGCGTAAACCCAGAGAAACCGCCATAGACTGGTGGGGTGAGTGCGACTGCCAGCGTTCAAAAATCCCCAATTCCTCCACTCTATCAACTTGGTACATCTCAAGGAAAGTAACAGCATCTGGAATAGCTGATTTAAGCGTTTTTAGATGTTTTAGAGGGGCTAAACGGCGAGTGATTTGTTCCTTATCATAATCTTTTGGAAAATGATCCAAAGCGAATTCATGATTCTTGAGTTCGCCTTCTTCCATGATTAACTCACCAGTGGTCTGGTCTTTGAGCCTGATAACGGTTTGGACATTTTCAGACAGGGAACGCATGATATCCTGTACAAAAATGAGACTGCACCCCAAGTCTGTCGGATCTCCGGCGAAGAACTCCATGATAACATGGTCCGTAATCAGGGTATCGTCTGTCACCAGCACCACATAGTGGGGCAGGTGGATCAACTCTTGATTGGATCCAGCTTCCTTCTGCTTGAGCTGACGCTGTCTTAAGGTCTCCATCAAACGGTTGAGGATTTGATCACGGGTGCGCTCATTGTAGATAAAGCCACGAACGTTAACGTCCTGCAGGGTCGCATGGGGCAGCCAGCGCAGCCACTGCCACTGATCTTTTTCAGCCTCAGGTATGATGGTGATGAACTGAACATCATGATAAGAGTGAAAGACAGCCAGCTGGTGAACAAGGAGTTGGAGCTGCTCCAATACAAGTGAGCGCTCACCGACGTAACCGACTGGACCGTTCTTGAGATTGGCCAGCACTGGCATATCATCTAGCTTTTTATGAGACTCATAGAGGGCAAAGCCTTCCATTTCCAGAGGATCTTTAACACCTGAGCGCTCCTGTTGGGAGTACTCTAATCGGTAGCTGGTCGGCACTTCTCCTAGCCCTAAGCGGTAGTAGAGAAAATCAAAGTCTTGGGGGGTCTTTTCATAAATACGGTGAGAGTACTCTTGAGCCAACTGGTCGAGTTGAACCAAGTCAGGATAGTGATAAAACTGGCCGAAACGCTGTTCCTGTGCCAGCTCCGTCAGTTGAATGGACTTATCAGCGAGGTAGGCATGATAGGCCGAGATCCGATCGGCCAAGCTCTGCTTATATTCCCGCTTGTTACGAAAATAGTTCTGAACAGAGAAAATAGCGGTTACGATACTCATAGCCACTGACATAAGGATATATAGTCCTCTAGGCTGAAAGACTGAGATCAGGATAACCACCCCGATCATGACTAGGGGAGGAACCAACATCCTAAGCAGTTCATTACGAGGCTTATTGGGCTCTTGTGGCGGTGCATTGACCGTCATCCTGTCTTCATTGGAGCGGTAGACCAGACGCGGCGAGCGGTGGTAGTCTGGATAGTCTTCATAGTAATGGTAAGCTGAAACAGCTACCTCAAGTAAAGTTACATTTTTAACAGCACCTGATACCCAGATTTCCTTGGGAAAGACCTTAAGCAGGCTGTTGCCAAAGGCCAATTCTGCCCCGAAAGGAAGCTTTTGATTTTGGGAGGTAAGATGATTATTGAGGTAGACGGGCGCTCCGAGATTCTGAAGCTGCCAGCTGCCATCCTCAGCCTTGGTTAGCAGCAAGCTAATGACCTGACTTCCCGGCAGGAGATCGCTCCCAGCTAGGGTTCCGACAACGACACGGGACAGGCCATCGATGCTGTAACGACGCTGATTATCAGGATTGGGATAAACAACAAAATCCCCTATGCGAACGGCGGTGCCGAGGGGAGCTTCTTTTTCTTTAGTTTGATAGATCAAACCATCATCAGTCTGCGAAATGCTAAGGTGATCATTGAGACGCAGGGCGCCTTTTTTAGGGACCGTCAAGACCTGACGGTAGGTATCACGAAGTACAATGATATCCATGGTCTTTTTAGCTTTCCTTTTCTTTTCATAGGATAGAAGGGGACAAGCCTCTAGCCCGCCTTCCCTTACTAGTTATTTTTGCTTAAATCTACTTCTCTGACGCAGAGCCAGAGCTAGCTGACGTGGTGGCGGTACCATCATCATCCTTGCCTGATAAGGCATCTTTACGGTCTTCCCAGTACTGGTCGTATTCAGACTGCAGGCGAGAGAGCTTTTCATCGCGTTTCTTACCAGACAGATGGCTGTCCTTACGGGTTGCCGTAATCTGCTCAGCTAGGGCGTAGAGGATTAAATCTACATCATCCAAACGCTTAGCCGTATCAACGGCATCACCATGATCGCCGCGACCGATCTGGATCCAGTAATCCAGATAGAGTTCATCTGATTTGAGGGTGATATTATTCATGACAACCTCACGCTGGTCAGCGTTAAAGTCCAGCCCTTGGATGTAGGCATAGGCCAGTTCGTATTTCTGTGTGTAAGGAATCTTGTCCAGCTTGACCCGCTCCATATCATCAATCAAGCCGGTATAATCTTCCTTGAGAAAAGACTTATCAGCTTGCAGCATCTTAGCCTGAAAAGGGCTTTGGAAAAAGACCAGATAGACTAGAGGGATACTGAGCAGGATGGCAAGAGCTGCCAGCCATATCGTTGTGTACTTATAAACAGCGAAGCGACGCTTAGAAACCAAGCTTTGTGTTTTGGTTTCTTCAGCGACCTTCTCCTGATAAAGGGTGTGCAGATAAGCTTCTAGATCTACTAAGGTCTGAGCAGCGCGGACAGGCTCCAAAAAGGCTGGCAGTTTGAGTACTTCCAAGCTGCCATCGTAAAGGCTGGAGAACTCTTCTCTGGTAAAGAGGCTGACGATAAGAGCCTTAGCCTGCCTCAAAAAATCTTCGGATGTGAAACTTACCGGCACCATAACTCCCAGAAGACTACGATAAGCTAATTTTAGGGTTAAATCTTTGGTAATAAAGAGATTAGTAGGATGGAGAATCAAGCCGAAAGGATAGCCGGTTACCTGACTAAGCTCAAGAATATTGAGCGAAAAACGCAGCTGCTCTGACATGGGTAATGTTTGGATCTCTCCAAAGGTGCGGCCTAAGGTTGGTACCGCATAAGTCAGGGTCACCACTTCCTCATCAACCTGATAAGTTTGCGGCAGCAGCTGGGGAGCTGGGGGCGCTAAAAGATCCAGCTGTTCTGGGGCAGCCAGATTGATCATAGAGCGCTTGAGCGTCAACTGCCAAGTACTCTGTTCTTTAATAAGTGTAAATTCTTGTCCTAAAAAGTGAAATTGCTCTTCCATGCTTTAAAGCTCCTCTAAACGCAGATAATCTCCAGTGGTAATCGGATAATCGGACAGATAAGTGGCTTCCGATAAAACTAAACCTTTATTGATCACCAGAAGTTGGGGGGAGGTGATCATTTTGGGCAATTGGTAAATCTGTCTTAATTCTTCATATAGTTGTTTAACCGTTAGGCGACGAGGGATTCTGAGATCCACTTGTCGCTTGCCTAAATCAATCGTCACGTTAATCGCCTGCATGTGTTGATTCCTCTTCTTGTCTAGTACGGCGGGCCATAAACCAGCTTATGGTTCCTGCCGCTCCTAGGGTCACTAACATGACCCCACTATACAATAGGACCGCTGTCATATTCCAGCGGTCTTCATCTTGTCCGGCTCTAATATCCAGCGTATGAGTAACACTAGCCTGAAAGAGCGGTGTCTGACTCTGCTTGCGACTGGTTCTCACAGCCTTTGTTGTTTGAAAGAGCTGGCGCTGCTGACCAGAAAGGGCTGCCTTGCCGTCTTTGCGCGCATCCAGCTTCTGTGTTTCCTCTGGATTGAAGAGCTTCCTGACCTGCTTGGACTGCTGCCCTAGGGTCTCATTTTGATCCTGCGCCACTCGGTTGGTCTGAAACTGCAAACGGTTATCTCTTACTGTTATTCCTGAAACTCTCAGTGAAAAGAGGAAACAGCCCAGGATAAGAGCCAGTGCTAAATATCTTTTGAAGCGGCGCTGCTTTAATACCGTTTGAACTAGCGACCGCATTTTCACCAAAGCAAGCATCACAACCTCCTTATGTCTTTAATATCTATTTTTCTGCTAGGCTTTCTCTGACACCTCTTGAGGCCGCCCCTCCCATGGGAAGCGTACCAGCATATTCAAGGTAATGACTGCCACAACAGCTAAAAGCAGGAGAACAATCAATTTGCCGTCAGCTGTGATATGGTCAACATAGGCCGCCAAGGTCTTCTCCATCAGCGATAGGAAGTTCCAGCGTTTGAGCTGACGCATCCAGCCAGTCAAACCAACGCTGGCACCAAGAGCATTGGAGAAGTATACAAAGCTGACTAAGTTGTAGAGCACTAAGCCCATTCCCAGTGAGCGCAGATGCTTGAGTACAAAATACTGACCGTGCAGCAGTACCAAGCTAAAGAGCACAAAGATTAGAATCCAAGAAGGCACCAAATCCCGGTCCAGAGCCATAGATCTAGCTGAGGCAATCCCCAGAGCCATCCCTTCAATTAGAGCTAGGGCGCTCAAGGTACCGACATTGAGCGGATCTGTATCCGCAAATAGCCCTTTAGCAAACTGATTCTTCACACGTCCAATAAGATCCTGCGTGGCAAAGAGATAAGCACTAAATAAACTAATAACAGCCAACAGTAAGATCCAAGTAAAAGGCTTCGCAGTCGTCACACGAGATTTGTAGGAGCTTGAGCGCGAGACAACCGGACTGGATAGAAATTCCAAGAGGGCTTCATTCGGAACCCCGTTATCGTAAGCATTATCTAAGACATCCTTAAAAGATTTGACAAAATCATTAGTCTCGGATAACTCTTGATTAAACTTCGTCATCAAGACCTTGGCATCCGCAGACAGCTTCTTACCGTCATCTTGGGCCTTTTGCGCTGCCTTATTGAAGGAATCAAAAGTCTTGGAGACAGAGGAAGCTGCCTTGGCATTGGACTGGGCAGAGGACTTGAGGGCTTGGGATTGCGAGATCAGTTTAGCCAGCTTTTTCGATAAATCGGATGACTTATCTGAACGCTCCTTGGCTGCTTTCTCATCGACCTTACCGGCACCGCCTTTTTGAAGCTCCTTTAGGAGGCTTACTGTTTCACTAATATCTGCCTCAACTTGATCATTAGTAGAGATGATTGTTCCTAACTTGTCCTTTAAAGTCTGGCGACTTTCTTTCAGGGTTTTCAATGCTTGATCAACTTCTACATCAGACGAGTACGTATGGAGAGCATTTGAAATAGCAGGTGTTAGCAAACTAACTAAGAGGTCTTCAGCACTCTGATTGAGAAAATCGTCAGCCCCTGACTGGTCAGCACCATTTGGATAGTAGGCCTTGAGAAGACTGCCCGTATGATTGTAGGCTGCCACTACGGCCTGTGCTGCCTGAGCGTAGGTTTCAACCTTTTGAGCATAGTCCTTGGCATCAATAGTCTTGCCTTCTGTTTGACTCACAGAAACACCGCCTAGTTTGACACTCACTACCCCGCTGCCTTGAGCTTCGCTGTTAGGCTTGATATTGTAGTGGAAGGTGTTATTCTGGCTGAGATCAACCGTGATTGGGGTGTCTGGACTGACAGGTTCAGTCGGAGCCCCATCCTTGGTTACATACCAAGACTCAATAGTCACCTTGTCCTTATCCCAGCTCAGGCTAGCCTGAGTCTCGGTCTTAACCTCTGTTGAGGCCTTAACATCTTCGGTATCGTAGTCACGGACTGCCTGAGCCGCACTCGCCAGCTTAGATTTGAGGCCAGCAGCATCTCCTGCACTGTAGCCATAGTTAGACGCTGATGCGGCATCAGTATATTGGGTAATCTGACTGCTGTAATCGGTATCTGTGACCCCGTTCAGATCACCGGCCACATCGGCTACCTTATCGGCTGGCAGAGCGCTCACCGACTGAGAAAGCAAGTCCTTGAGACTGGTTAAGCGGGCTTGATAGGTCTCTAAACTCTGATTTAAGCTAGAATCTTTTGCTAAAAGATCCTTAACTGTCACCTGATCAAGGGCTTTTCCATAGTATTTTTCTAGTTCTTCCCTGACCACAGCTTCAACGGGTTTGGTCTGACCGCTGTTATCATTTTTTTCCTTGACCGATTTTAATTGCGTTTCTAGTGTATCCAGCTGAGAAGAAGCTTGTTCTAAAGATTCTTGGTAGTTTTTTTCCTTGTCACCACTGTCATCAGCTTCCTTTTGGCTATCATCGATAGTTCGACGACCATCTCCTTCTGGCTGATTCTTTTCATCATCGTTATTGTTAGCCTGATCAGAGTTATCTTGTGCTTCCGGTGCAGCGCCATCGGCTCCTTCAGGCGGTACTGTCCCAAGGAGGCTGGAGACACTAGCCTGATCCCCTTCTAGTTTTTCCAAGGCCTTAGTCATGGCAGACAGCTGGTCGGAGAGTGCTTTGGAATCCATCTGCATTGTACCTTGAGTGTAGTCCTTAGCTGATATCTCTCCTTGGCTGTAGTCAGCGATCAAGCTTGCCAAAGTCGGCATCATATCTGAGGTATCAACCCCATCTTGTTCCGCCTTTTGAGCCGCCTCTGACAAAGCTTTCGAAAGACTCAAAGAAGACTGCAGGCTGCTGTTGGAGAGACCCGTCAGACTCGGAAAGACGTTTTCAAAATTAATAACCGGCTGATAGAGGGTTGCTTGGTAGGTACCGACTGTCTTGTGCTGCAGTTCAGAAACCGCTTGGGCGTTTTGCTGGGCTGTGTAAAGATTGCCCAGAACAGAAGCCATATACATGTTGACCAGCCTGCTGTTGAGGTCAGAAACAATTTTATCACCAGCTTGCTTAGCCTTGGCTTCTATCTGCTGGCTTCCCTTGGCATTAATTTTATAGGTTACGGTTGCTTTATCAACTAAAACATTGTTAATATCCAGAACTTTGGACGAAAAATTACTAGGGATATAAACCGCTAATTGGTAGCGGCCTGATTTCAAGCCTGATTCTGCTGTTGAGCGTGTCGTTACTGTCCAATTTTGGCTGTCATCTCGCTCCAGCGTTTTGATATAATCATCACCCAAGTGATAGGTTTCCTTTTTATCCGTTACATCTCTGTCTTCATTAATAACGGCGATATTTAGGCGATTAGCTTCAGCTACCGCCTTTTCTCTATGAACCCGCTGCAGCCAGAGATTCAATCCTAAAATTCCAAAAAATAAGGCAACAATAAGGACTATATTTCCAACAAGCTTCAGAGCTTTTGGCACTCTTTTTTTCACGACAGTCATTCCTTCTAATTTTTTATTTATTATGTGAGCCAGCAGTTAGTTAAGATTACTGAAAACTGCTGGCTTACATAATAAAAGCAGGGAGGGACTGGCCCTTCCTGCTCCCTTTAAACCCTTTATTTTCCGATTTGCGAGGCAATATCATTATCAGTTTCTTCAATAGTGCTAGCAACACTATTCAACTGCGTGTTGATGGATTCCAGCAATTCCGCAAACTGGCTAACTTTAGGGGACAAGTCGTTGAATTGCGTTTCAAAAGCATCAAAAGCACTACCATCCCAGTTTTCTGAGATAACAGCTTGTTCATTAGTCAGAGATGTCAAAACATCTTGGACACTTTGTGAACCTTGCGTATACTTCTGAGCTGATGTGCGCAACTCATCTGGCGTCAATTTAATTAATCCAGCCATAAATAAACCCTTCCTTTCTAATTATACTTGTACATAGTATCCTAATTTTTAAGTAATTTTTCAATAACAATTTAGTTACATGATTGTTATACTTTTGTTTCAATTGTTTAGTTAAAACTTACCTACACCCAAAAACTTTCACAGTCACACAATTTAAGTCCCTTTCAAGATTTTTACACTGATCGTAAGAATCATGGAGAAAAACCAGACCGTCCTAGCGATTAGTGCGTGTATTACACTGCTTTTCAAAACAAGAAACAAAGCTAACCATCCTATCTGGTTAGCCTTGTTAGAACCCTTAGGCATAATGTAATATCAGAATTTTGTTACTTTATTGCAACATTGCCTTAGATTTGCGATTCCTGTTTAGCAAGAAAGGCTAAACCAGCAATAACAGCAAATCCAAGAACAAAGAAGACACTGATAGCCTTAGTATTATCACCGGTTTGCGGTAACTCATTTGGCTGCCCACCAGCATTAGAAGGGGTATCTTTATCACTGCTTTCCGCCGTTGAAGGTGAACTGCTCATATTGGGGGTTTGCGGTGATGTTGGCTGCCCTGCTTCGACTGGTGTCACTGAGCTTTGAGAAGGCTTATTTGAATCTTCTGGGTCAGCAGCACCAGCATTAACTGCCGGATCTCGTCCTTGCACAGGATCAGATAGGGGACTGTTGTCACCTGCAGGGGCTGGGACAGGGGCATCCGAATTTGCTGGAGCAGTAGGCTGGGCTGGAGTCACTACGTCCGATGCTGGTGGATTTGCAACTTCTGTCTGACTATCAGGGGTGACTGCATTGATATTTGGTACAGGGATTGATTCACCTTGTGAAGGATCTTCTGCTTGACTACCAGCTTGAGGTTGATCTGTTCCTGGTACCTCAAAAGAGTCTGAGCCTTCTTGGTCAGGCAGAACCTGTGCTTGACCGTTGCCGTTAGCTTGGTCGGTCGGTTCTGCAGATTGTTCTGGGGTTACTGAGTCTCTTGTCGGATCAAGTGCTTGATCGGCTCCAGCAGGGGTATTGGTCTGACCAGACGGCTGGAACTGCTCATTTGGTGTCGGAGTCTCTGCTTGCGGCGTTTTTTCAGACTCTGGAGTTACCTCAGGATCGACTGGCGCTGTTCCTTCTGAATTTTCCGGTTGTCCTGATGGTTCAGATAGCTGCTCAGGATTGAGTTGAGTATTCGGCTGGGCGGGCTCGCTTGGAACTGCTTGCTCAGCTTGCGGAGTCCCTTCTATTTCTGGCACTGCAGGGGTAGACTCATCGACCTGTGGTTTTGGAATGGCAGGTGCAGGAGCTGTGCCGCTCTCTTCGCTGCTATTTTCAGAACCTGATGGCTGATCCAGTGTCGGATCGTCTGGTTGTGCCGGTATTTCCTTTCCTGGAGCTTGTTCCGAAGGGACTGCGAGATCTGGTTGCGGTGTTGCTTCAGGATCTACTGGCGCTGTTCCTCCTGAATTTTCCGGTTGTCCTGATGGTTCAGATGGCTGCTCAGGAACTCCTGATTCAGGTTGCATTTCTGGGGCAGGATCGCCTGGAGCTGGTACCTCTGGCGTTGGTGTTGTTCCTGTTTCTGATGAATCCGGTGTTGCTTTTTCATCATTTTCCGGCTGCGATGGTTGGCTTGGAGCCGCTTCATCAGCTTGTCCACCAGCGTTTGGTTGATCAGCCCCCGGCGCAGATGGAGCTTCACTTTGGTTCCCATTTGAGGGAACAGATGGGGCGTCCGACTGCTCGGGATTAGGATTAGCAGGCGTGTCTGCTTGATCGTTTGGCTCAGATGGCTGCACCGGTGCTTCTGGCTCCGGCTGTCCTTCTGGAGTTGGATTACTTGGCATTGGTACTACTGAGTGATCTGGCTGCGGCAGTTCAGTATTAGCTACTGTATTGTTTGCAAAGCGGACATCCTCTCCGCTGCCTGCCTCAGTCAGTTGGAAGTTAGCTTTAAAGGCTTCTGAGAATGAATTTAAAATTTTGTTATCTGCAACAGAAATATTCTTAATGCTACCGTTTTGGGCTTCAAGATCAATAGCACCGCGTGAAATGCCATACAAATCACTTGTCGTACCTGTATTTAAAAGGTAGTTATCGTGGATATTGATCCCTGTATCATTGCTGTCAAAATTATGGCCAGGAAAAACGGTGTTTAGGCGTACACCTGCTCCTGCAAAGTTATCTTTAATAATATTGTTGGCAACTTCATGGCCCTTACCGCCGAAGATTCCGACACCCCCGGCACGCCATCCCAATTCAATAGTATTGTTGAGAAACTTGTTGTTTTCAGTAGCAGGAGCATCCGTACCGCTGTGATTGCTGGACCAGGTAGCCAAGCTGTCATCACCATTACCACGAATACTTGAGTTAATAACAGATGAATTTCTTGTACCTTGTGCGAAATTCACACCGTCAGCGAGGTTATTGCGGATACGAGCGTTCTTAACGACTAAACCATCAGTATATTTAAAACCGCCTGATGTATCGTAGTCGCCGATCCACAAGCCACATTCAAAGTGTTCTAACCAGACATCATGGATAGAAGAATCCGAACCAAGGGAGCCGGCAATGGCTTTGTACTGGGCTTGTTCATTATAACGCGATGTTAAATTTGAATCCATATAAAGATCGCTCAATTCAACCTTGTTCACGTTATGGTTAAAATCGAAGCCACCACCAGAGGGTTGATCGCTGGTGAAATGGAGTTTGGTGTGCCACATACCGGCACCGGAAATCTTGATGTTTGAAGCATCAACACCAATTTTTCTAGCCAGGTCAAATTGGCCTTCTGGGATATAAACATCCCTTCCAGTTGACTTCGCTTCATTAAGGGCATCGATGAGGGCTTGGCTGTCGTCAAGGCCGTCATTAGCTACGGCACCTTTGGAGGTGATATTAATGGCGTTGGAACCCTGAGCAATTGGATCGCCTACTTGTTCCAACTCGATAAAATCAATACCATAAGCAACATTATCGGCCCTATTTTTCACAAGAGATAGCGTATCCCCTGCATTAATCTGTACACCATTTAAAAGGGTGTGCACTTCATCAAAGCGGAAACGTGCTCGTGAATTGGCTGAGGGCGAATCACTAGGAATATCGCCATCCATATACTGCCAAGCTGATTTAGACGATAGATCAAGATTGGCAACACTGTTACCGTTGACTTGGACATCTAGCTGACCAGATGCCCCATCAGGAATAGTATAGCGTACATTAATAGCATTAGCTGGATTTTGTACTTGGAACGACACTGATGAGCCCTGCTCTGGAAGTTCTACATACTTTTGATAGGAAGCTTCAACAGCAGTTGAGTCTGTGTCTGTTGAATACTCTTCCTTGGCGCCATTGGCTAGGCTAGCATTTTCTGCTTCATAAGTCGTATAGGGAACTTGTGCTCCATAGCCTGAGCTATCTGCTACATTGCTAACAGTGTTAGCCGTAGCGGATGCTTGCGGCTGTGTATTTTCTGTTTGAGGGCTCGCTGGCTCACTAACAACTTGGCCAGCTGTCGCCCGAGCATCTGGCTGAGCGACAGTTACATCTGAGACTGGTGCTGAACTCTCAGCAACTTCATCAGCACTGGCTGTCGTTGCCTGCCAGACCATACCAAATGCTGCTAAGCCCATAAGGACAGCAGCTGTTCGTTTGTAGATAGGCATAAACCCTCCTTTCCTTTCGTCCAAGAAACAATTCTTCATTGGACTGTTTTCTAAAAGTTATTATTATTTATTTCTGGATTGTCTTACGCTCAAAGATCTGAAACTTTCCCACAACTAGGAGAGGACAAGCAAGAGAGTAATGACTCGATAAGCTTATCCTCTAAAGAGTTAGTCTCTTTCGCGTTTCATGAATAGGCCGGTCACACCAAGAGTAACCACACCGACAGCTAGGATGAGAGCTAAGGTCTTATCGCCAGTTGTTGGCAGCTGTTTCGATGATGCTGAACTTTCTTGAGTTGCAGGGTCGGCAGCGTTAGCCTCACCAGTCGAAGAGGACTTCATCTCCGGATTCTTTGGAGAAGCTGGTTGTCCAAGTTCTCCAAGAGCCGCAGGATCCTTGGGAAGCATTGGCGTATGGGGGCTGTTCTTTGTGTCACCGGACTGGCTAGGTCTTTCTGACGGGTCTGCGAAAGCCCTATCACCGTTCCTATCTGATCCACTAGCTGGAGCAGCAGGATCAATCATCTTATCTGCTGCTGAATCAGGTGCTATTACTGCCTGATGAGCTGGTTGAAGTGGAGGTCTATTTGGCTGTACTTCTGCACTATTGTTAACAGGAGTTGCAAGCTGTTCAGCCTTTGCTCCTGGCTCAGACTGATTAGTTAGCTGGGCTGGATCTCCTGTAGCAGATTGCTCAGTTACATTTTGAACTGGATCTGTTGACTCCCTAACGTCCTGCGAAGCTCGTTCTGATTCTGGCTGCTCTGGTACAAGCCCGGTCTCCTCTGAATTTTCTGGCTGTTCTGATGGTTCAGATTCAGAGGGGGGCACCGGAGTTCCTGATTCAGGCTGGGCTTCAGGGGCGACAGGTGCCGACTCAGTCGGATCCACTGGCTGCTCTGAAGCTGCAGAAGCATCAGGTTGCGCTAGTTCACCTAGAACTGGCTGCTCAGCTTGCGGAGTATTTTCTGATTCTGAAGCCGCAGGGACAGCCTCATCTGTTTGTGCTTCCTCTGATTCATTTGGAATCGTAGGGTTAAGCATTGAGCCATTTTCATCTCTATTTTCAGGTGCTGAAGGCTGTGTTGAAGCATCTGGCCCAACTGGAGTTCCTGATTCTGGAGTAGGGGCCGATTCAGTCGAATCTACTGGCTGCTCTGAAGCTGCAGGAAGCTCAGGCTGAGATGGTTCATTTAGCACTGGGATTTCTGGAGTAGCTGGAGTTCCTGATTCTGACAGTGCCTCACTGTTTTCTGGTCGTGATGGTTCACTTGGAACTGACTGTTCAGGTTCTGCAGCTGGCTCTACAGGGCTAACTTCAGCTTCACCAGATGGGGACTGGTCAGCCTCAATTGGAGCTGATTCATCAGTTTGCGGAGCGACTTCTGTTTCAGGCTCTGCCGGGTTCGTTTCTTCTGAAAGATTTGGCTGAGCTGGAGTTTGTTGCGCACTTGAGATGTAAATGACATTCCAAAGTGTTAATTTAGGGACATTGATGACGAGAACGGGTTCACCGTTTTCGTCAGTTTCTACAGAAGCAGAAACCTTTTGCATATTAGATTTAGACCAATCGTCTGGAGAAACAAGATAAGTTTGATTGGCCATACGTTGTGCTTCTTCCATAGATACATCACCTAGATTATATCTAACGGTCAGATTGGTTTGTTCATCTGGTGTCTTTTTAGCTGCAGTACCATCTTCATTCTTCCAGTCAGAATTAATCCCCATTAGGTTGATCATTTGCACGGTTCTAAAATTGTTACCCTTTTTACCGTAAGTCCATACTTGATGACCATTTAGGCCTTTAATGTCTGTTGAAAGAAGATTGTTATCCGAGTTATAGGTATTTACGATTGCATTATCGTTTTCAATACCATCACGCAGGATATTTTCATAAGCTGTGATGAACTGCTGATAATCATTGTTTTTGCGAGTTAATTCACTTGAGGTTTTCAAGGCTTGATTAGGGTAATAAGCATTTTGGAGAACCCCAATACCTTGACCATCATCATTTTGAGAATTAGCCAAAGCGGCCAAAGACATATGGTAGCCACCTGCAGCCGCAATAGAGGCTGTTGTCAGAAGTACGGCATCTGTCTGCAGGGGTCTGCCTGCTTCTGCATCGTTTCTAGCACCCTCTTTTTCGTCACCTGTCATGTAGGCGCCGACGATTAGAGATTTTCCTGTCTCGCTTCGAACTTGGTCTATACGAGCTTTAAGGTCGCCGTATTCTGTTTGGCTACGGCCATCTAGGTAAGCTGAACCGCCACCAAAAGGCCAAATTTCATTGTAGATAACGTCTTGATTGCCATCTTTTAGACGTTGGATTTGCTCACCGTTAACATCATTAACAGTTAAGTAGTAGTTGGGTAATTTTTCCTTGATGGCACGAAGGAACTCTGCGTAACCTTCTGTCATCCAGAATTTCTTGCTGTCGTCAGCACTGTCTTTGTTAGAATAGTCGTAGATTTGGTTATCACCGATGGTATCACCTTGCCAGCCGTCGAAGCCACCATTTTTCATAGCTTCGCCCATACGCTGAGCAATCAGTTCTTGCCATCTGCTACTCTTTGGATTGTAGTAATGCTGGGAAGCTGGTGCATAAGACATCACTTCGCCTTTTCTACCAGAAAACTCCGTATCGTTAGCATTATAAGCATACTCTACTTCTGCATTATCAAGGACAGGAGCTTCATTTGCATTTTCAGCCAAAATCATATTATAGAGCATAGCGACTGCTCCACCATCATGAAGTTGGTTGACAATATCTTTTATAACTTTAGTATCAATTTTAGGGTGGGGAGCCCAGCTCGTCCACATCTGTTCAAATACTTGATCATCACTTGGGAAGGGAGCCGTAGCTGATTTATAAACATCATAGAAGAAATACGAGTTGATATTCATATTCTTCATTTTTTCCAAAGCAGCACGGTATCTCTCAGCATCCTGTGCTAGGACACCATTTTCGCTGTCTTGTGAACCACCTACAACGCCATAGCGTGGGAATTTGGTCCAGTCAGTTTCATAAGCAATGGCACGGTTGATTTCACCGAGCGTATTGTTCTGGCTATCGACCACCTTGATTTTTACAAGGTAACCACGATCATTTTCAAATTGAGAAGCTGGAATTTTCAGATCGCCAGCCTGCATAGCATAGCTATCACCGGCAGCGAGGTTCTTGGTAAACTTGTAAGATCCAATCTTGTTTTCGAGATAGTAAACATCAGCATAGACTGTGATATCTTGAGCTGTGTCTGTTGTGTTTGTGAAATCAACAGACAGATTGACATCTTGGCCTGGTCTATAGCTGGCCTTATCACTTGATAAGTCCGTAATAGCGTTGCCAGACCTAGAAGCAACAATGGAGCGGGTATTAACAACTTGAGCGCTGGAAGCACGGACGATGTTAGAACCTGACACCCTATTTTGGCTATCTTGAGCTTGCTGAACAAGATAGCTAGAAGCTGGAGCAGCTGTTTCAGCTGTCTCCGGAGGGGTCTGCTCGGCAGAATTTTGCAATTCTGTATTGGCCTCAGAAGTGATAGAAACTTGCTGAGGATTAGCTTCAAGACGCACATCAGCGGGAGGTTCCTTCACTGGCGGGGCCAGAGCTTGCGTCTGTCCTGCATCAACAGTCGAATTCGTTGATACATCTACAGAGGTGGGGGAGGTCTCTTCAGCAACTGATGGAAGATTATTTACAGTATCTTCAGCATAAACAGTTTGAGCTGATAAACAGAGTACCATTCCGAAGGCAAGTAGAAATAACATGCTGGGGAGAGTTAGCATTTTATTTTTCACAACCTTATTCTCCTTCTAATAAAATTTAAGCAGTTTTCCATTAAGGGTATTCCCTTTCAGAAAAACTCGCAGCTTATATTCTATTGAAAATTTATGAAAATACAACCCATATTCTTACAAAAAACATTTACATAAAAACCCCAAAACCGCAAAATTTCTTTTGCTTCTTTAAAGCAAAAAATTAAGCAGAGTCCCTTTGACTTCTGCTTTTTTTACATTTCCATAAAACTTAGGCATTTGCGATTATTTCTTTTTTGTTACAATTCTGAATCATTTTGTTGATTAAAATATTTCGATGATCAAATAATCGATATCATCAAATCTTTTCTTAGTGCCACATTATCCTAACGATTTTTTGTATCTAAAATTATCGTAACAGGTCCGTCATTGATTAAACTAACTTTCATGTCTGCACCAAACTCACCCGTAACAACCGGAAGAGTTTGCGACAATATTTGGTTAAAATCTTGGTAGAGTTTTTGGGCAGTTTGTGGGTGAGCAGCTTCAGTAAAGGCCGGTCGATTTCCCTTTTTCGTATTTGCAAATAAGGTAAATTGCGATACTGAAAGAATCTGCCCCTTGATATCCTGAATGGATAAGTTCATTTTGCCGTCAGCATCTGAAAAAATACGCATATTCACAATCTTACGAGCAGCGTAATCTAAATCTTCCTGACCATCTTCTGGTCCAATACCAACCAGTAACAGTAATCCCTGATCAATAGCAGATACAGTTTTATCGGCAATAACAACTTGTGCTTTTCTTACTCGCTGGATAACAATTTTCATAATACTTAGCTGACCTTTTTTCTGTTTCTTTTAGGGCTGACCTTCCAAGCTTATTGAGGTAACATTAGCCATTTGTTCGTTTTACGGAATAGACATCTGGCACAATTTTAATCTTATCAACCACCGTTGTCAGGGCTGTCAAATTAGGAATTTGGAAGCTAATATGGATATTGGCAAATTTCATGTCTTTCGTTGGTTGAGCATTGACTGTAGAAATACTTTTAGTTTGGTTTGAGACTATCTGAAGAACGTCATTAAGCAGACCGGAACGATTGAGCCCATAAATATCAATTTCTGCCAAATAGTCCCGACCAACCTTGCTGCTTTCATCCCACTCGACCTCAATCAGGCGTTGCTCATAGCCTTCTTGGCTCTTGATATTATGACAGTCCGCCCGATGAATGGCGACCCCTCGTCCCTTCGTAATATAGCCTTCTATTTCATCACCCGGAACAGGATTACAGCACTTGGCAATTCTCATCAAAAGACCTGATGACCCTTGGATAATGACCCCGTTTTCACTTTTAACCTTGAGCACGTCCTTGTTTTCATGCTTAACCTCACCGCCATTTATTAACTCATCCGCCTCAGCCTTGGCTTTAGCACGTTCTTCCTCGCGGCGTTCCTTTTCGGTCAAACGATTGAAAACAGCAGCAGGGTTCATTTCTCCAAAGCCGATTGTAGCATAAAGAGCCTCTTCGCTACGCACACTTAAACGCGGTAAGATTTCTTCAATGTGCTTCTTATCTAGGTACTTATTGGCCACATACCCTTGTTCTTGAAAATAATCAACTAATAGTTCACGTCCCTTACTGATGGACATTTCCTTATCTTGATTTTTAAAAAACTGACGAATTTTATTACGGGCTTTGGTCGTTTTGACTAATTTAATCCAGTCACGGCTAGGACCGAACGAATTAGTGTTGGTGACAATTTCAACAACATCACCTGTTTTAAGCTTGGCTGTCAGCGGCACCATCCGTCCGTTAACCTTAGCACCGACAGCTCTTTCTCCAACCTGAGTGTGGATAGCATAAGCAAAATCAATTGGTCCTGAATCCCTAGGTAATTCCTGTACATCACCAGATGGGGTAAAGACATAAATCCGCTCAGAGAAGATATCTTCTTTAACAGAGTCTACAAATTCTTGAGCATCACCATTGGAACCAGCTTGCAATTCAACCAAGTCTTGAATCCAGTTCATGCCAATAGCGGATTCTTTCGTATCAACCTTGCCTTTAATTCCCTTTTTGTAGGCCCAGTGAGCAGCAACCCCATATTCCGCCACTTCATGCATCTCTTGGGTGCGAATTTGAATTTCAATCGGACCTTTGGGCCCGTAAACGGTTGTATGGATAGATTGATAACCATTAGATTTTGGATTGGCTATATAATCCTTGAAACGACCAGGCATAGGGCGCCAAAGTTCATGAATATATCCCAGCATGGCATAAACATCACTCGGTGTATCCATGATACAGCGAATAGCAATTAGATCGTAAATCTGGTCAAACCGTTTTTTCTTATCGCGCATTTTACGGTAAATAGAATAGATATGTTTAGGGCGACCGTAAATTTTGCCCTCAAGGCCCTGTTCACTGGTGTAATCCTTAATCTTGTTGACAATCTCATCTACCAGAGTTTCACGTTCACGACGCTTTTCTTTCATCATGTGGGAAATTTTATAGAACTCTGCTTCATTGAGATACCTAAAGGCTAAATCTTCTAATTCCCATTTGATAGCGCTGATCCCTAAACGATGCGCTAGCGGAGCATAAATCTCCATGGTTTCACGGGATATACGTCTTTGTTTATCTGGCCGCAAATGTTTTAGGGTCCGCATATTGTGCAACCTATCGGCCAACTTTACCAATATAACCCGTATATCTTTGGACATTGCCATCAGCATTTTGCGGTGGTTTTCAGCTAATTGTTCTGCATGAGATTTATATTCAACTTTACCAAGTTTTGTGACCCCATCTACAATCTGACGAACATTTAGGCCAAATTCTTTTTCTAAATCATCAAGACTGGCGTCTGTATCTTCAACAACATCGTGCAGAAAACCACAAGCAACAGTTACAGAATCCAATTTTAGTCCTGCTAATATTCCTGCAACTTGAATTGGGTGAATAATATAGGGTTCTCCAGATTGTCTGCGCTGCTCCTTATGAGCCTCTGTCGCATAATTTAAGGCCTTCTGTACAAAGGCAACATCATCTGGGTTCATATAATTTTGGACTAAGTTGACAACTTCTCCACCTGATAAATTAGGTTTCTCTGCCATACACTTTCCCCTTACTAAAACTTGAACTAGTTGCCTTAATTTTAACACTTTTTATATAGGAAGAAAAGTTGCCAAATTTCAATTTTGGCCTATATAAAATTTCGAACTGCTGGTTGTTCAAAATTCTACTCTATAAGGAGAAGAGAATTTAAACGATTCACAGGTTGAACGCAGGATCTTGAATTTTTTCAGCCATTTCCTCATCTACTTTTATAGTCTTTTTCAGATGATAAATAAAGCTTACCACAAATAGGTAAGCCATTAATCGTCTCAACTTTTTCTTATCTCTCCAACTCTAAGGCATAACTGACTGCACTCAAAGCGTATAATGGGGCAGTTTCAGTCCGCATGATACGAGGACCAAGTCCAATCTTGATTCCACCTAGTTCTTCAAAGGCTGCAATTTCTGAAGGAGAAATGCCGCCTTCAGGACCAAAGATAAAGAGCAAATTCATACCTGCTTCAAGATTAGACAGCTCTCGCGCTAAAGCTGACAGTTGTCCTTGTTTAGCTGTTTCTTCATAAGCGATGAAGATCTTATCAAAAGCTGCGAATTGATCTAGAAAATCAGCCTTTTTTTCAAACAATTTGACTTCTGGTACATGATTGCGTTTAGATTGCTCGGCAGCTCCTAGGGCAATCTTATTTAATTTCTCCTCTTTTTTAGCTAATTTCCTACCATCCCATTTAACAACTGACCAGTCAGCAGGGTAAGCCCAGATGCAGTTAGCTCCAAGTTCTGTAGTCTTTTGTGTTACGAGATCCAGCTTATCCCCCTTGGGAAAACCAGAGGCTATCGTTACATGGATGGGTAATTCTACATTGTCCGCGAGTTCTTCTACCAACTCAAGCTGATGAATAGAGCTATCTACCACCCTAGCCAAGTGTTTCACGCCATCTTCAAAAACTAAGACAAGCTCGTCACCATCCGTCAAACGCATAACCTGAAACATGTGCTTGATGGTCTCCTTATCTGTGATAGTAACAGGATTTATCGCTGGTCCTTTTATAAAATACTGCTGCATCTAGCCTCCAATTATGCCTGAGATCGTATTTGTTTTCTTGAATACCAAAGCATTCCATTCGCCTTGGATCATCCGAGTTTCTAAGAAAAAGCCTGCGCTGTAGGCCGCTTCCAAAACCATGTCTAATTTATCCGTAATAATACCAGACATGATGAGATAACCTTCATCCTCTAGCAGGCGGTAGGCATCGTCAGTTAGGTAAATCAGGATATCTGCCAAGATATTGGCCACTACGACATTCGCTCGTTTTTCAACGCCTCGCAATAAATCACCTGTTCTTACACGAATATTTTCAGTCCCTGGATTGAGATCAATATTCTCCTGAGCCACGCGCACAGCAACATCGTCCAAATCATAGGCGTAAATCTCTTTAGCACCAAGGAGGGAGCTGGCAATAGAAAGGACACCAGAACCCGTTCCCACATCTAACACTGTTTCACCTCCCCGTAGAACTTGTTCCAAGGCGTAAAGACTCATCTTAGTTGTTGGGTGGGTTCCTGTTCCAAAGGCCATTCCTGGATCTAGCTTGATGATTTTCTCATCAGCACGAGCATAGTAGTCTGTCCAGCTAGGGACAATGGTTAAGTCACGGGTGATACGAGCTGGTTCGTAGTACTGTTTCCAGTTCTCTGCCCAGTCCTCCTCAGCTAGTTCCTGAGTGAGAAGCTCTACCTGACCTGTCTCTAGACCAAAATCAGCAAGCTCTGCCAAACGCTGACTGACCTCTTTTTCGATGTCTTCCATATTGACAGTTTCGGGATAATAGGCCGTAATTTTGACAGTTTCAACCTGCTCAACCTCCGGAAATAGTTCACCATACTTACCGATCGGACCGAGATAGTCTGCACTGTCATCAATCGCTACCCCTTGGCTGCCTGATTCAACCAAAATATTGGAAGCTGCTTCTTCTGCTTCACGATTGACTGTTATGGTTAGTTCTTGCCAGTTATTCATAAGCTAAAATACTACTCCTTTTTTCTATCTATTAGTATCTCGGATAAGGATAAAATTCCTTTTCTTTTAACTCTGCTCTACCTTTTTCAAAAGCTATATCATCCCAGGCAATAGCAAATTCCTCTGCATCTTCATCGGCTAAAAAATCCATGAGACTACTAAGTCCGTCTGTTGCAGTATCATTGAGGAAGTCTGCAAAATAGGCAACAAACTCACGCGATAAGCCCTTTTTAGGCTCATAGGGAATGCTCACCAAGTAATCTTGCGCATCAAGCTGTGATTTAGTTGGATTGTAAAAGAGTACATAGTCCTCAAAGACGATGTCTTCGCTGCTTTCTTCTCCCTTGTCATCAACTGTTGTAACACCAGCCGTATTTTGTGCCTCAAGCACAAAAGTTACTTCGACCGCATGATTCTTCTTGTCCCAGTCCATGGCAAAATCAAAATCAAAGCGCTCTTCCAACTCCTCCTCTAAAACTGATAAAAATCCATACTTAGCCATCAGTTGCTCCCTTTTTGCATTTTTTCCTATTATATCATTTTACAGAGAAGAAAAACGTTTATCGTTTGCATCTTTATATAGCGTTTTTATATGAAGTTGTTCTAAGTGCTTTTATGTTACAATAAAGTTAGTAAGGTCAAGGAGGGAGTCATGCCAGAAAATCTTGCACTTCGTATGCGTCCGACGAATATTGATCAGATTATCGGTCAGGACCACTTAGTTGGTGAAGGTAAGATCATCCGCCGGATGGTCGAAGCCAACATGTTGTCGTCCATGATTCTCTATGGTCCGCCTGGGATCGGCAAAACCTCGATTGCCAGCGCCATTGCAGGAACCAGTCAATATGCTTTTCGTACTTTTAACGCAACTACTGATACTAAAAAGCGCCTGCAGGAAATCGCTGAGGAGGCTAAATTTTCTGGTGGGCTTGTGCTCATGTTGGATGAGATCCACCGCCTAGACAAGACCAAACAGGATTTTCTTTTGCCTCTGTTAGAAAATGGGAATATTACTATGATTGGGGCAACTACGGAGAACCCCTTTTTCTCAGTGACACCAGCCATTCGCAGCAGGGTACAGATTTTTGAGCTAGAACCCTTGTCTAATAAGGATATCAAAGAAGCTATAGACTGGGCTATTACTGATAAAGAGCGAGGCTTTGACTTTGAGATTCTGCTGGATGATGACGCCAGAAATTTTATCGCTACAGCGACTAACGGGGATCTACGTTCCGCTTTTAATTCTTTGGAACTGGCTGTCATGTCTACTCAGCCCGATGAGGTGGGAAAGCGCCACATCACTCTAGATACAGTTGAAAATAGTCTGCAGCGGTCTTATATTACCATGGACAAAGATGGAGACGGCCACTATGATACCTTATCAGCCCTACAGAAGTCTATCCGTGGTTCTGACGTCGATGCCAGCCTCCACTATGCAGCTCGTTTGGTTGAAGCGGGCGATCTCCCCAGTCTGGCTCGGCGATTGATTGTCATTGCTTATGAGGATATTGGTCTGGCTAATCCTGAGGCTCAGCTTCACACTGTCACAGCCTTAGACGCTGCTCAAAAAATCGGTTTCCCTGAAGCCCGTATCTTAATTGCCAATATTGTCATTGACCTAGCACTCTCGCCCAAGTCCAACTCGGCTTACACGGCTATGGAGGCCGCCTTAGCTGATTTACGGAAATCTGGCACTCTTCCGATTCCCCGTCATTTACGTGATGGACATTATGCTGGTAGTAAAGAATTAGGTAATGCTCAAGACTATCTCTATCCCCATGCTTACCCGGAAAAATGGGTTAAGCAACAGTATTTACCTGATAAACTTTTGGGTGTTAATTATTTTCAAGCCAATGAGACGGGCAAATATGAACGGGCTCTTAGGGCAAATAAGGAAAGAATTGATAAACTTTCTGAGTAAACCGCCTAAATTTCATAAAAACTCGTGTTTACCTCTTGAAAAAATTTTCAAAAATGGTATTATAAGATCATAAAACTGCTGTGGTATACGAGTCCACATCACTGTGTTGACCGACTAAATCTTTGTATTTTGGGAAACATAAGTCTTTTTACAGTATGCAAGCCGTTTCACGCGGAAGCAGCTAAGTAAAAGCGAGTTGCCCACCTGCTTTATCTTGCGGGTTCAATACAAAACGTGGACCACCGGTACCAATACAGCTCTTCTCCTTCCTTAGCTCAGTTGGTAGAGCAGCGGACTCTTAATCCGTGGGTCGTAGGTTCGAGCCCTACAGGGAGGATAAACTTAAGGAGTAAAAGCCTATGTTTAATAGGTCTTTTTATTTGCTAGGGGTTTATGATGGGAAGAAAAAGATTATTTTTACTGCTGTGCCTCTTAGCATCCTGTGCTGTTTTAGCAGCCTGTAGTTCTAAGAGACAGACCAGCACTGACAAGTCAGTATCAACCTCCAATTCTGCTCAAAGTATAAATGACGGAAAAATCGGTGGCAAGAAAAATTTTAGCAGCAAGCGTCATCCAGAGGATTTACCAGAAGATGCGGGCTCTGCTAAGACAGATAAGATTTATGCTACTGACGGTAGTGAGATTTACTATGAGTCTTATGAATCAGGCTTTTCAGCCTCCACTCCAGAGTATAAGGGGTATACTAATGACAATGTCAAGGATATTTTAGGCGAACCTAGTCGAACCGTTACAAATAGATCTGATATGTCTTTAATATTACAAAAAGAGGAACAAGAACGCATTGTCAGTTTATTTAAGTCCGATAAAATTTCGCGTGAAGAGGCAAGGGCATTCTACGCTGCTGCAACTGATTATTCTCTCGATAATCTGAGTCATTATTATATTTATGAGTATAGTGATAAAAATATTATTCTCCTCTTTGCTAAGGGAAGCAATAAGCTGTCTTATATGACCCCCGATCCTGACTACGCTTATTGGCGTTAACCTAAGGCTGGGTAAAAGCTCGTCCAGTCTCCTTGTTTTGGAATAAACTCTTAACGCAGTTGTTGGGATAAAACTAAGCTAGCTAGGTCAGTCGATTTAGCCTTATCCCCAACATCCAAAGTCTGGGAAGGGATCGCTTCAGATCATCATCTAAAAACTAGGACGTGGGATCAACCAAAATTTTCAATTTTTGGTTGATCCCACTCTTTTTTTGCTATCTTTTTTCTGAAAGTTCTCTCGCGATTTTCTGAATTTTTGGTATAATAAGGGCTAAATAAGAAAGGAATGGAGACACTTATGACTGCACAAAAGATGAGCGCACAAGAAATTATTGCCTACATTGGCAATGCTGAAAAAAAGACTAATGTTAAGGTGACTTTTAAGGGAGATTTGTCTGGGGCTATTCCTGCCCAAGTAACCAAATTAGGAAATGTGCTCTTTGGCGATTGGCAGGCTATTGAGCCTTTACTTGTCAATCTGACTGAAAACAAAGATTATGTCGTTGAACAAGATGGTCGTAATTCTGCAGTCCCTCTGTTGGATAAACGCCATGTCAATGCTCGTATTGAACCCGGGGCTATTATCCGTGATCAAGTTACTATTGAGGATAACGCTGTTGTCATGATGGGGGCTGTCATTAACATTGGCGCTGAAATCGGAGCTGGTACGATGATTGATATGGGAGCTATTCTAGGTGGCCGTGCTACCGTTGGTAAAAACAGCCATATTGGAGCTGGTGCAGTTCTAGCTGGTGTGATTGAGCCTGCCAGTGCTGAGCCTGTTCGTATAGGCGACAATGTACTTGTCGGTGCTAATGCAGTCGTTATCGAGGGAGTTCAAGTTGGTAATGGTTCTGTTATTGCAGCTGGTGCTATTGTGACTCAAGATGTTCCAGAGAATGTTGTTGTTGCTGGTGTTCCTGCTCGTGTCATCAAAAAAATTGATGAGAAGACACAGCAAAAGACTGCCCTAGAAGACGCCTTGCGTAATCTCTAATTTCAATCAGCTTTATATCAGAGTGAGACGGGGTAATCAGCTGGAAAGCCACTCATTGTCTCACTCTATTTTATTAGGAGAAAAAGATAAATGACTTTAGACCTCATTAAAATTCGCCGTGACCTCCACCAAATTCCTGAAATTGGTCTGGACGAGTATAAAACACAAGCCTATCTCTTGGCTCGTATTGCTGAAATCAGCGCAGGTAAAGACTTTGTTTCCCAGCGAACTTGGCGGACTGGTATTTTGGTTTTTCTGCAGGGGAGTAGCCCTGAAAAAACGGTTGGCTGGCGGACAGATATCGATGGTTTGCCTGTTCAGGAAGATACTGGTCTCGATTTTGCTAGCAAACACAAAGGACGGATGCATGCTTGCGGCCATGACATTCATATGACGACCGCACTTGGTCTACTTGATGCGCTTGTGCAGGTACAGCCTAAGCACAATGTTCTCTTCCTATTCCAGCCTGCAGAAGAAAATTTTGCTGGTGGTAAACTGATGTATGACGAGGATGCTTTTGGCGATTGGAAACCCGACGAATTTTATGGTCTTCATGTCCGACCTGATTTGAAAGTCGGTGATATCGCTACTAATACTAGCACTTTATTTGCGGGGACCTGTGAAACCTTAGTAACCTTCAAGGGAACCGGCGGTCATGCTGCATTCCCCCATGAAGCTAATGATGCCTTGGTTGCTGCTGCTCACTTTGTCACTCAAGTTCAGACTATTGTCAGTCGTAATGTAGATCCTATTGAAGGGGCTGTTGTAACCTTTGGATCCATGCATGCTGGAACTACCAACAATGTCATTGCAGAAGAGGCTAAACTCCATGGTACTATTCGTACCTTGACTCAAGAGATGAATCTTTTAACTCAAAAGCGGTTGAAAGAAATTGCTCAAGGAGTAGCTGCAGCTTTTAACTTAAAAGTGGAAGTCGAATTGATTCAGGGAGGCTATCTACCAGTCGAAAATGACCCCGAACTTGCCAAAGATTTAATGCGTTTCTTTGACCAGAAAACAGAGGCCAATCTTATTGATATCTTGCCAGCTATGACTGGAGAAGATTTTGGTTACCTCTTGCATAAAATTCCAGGTGCTATGTTCTGGTTGGGTATCGATTCGGCAGCTCCGCTCCACAGTCCTAAGATGAATCCCAAGGAAGAAGTTCTGGCTTTTGCTGTTAATACTATCTCTAAATTTTTGTTCTATCGTGCACATGTTCAGTAAAAAGGTAAAGACCTGCATTCTTCGGCAGGTCTTTAGTATTATTTTGTTCAAATGAGTATTCCCTAAGGCTGGTTTAGCCAAAAAATGGTAAGATACTAGTATGTTAAAATCTGAATTGCGCCGTAGCGTCCTTCTCTCTCTTAGGCAGCAGGACCGTGTTAAAAAAGCAGAAATAGACTCTTTTTTGTACCGAAAATTAATTAAAACACAAGAGTACCAAAAAGCACAAATCATTGCGACCTACTTGCCCTTTGACTTTGAATACGATACTCTTTTTCTGATTAATCAGGCACAAGAAGACCGTAAAACTGTTTTAATTCCCAAAACCTACCCTAATAGTCGTATGATCTTTACGGAATACAACCCTAACAGCCTTAAAAAGACACATTTTGGGCTACTTGAACCCATTAATGGAGAAGCTATTGATAAAGAGCATATTGATCTTATCCATGTCCCAGGGGTAGCCTTTAATCCTCAAGGTTACCGTATTGGCTACGGTGCCGGTTTCTATGATCGCTATTTGAAGGATTTTCAAGGAGCAACTATTAGTACTATTTACCCTTGTCAAGAGGCAAACTTTTTGCCCGATAAACATGATATTCCTGTTAGAAAGGTATTAACCTATGCTAAAAGATTTTAAAAAATACCCTGCCACTTATATTTTACTTTCTGTCACAGTTTTAATTTTCCTAGCTATGAACATTATCTACTTTGGTAGGGCTACATCAAGCGCAGCTATCTATCGCTTTGGTGGTATGTATGGGCGAGCTGTCCAGTATGATAACCGACAACTTTGGCGCCTGGTATCTCCTGTTTTTGTTCATATTGGTTGGGAACACCTCATTATCAATGGTATCTCCCTATACTTTGTTGGTCGTATTGCCGAAGAACTTTGGGGAACAGTCAAATTTTTTATCCTTTATCTACTAGCAGGTATCATGGGAAATATAGCAACCCTCTTTTTCACCCCAGACGTACTAGCAGCAGGGGCTTCTACTTCACTCTTTGGTCTATTTGCAGCTATTGTCACTATCAGCTATATTGGCAGTAATGCTGTTCTCAAACAGATTGGTAATCAGTTTCTCATCTTAATAGCCCTCAATTTGGTCTTCAATATTATGGATCTACTGTCTGGTCATCCAAGTATCAGTTTCGTCGGTCATCTAGGCGGAGCTTGGGGGGGCGCTCTGGTTGCGCTCTGGTTGCCTATGAACCGCTTTAAGTCTAATATCCCTAAGGGACTTAAGCTGTTGGCTCTATTTGCCTATTTATTTTTCGCATTTGGTATGCTTGGCTTGGCACTCTCGTAATTGTTTTTTCTATTCACTAAAGGGAAATTTGTCTATGAAATTTTTAATTCCACCGGCTAAAGAACTGCAGTCCAATTTCACATCAGCCCCGCATCATCTCCCATCTGTTAGCCTCCCTATTCTTGAGGTACTAGCTCAAGCGAGTGTTCCTGAGCTTGAAAAGATTTACGGTGTTAAAACGCAATCCGCTCAAATTGAAGCACAACGTATTGCTGATCTGGAGCAAGGAACGGCATCTGGTTATCCCGCTTTAGAACTGTTCAATGGGCTTATGTACCGTAATATTGACAGAAACTTGACAGAAGCGCAACGACTCTTTACAAAAAAGCACGTCTACATTACTTCTGCTTTTTATGGTATTATTAGTGCTTTGGATGTCATTGCACCACATCGATTGGATTTCCAGTGTAAAGTTAAAATTGACACACAATCTCTTAAAAACTACTGGCGACCTATCTTTGATAATTTTTGCTCTGAGACTGATGAGATAATTGTTTCCTTGCTTTCTAATGAATTTGAGGCAGTCTTTTCACCAAGCTGTGCCAAAAATTTTATTAGAGTTACTTTTCATGAGGAACAGAACGGTCAGCTAAAAGCACATTCAACGATTTCTAAAAAGGCTCGCGGCCGCTTTTTAAGTCAGGTTATCAAAAAACAAATTCAAGCGCTAGAGGATATTAAGAACCTTAGGGTTGATGGATTTGATTATTGATCTGATCTCTCTAATGAACAAAATCTTATATTTGTAAAACCTAATACATTTAAATAAACACAACAAAAGCATAAAACTCAAGATAAAGTTTTATGCTTAACGTTTCCTTGTATGGTATTAGTCTCTTATATCCTTTATTTGATAGTGAAGCAATTGTACATGACACTCTCAGGCGGGGCTAATATAATTTACCTAGGGTGATCTATATGAGATTGTCACGACTAACTTGCTCATAGGTTGCCTGCCCATCATTGAGTTTATCCCAAATTACAACCTCTTTCTTAGCTAAAGATTTTTTGACATCAATAATCCGCTGGTTGGCAGAACCCCTGAATTGCAGCATCAGATTTTTTTTAGTGATGTCAAAGCGTCCATCTACCAAAATATCGACCAAATGTAATAATTCAAGTTTATCAGCTGTTTCTAGCATAAGCTCTTCCCAAGTGTAGCCTGTCCATGACCAAATGTCCTTTTGGGGCAGCTCTTGGCGAATACGCTTAACTAAGGGTAAAAGAATACCTGTATTTAGAAAGGGTTCTCCACCCAGCAGGGTCAGCCCTTGGACATAGGGCTGAGATAAATCAGCCATTATTTGCTCTTCCAATTCTTGAGTATAGGGGATACCAGCCTTGAAAGACCAAGTAGCTGCATTATAGCAGCCCTCACAATGAAACATGCAACCGCTGACATAGAGGGAATTGCGTACGCCTTCTCCGTCAACAAAATTGAAGGCTTTATAATCAATGATACGTCCTTGGCTAAGCTCCTCTGATTTCCACTCCTGTGGTTTGGGATTATTCATCTTTTTTCTCCACTTCTATCCAATAGCGTTCAATCCCGCCTCTAATATCTTCTAGTTTTCCTCCATTAGCCAGCACAACTGCACGGCTAGCGGGATTGTTATCGTGACAGGTCACTAAAACTTGCTGTATATTTTTGACTTGACAGATATGTAAAGCCTTTGTCAACATAGTTTTTGCTATTCCCTTGTTACGCTGACTTGGTCTAACCCAATAACCAATATGACCACCTATCTGATGTAAATAATCGTTAAGACGCAGGCGTAAATTGAGAAAACCAAGAGCTAAGCCATTATTTTCAGCAAAGGCTACAAATTGGATCGACGGAACCCACCCCTCAGGTAGGTTTAAGCCTAATTCCGCATCTTGATTCTGTAATAGCCAGTCTTCATAGTCAAAGTTTTCTGACGGTGCCGACCAAAAGCTGCTATCATGCGAACTGCCTTCTCTTTCAAATTCTTCTATCATATCCAGAATATTTGCTTTATCTCCTAACGACGGGCGACGCAATTCCATAACCTTCTCCTTTTTTGTTTGGTAAGAAAGAGTCTGAGACAAAAGTCCAGACTCTTTAGTATTGTTCTAGATTTACGCAGTGATTGGCTTTCTGTAACTGGACATTTCTAGTTTTTAAGCGCTACCTCCAACAATTCGGGAAACTGTTGGAGGTTATATTATATCTAATACCATGAACGTGGTTCATCTTATCTCCACCCCAAAAGATCCCCAGATCTTTGGAGCTATGCAGCAGAGGTGGATTGAAATGCTCCAGCGTATTTTGAATCTGAGGATAGACTGCCAAGACCGCCACCTAAAAACAGGAAATCGGCAGAGATCAGAGTCTTAAAATGGGAGAGTGAAGAAAATCAGAATTGTGATTTTATCACGATTTACTGATTGAGTGCCTCTCTCCTTTTAATATTATCTATTCTTTCCAATCCTAGTTTGTTTTAAGAGCTCTCGAACACGCGCTTTTTGATCATTTTTAATATACATTGAATGCTTTTCGTGATAGCGGTTAACTTGTGCCCTTCCCTTATCATCCAATTGATACTTTCCCATCCTACTACCTCTTATCTAACCAACATATTGTATTAATCGTTATTGACTATTTGCAGCCAATCCCTTCTCATGCAAATAATATCGAACCAATTCATCAACAATTTCGTCAGGATGATGTCGGCGAATGTGGTTGCGAGCATTATTGTGACGAGGAACATAGGCTGGGTCTCCGCTGAGAATATAACCGACAATCTGGTTAACAGGATCATAACCAATCTCACTTAAAGACTGAGAGACTGTTATTAAATCATTGACCAACTCATTAGAGTCCTCATCTAAGTTAAAGAGAACTGTATCACCCACAAAATTTTTCTCTTCTGACATCCTTTCTCCTTCCGCTAAATTTTATCTCATTCTTTCCCAGGATTTTTTATAGTTGAACCATTCATATGCTTAACACGGGCTGAAATTTCCTTATGGCGCCCATTAACCATAGGACGTGCTTGAGGGTTGCCAAGATAACCACAAGTCCGTTTGACAACATCAACCGTCTTAGGGTCTGTATTTCCACAGTTGGGACACATAAAGCCACGTTCAGTCGGCGTAAAATCTCCCTCAAATCCGCATTCATAACATTTGTCAATCGGAGTATTAGTTCCTAGATAACCGACCTTATCATATGCGTAGTCCCACACAGCCTCAAGGGCCTTAGGATTTTGTTGCAAGACAGGATATTCACAATAGTGGATAAATCCACCACTAGCCCCTAGTTCAGGGTAATCCTTTTCAAAATCTAATTTTTCAAATGGTGTCGGATTCTTACGCACATCATAGTGGAAGGAGTTGGTGTAGTACTCCTTGTCCGTAATGTCCTTAACCTTGCCAAACTTCTCCGTATCTAAACGACAGAATCGGTCAGTTAGGCTCTCAGATGGTGTTGAATAGATAGAAAAATGGTAGTCATATTCATCTGACCAAGCTTCAACCATTTTCTTCATCTGGCGGATGATATCTTTTGTAAATTCCTTAGCCTCTGGATTGTTTTCCCATTCACCGCCATAGAAGACAGTAGCAACTTCGTAAAGACCAATATAGCCTAGAGAAACTGTTGCCCGACGATGTCTAAAGAGCGTATCAACATTGCCTGTTTTTGGCAGACGCTTACCAAAAGCCCCATATTGATAGAGGATAGGAGCATTAGCGGGGCTAGCTTCCTTTACGCGTTCAACGCGATAGACTAGGGCATCCTTAGCAATTTGCATGCGTTCAACAAAAAGTGACCAAAACTTCTCCTTATCACCATCGGATTCCATAGCGATACGTGGTAAATTAACTGTTACCACCCCAAGATTCATCCGTCCAGAGTTTACTTCCTGACCATTTTCATCTCTCCATCCCTGAAGGAAAGAGCGACATCCCATTGGTGCTTTAAAGGAAGCCGTCAAATCAATAATCTTATCATAGGATAAAACATCTGGGTACATACGCTTGGTTGCACATTCTAAGGCTAATTGTTTTATATCGTAATTTGGAGTATTAGGCTCTAAATTAAGTCCACGCTTGAGCGTAAAAATTAATTTAGGGAAAATGGCTGTTCGGTGTTCACTTCCTAAACCCTTAATTCGGATCTCTAAGATGGCCTTTTGAATTTCCCGTTCAAACCATGATGTTCCCAAACCAAAACCCAAAGAGGTAAAAGGAGTCTGTCCATTCGAGGTAAAGAGTGTGTTAATCTCATACTCCAAAGACTGCATGGCATCATAGATGTCCTTTTTTGTTTTGGCACGCGCATAATCTTCCCACTTATCCTCAGCAACCCACTTTTTAGCATCAGCCAAGTGCTTTTGATAATTAAGTTCAGCGTAAGGGGCTAAAAATTCATCAATCCGATCAGCTGTACAACCGCCATATTGACTGGAAGCCACATTGGCAATAATTTGGGAGATCTGGGCAGTTGCTGTCTGAATTGATTTGGGACTTTCAACATCAGCATTACCAATTTTAAAGCCGTTAGCCAGCATCCCCTTAAAGTCAATCAGGCAGCAGTTCGTCATAGGCGTGTAGGGGCTGTAATCCAAATCGTGGAAATGGATATCTCCCTTTTGGTGAGCGTTAGCAACATGAGGTGGCAGCATTTTCAAGCCAATCGATTTCCCCACAATACCGGCGGTCAAATCACGCTGTGTATTAAAAACGTCACTGTCTTTATTAGCATTTTCATTGACTACAGTTTGATCTTTGTTAAGCAAACGATCAATGGTGAAGTTGATGTCTGTCGCTTGTGAACGGGCGAAATCTCGTTTAGTACGGTAATTAATATATTCCTGCGCAATAGCATATTCATTAGCATTGAGCAATTCATGTTCAACGATACTTTGGATCTCATAAATTTTGACATCGGCTGTAAAACGATCGGCGATTTCTGCTACGATACGATCAGTAATACCCTTTAATTTCGTTTCCATCAAGGGAGACAGCTCTGAAACTTCTTGACTTGCCCGCAGTAAGGCCTGATAAATTTTATCACTGTCAAACTTTGTTCGACGGCCATCGCGTTTGATAACTGTAATTTCTGGATTTGTGATAACGAAGTTTTTTTCTAATGTGATCATTTTTCCACCTCGGTCTCCATTATAGCACAAGGCCAAAAAAAATCAATATGTTGTGGTGAGTTTTTTATTAAACCACAACATATTGATTTTGATAGCTGAAATTATTTCTTTTGATAAATCGTGAAATGACTGGCATCATCTAAGGATTTCTTATCGTAAGCCCCCTTAAGATTATGTAACACTTCTGACGGTAACTTTGCATCATCGTTAACAATAATATACTCAGCGCTGTCTTGAATCAGGTCATCGCTCAGTTTTTGGCTGTTGGCAGCATTAGCTATATTAACAGACGGTAGCGGAAATTGTGAAACCGACTGGCGAGCTGTCTCCAAATAAATTTTTGACGAGTGATCCCAGACATAGATCTGAGAGTCCTCACTTGTATTTTCCCTAAGATAATTAGCAATGCTACTGCGTTCGCGATTGAGTCCCAGGGAGGCGATCCCTAAGAAGATTGGTATACCTATCCCTACCACTATGACTAAGATGGGGAGCTGAAAATGCTTCCGAGCGAAGACCGCCCAGTAATTATCCTTGACCTCACGGCTGCGTTTACGCCGGTGGGCAGCATGGCTAGCCCGCCCCTCTTTTTTCCCATTTTCCATACCATCGTTAATTACCAAGGCTGTCAAAATCAGTCCAAAGGGTAGAGGTAACAGAAGTTGATAAAGGTAATAACTTTGTGAAAAAACTCCCATTAATAGAGTTAAAACTAGGGTAAGAAAAATAAGCCATTTAGGTATTTTGAATTTTGTTTCCTGGCTGCGGTGCCCAAAGAAACCAAACAGTCCCAAGAGTAGACCAGAAGCTGCTGCTATTAAAATTTGGTAGGGAAGGGTAATGAGTAAGGATTCCTTAGCAATAGCAAAGACAGTAAAATTATAGGTGAGGGCCTGATTGATATAATCCTCTAAATTTCCCATATTAAAGACAAAGTAGCCAACAGTATAATAAACCACAATAGCGCCAAAAATCATGCACAAAAGCTGATAAAAGCCTCTGGCAAAGTGACGTTGGCTAAAATTATAGAGACCGATAGCTACGAAAGACAGGATCCAGAAGATGAGACTGCGGGGTTCCAACAAGGCAGCGAGGGTCCCAAAAAATCCATAAATCACAAAGGCTTCATCATTGATATAGCCTGTAAAATACTTAGTCAAAAACCATAAAGCATTCAAGATGAAAGGAAAGGCCCATTGGATAGGGTAAAGATTGCCAAAACCGAATCCGAGATTGAGTAGATAAAAGACAAGGGTAAAGGTCATACCCATCCCAGACTTATCAGTCAAGAAACTAATAATTTTATAGAGGTAAATTCCTGACATATAAAAAGCCAAAAATTCTACCAACATCAACCACAGGCTAGATCCTAAAAGATAGCTGAGCGCAATAATTCCGTAAAAAAGGAAACCACCTGTCGCAAAAATATCTTGATAAGGAACATGTCCTTGGCTCATGATCTGTCCTGTATATAGGTTAGTGGTTTGGGCAGCATTCCCAAAGTCTGTCAGTAGAGGGTTGGCCACCGAGGTCAGAGCTAAAACCAAACTAAACAGAAGAATATAAAATCTGTGTGAGCCGCCTACCTCAACTTTATGAAAGGATGATTCTTCATGCGGTGTTTTTTCCTCAACTCCCTCGGGCTCACTCTTCCTGCGGCTGTATGTTGGAAGTTCTTCATCTCGTCTATAATCTGCCATCCGTTCTCCTCATTAAAATGATAAAGCTGATACGCTTGGTTTGTTAGATTTTTCTGTTTACATTATCCTCTCTAGTATATCAGAATTTAGTCTTTAGTCAATTTTCTAAGGATTATGCTATAGGTCAGAATCTCCTTGAAGCGGTGATGGGAACGTCTTAGGTAGCTCTCTAAAAATTCCTGTTCTTCGGGTGATAAATTTTCTTTCTTCATAAATAGAATCCTCTATCTATTTATTCGAAAAAGTCAAAGATATCTCTTATTAGGCTACATTAGAGTTTAGTTTAGCAAGATCCAAATAAAAAGAGCTGGAATGATGAAACCTGCTCCTCTACATTCTATTCTTCATCTAAAAAGCTGTTAAAGACTTCTTCTATCATGTCCCACTCAGCATTAGAGTCTTCCGGTATTGGCTGTAAATCTCCTTCTGTACCATCCTCATTCTCCGTGAACGAGTAAGCCTGAATTTCGATTTCTCCGTTATCGTCTTCCTGAGCGCCAGCTGGCACCAGCAATACATAGTTTTTGCCAAATTCTTCACGACCGTCAATAGTCAAAAGAATTTCAAATAAGGTCTCGTTTCCTTGCTCATCAACAAGGGTAATCACTTCATGATCATGGTTGTGTTCGTGTGCCATAATTCTTCTCTCCTCTTTATATAACTCCAAAAGTCCAGCAATTCCCAAATCAGAACTTGTATTGAAATGGCTTAACTTCAGAGATAACTTGCTAAAATAAACGATCTAAATAATTTTGCAAAATCAGCTGAGCGGCTAACTTATCAATAACTTTCTTACGCTTACCGCGGCTAACATCAGCCTGCTCTACCAACATACGCTCAGCTTGGACAGTCGTCAGTCGTTCGTCCTGATAATCAACAGGCAACTGAAAGAGCTCGGAGATTTTTTCTCCATAATTTCGGCTAGCTTCTACGCGTGGGCCGCTAGTATTGTTCATATTTTTAGGCAAGCCGACAACAAATTTCTCGACCCTATATTCCTTAATCAACTCACCTAAACGTTCAAAGCCAAATTCTTCTCTCTCTTCGTTTATCTGAATAATCTCAAGGCCTTGGGCTGTAAAACCAAGTGGATCACTAATCGCGACACCAACCGTTTTCGAGCCTACATCTAGTCCCATTATCCTCATTAAACGTCGATTCCATTTCCTTTAAGATAAAAGCGAACGAGCTCCTCGACAATTTCATCACGTTCATATTTGCGAATCTTATTACGAGCGTCATTATAACGAGGCACATAGGCAGGATCCCCACTTAATACGTAGCCAACGATTTGGTTAATCGGATTGTATCCTTTATCATTAAGTGAGCGATAGACAGCGGTCAAGGTATCACTAATTTCCTGCTTATTTCCATCATCTAAATTGAAACGAACGGTTTCATCTGTAAATCCCATACTTGCACCTTCTTTCTGAATGCCAACAACTTCCTGTTATTATACCTTATTTTCCTTATCTTTTCAATGAAAAGTCACTCTTTAAGCAGGGTCTACCTTGGTAGCACCGCGCTGGGCTAAATACAAGATGTACTCCAATGGTGTATTCTCTTTTGTCACATCGAGAAAGAAGCCCACATCGTCGAGAGAGTCACTATCAATACTTTTCATATCGATATTAATGTTAGCTTTTAGCTCATAATTATTTGTAATATCCAAGTTTACTGTTACACCTTTGGTATTTTTTAACTCTTGGATCGTGCTAGTTTTCTCCCATTCAGGAAGCACAGCACCCTTGACCTCATTCATATCCCTTCCTTGAGCCGCTTGCTTGATGTCTTCAGGCATAGGTTGTAAAACAGTGATCTTGATAGCTTTATACTCATCCCCATCATAATCAACAGTTTCAGTAACTGTTAGTTGTCCATCACTATCTGACACTTTAAACTGCATAGCCTTGGTTCCAGAAACTTTTTTTACCTTCTGAGAAGCTGAGCTCTTTTTAGCTGTCTTACCAATTTTATCAGAGTTCGAAGATGATTTCTCATTAAGACTGTTTGAGCAGGCCGCCAAACTTAAAACCAAAACCAGAGCTGTCAATGTCATATAAATTTTTCTTTTCATTTTTTCTCCTTATCTAAAGCACTAACATTAGTATTATAGCGTACTTTAAGACAAAAAAGAAGGGCGATTGCCCTCCTTTTCGATATTTTATTACAAGACAGCCCGCATGCGCGCCTGATTATTTTCAACCTCACGAATAGCACGCGGCAAGAAGGCGCGTATATCATCCTCCTTGTAACCAACTTGCAAACGCTTATCGTCAATTAAAATCGGACTCTTCAAAATACGTGGATTTTCTTGAATCAAATCAACCACCTGACTGAGGCTTAGCTCATCGATATCAAAATCGAGCGCTCTAGCATAGCGATTTTTAGATGAGACAATACTCTCAACTCCATCTTCCGTCTTGGACAAGATATTGAGAATTTCCTCTTTTGTTAATCCCTCTTTTCCGAGATTTTGTTCCTTGTATGGTAATTGGTGGTTATTTAACCAAGTTTTTGCTTTTTTACAGCTAGTACAGCTAGAAATTGTATAAATCTTAATCATGTCACTTCTCTCTTTCTATCACATGATAGTTACATTCTAGCACAGATATCCTAAACTGAACATAGGTCTTGCGACCTATTTTCAAATTGTCAACTAAAAAACTTCATTTTTTAATATTTTAAGCATTTGTTAAGGTGTTCGTCATATTTCAAGATATAATAGCACATAAAAGAAGCTGACCAATAAAAGCCAGCTTCTTGTTCCAATTACTTAATTCTTAAACATTATTCTTCGATTTCAATCGTATCTAGATCTAAGGATAGGTCCTCTGACTGATCTTTAGCCTCTTCCTGTTGAGGGGAGGCGGCAGTTTCTGCTTCGTCAGTATCGATCAGACCATATTTAATGCGGACCTGGCGGTCAATTTCCTCAAAAATTTCTGGATTATCTGCCAGATATTTTTTAGCATTTTCTGAACCTTGGCCAATCTTTTCACCATTATAAGAGTACCAAGCGCCAGATTTCTGGATGATATCCATATCCGTAGCAATCTTAACTAACTCGCCGGTTCGAGAAATCCCTTCGCCATACATAATTTCAACTTCCGCAACTTTGAATGGTGGGGCAACCTTATTTTTAACAACCTTAATCTTCGTTTCTTTACCAATACTGCTGTCCTTTTGTTCACCTGTTCCTTTAATTTGTGTATTACCGCGAACATCTAAACGGACAGAAGAGTAGAATTTGAGGGCACGGCCACCTGGTGTGGTTTCTGGATTACCAAACATGACACCGACTTTCTCACGGAGTTGGTTGATAAAGATGGCAATGGTTTTAGTTTTATTGATAGAAGCCGATAGCTTGCGCATAGCCTGACTCATCATACGAGCTTGCAGACCAACGTGGCTGTCACCGATATCACCATCAATTTCTGCACGCGGTACCAAGGCTGCGACAGAGTCTACTACAACCAAATCAACGGCCCCAGAATCAATCAGCTTACCTGCAATCTCTAAACCTTGTTCGCCAGAATCGGGCTGGGATAAGAGCAACTCATCGATATTAACTCCTAGAGCCGCGGCATAGCTGGGATCAAGGGCATGCTCAGCATCGATAAAAGCGGCAATTCCACCTTCTTTTTGAGCCTGAGCCACAGCATGAAGAGCTACGGTTGTCTTACCTGAGGATTCAGGACCATAGATTTCAATGATACGGCCTTTAGGATAACCGCCCGCTCCTAGGGCAATATCCAAGGCTAGGCTGCCAGAACTCATTACTTGAACCTTTTGCTCTGCTCGCTCACCTAGCTTCATAATCGCGCCTTTACCAAAATCTTTTTCAATATTTTTTAAGGCATCGTCTAAGGCCTTTTTGCGCTCATCACCGAATTTTTTAGTAACTTCTTCTGATTTCTTTGTTTTTTTCGCCAATTCTTTTCTCCTATTTTTCTAGTTAGCATTAGTTATTATACTAAATTTCCATCATTTAATAAAGCGTTTCGTACAAGATTAAAAGCGTGTAAAACTGCGATCTCGCGGACATCTGAGCGAGAGCGACCGCTGATTTTTAACTGACGCGATATAATTCCTTGTTGAGTAGATAAGCCGATAAAAACAGTACCCGCTGGATGGCCTTCTAGGCTGTCAGGACCTGCGACCCCAGTCAAAGAAACAGCAATATCTGCACCTGTTTGCCGACGAGCTCCCTGTGCCATCTGCTCAGCCGTAAAGGCGCTGACAACACCATGGGTGCGCAATTCAGATAAGGATAAGTCCAACATTCTAGCTTTTTCTTCTATACTATAGGTGATAAAACCACCATTGAAAACACTGGAGACCCCCGAAAATTCTGCTAAGGTCGATTGGAAGAGACCCGCAGTCAGGCTTTCAGCCGCTGTAATTGTCTTCCCCTTAGATCTGAGCAATTCAAAAACGACTTTAGGGAGTGAATTATCATCTCCATAGCCGTAAAAGTAGCTGGAAAGGGAGCGATTTTCCAAAGAGGTTGCCTTCAACAGCTGGCTTTCGAGAGCTTCTAGCTTTTGATCAGCTTCAGATTGTGTTTTAGCTTTGGTAGACAGACGAAGTGTAACTTCACCTGTTTTAGCATAGGGAGCTAGGGTAGGGTCCGTTTGATTTTTGATGAAATCATCAAGGACTGTAACCAGTTGACTCTCTCCAATACCAAAAAATCGGAGTACACGCGAAAAAAGCTGCTGGTGATCTTTATTGAGCAAGGGGATAAGCTGTTCCTGCACCATAGGCTTAAGCTCGCTCGGCGGGCCAGGTAGAACAATATATGTGGCTGCTTCCGCTTCTAACATCCCCCCTACAGCTAGGCCTGTCCTATTTTGCAAGGGATAGGATCCTTCAATAATCTGGGCCTGCCGCTCATTATTGGACGTCTGCAAAACTGCAGGGCGGGCAGCAAAAAAAGTATTAATCTTTTGTTTCGCTGTTTCATCAAAAATTAGGTCTCGCTTAAGAAATTTGGCTAAGGTTTGTTTGGTTAAATCATCTTCAGTAGGCCCCAGGCCGCCGCAAAGCACAACCATATCGCTGCGCTGGCTGGCTAAATCAATAACTGATAAAAGTCGCTCTTCATTATCACCGACAGCTGTCTGAAAATAAACATCAATTCCCAACTCTGCAAATTTTTCCGACAAAAATTGGGCATTGGTGTTGACAATCTGGCCCGTTAAAATCTCCGTTCCGACCGCAATAATTTCTGCTTTCATGATGTCACCCACTTATCTATTCGTAAATTCATTTTAATTTTAACAAAAAAAACAGACCAGCGGGCTCTTTTTTCACGGGTTTAAAAATAGGTGAATGACACAGGGAGTTTTCAATTGTCAGACGGGCTGCCGAAAACAGGAAATAGGTCAACAAATAACTCACTTTGTCAATCTAGCCATTATTATATTTCTCGATACCAGCGAGGCTACATGAAACTCTTTTCGCCTGTAAAGCAAGAAGAACCTCAGTCAGTACATTACTGATTTATAGTGATTCTATCAGGAGTTGCATAAAATATCACAACTTGTATTGATTGAGTTTACAGTTAACTCTTGACTTTAGCCTTCGAAAACTGTATTATTTCCATATTACAAAATAGGAGATTTTATATGAGTTCATTAGAATTGCAAAATATTCATAAATCCTACTACCTTGGCAGAGAGGAATTCCCTGTCTTAAAGGGGATCAACCTTTCCTTTGATCAAGGGGATTTTATCAGCATATTAGGAGAATCTGGAGGGGGAAAAACCACCTTGATGAATATTATTGGAGGGCTGGATCGCAAATATTCTGGAGAGGTCCTGGTCAATGGCGAGCGTCAAAAGGACAAGCGTGAGAAAGCTATGGATGAGTATCGCCGTCAGACAATCGGCTTTATTTTTCAATCCTTCAATCTAGTGAATTACCTCAATGTTCTGGATAATGTCCTTACTAGCCTAAAAATGACAAAACTGTCTCATAAAGAACAGCTGGCACATGCTGAAAAACTTTTGAAGCAGGTTGGTCTTTACGAACATCGTAAGAAAAAGCCAGCTCAACTCTCTGGAGGACAAAAACAAAGGGTCGCTATCGCACGCGCGCTTGCCAGCAACCCTGAAATAATTATTGCTGATGAGCCGACAGGAGCTTTGGATAGCAAGAATACCAAGGAAGTTCTGGCTATTTTGCAAGACATTGCCAAGTCAGGAAAAACAGTTATCGTCGTCACCCACTCACAAGAAGTAGCTAATGCAGGGACACGTATTGTCTCGCTGACTGACGGACAGGTTACAGACGACCAACGCTTACGAGAGCCTTTTTCAACGCAGAAAGAGCAGGCAGAACTGGAGTCTAAAGCACTAACAAGAACTGCCAGCTGGAAGATGGCTTGGGCACATTTTAAAAATGCTTGGAAGCAAAATTTGATTATTACTATCGGAATGGCGATCGGACTTTTTTCAGTCATGTTCTTCCTCGGTTTAGGGAACGGAGCCAGAAATTACATGGATAGTTTTATCGGTGATATTGCTAATCCCAAGGCCTTCCAAGTAACGCTAAAGGATGTAGATGCTGCTACTAGTACAGGAGTGAGCGCGGCTGATAAGAAAAAAATAAGCAAGGTAGATCATGTTACAAAGACTGAGTACGGCTACTATGCCGCCACCTTCAACCTATCTTATCAAGGTAAGACGGTACAATCTAACATCTTACAGAGCGCTAATGCTACTATCCCTAAAGAGACTATTTCTAACAAAAAAATGCCTAAGGGGAATGAAATCGTCATTGATAAGGCTTATGCTAAGAAAAACATCAATAAAGATACTAAAAAAGCCATTGGTAAAACCGTTACTTTGAGCATCACAGCTCTAGGAGAGAACAGACAGCCCGTCACTATCACCAAGGATTATAAAGTAGTTGGTACCTCAGATCAAATGACCGTTGTCTCCTATCACAGTTTAAAAGAAGCAGCTGCAAAACAAAAGGCCCAACTCAATCCTAACTTTATAACAGCCAGCGTGGATAACCTCAATCATACTAAAACTGCTCAAAGTACAATCAAGGGGATGAAAAAAGATGGTAAAGCTCTTTACGGTATCACTGGTATCGGTGAAACCCTTGATTCTATCCGAGAAATCACCTACATTGTCGGTGTCGTCCTTGCTTTGATTGCCGGTATCTCACTTCTAGTTAGCATTCTCATGATTGTAGCGACAACTTATATGAGTGTGACTGAACGTACCAAGGAAATCGGTGTGCTGCGAGCTATGGGAGCTAGACGTAAGGACATTCGGCGACTCTTTGTTAATGAGAGCCTGCTTTTAGGACTCTCAGCTAATATCCTTGCTATTGTGACAGCACTCTTAGTACAAACTTTGGTCAATAAACTCGTCTACTCAACTATTAAATTTGACATTATTCAGGTTTCTTTGACTACTACTATTGGAACCGTCAGCATCGGTTTGCTTATTGCTCTTATTGCTAGCTTGGCCCCATCAGGTAAGGCAGCTCGCCTCAACCCTATTGATGCACTCGCTTCAGAATAGAAAATGGAACAGAAATCAATAATTCGAAGAATTTGATTTCGTTGTCCCACCTCCAACAGTTCCCCAAACTGTTGGAGCTATCACTTGGGTGGTAATTAAACAGTCCAGTGGACTGTTTAAGGGGGCGCCTAAAGATAGGAAAGCGCCCCAAGATAAGGATATCTGACTAACCACTGCGTCAAACTGTTATAACTCAAATAATTATGGAGGCAGGTCTTTTGTCCCAGTCCCTTTCTACGAGCTGAAAAAATGACGAACGAGTGGCAAGTCTGGTGGAGTGTTTTATCCCGATCCTTGAAATTAAAAGGCTAGGCGGGCAAACCTGCTTGATCTTAGGGGAGACTGCAAAAAATAAACTGTAGCCATAGACCTTATAAAAGCACCGCCTGAGCGGTGCTTTTATTTGACTTGGGTATTAGGATTCCAGTCGCAATCCATTTCGTGGTCATTAATCAAGCCAGCAGCTTGCAAAAAAGAATAAACCGCAACCGGACCGACAAATTTAAAGCCCTGTTTTTTCAGTTCTTTGGATACCTGTTCAGACAAGAGGGTTTTAGCTGGTGCTTGGCGATAATCTTCAACATGGTTATTGATGGTGTGATGGTCAATGAAAGACCAAATATAAGCATCAAAAGAACCATAGATCTCTTGAATCTGACGAAAAGCTTGAGCATTGGCACGAGTAGCGTAAATTTTTAAACGATTGCGGACAACCGCAGGATTCTGCAAAATATCTTCCAATTCAGCATCACTCATGGCCGCAACGGTATCGATCTGGTAATCGTGAAAAGCCTCCTTGAAAGCTGTCCGTTTATTTAGGATGGTTTCCCAAGAAAGGCCTGCTTGATAAGTCTCCAAGCAGAGCAGCTCAAAAAGGGCTCGCTCATCATGTAGAGGACGCCCCCATTCTTTATCATGATAGTCAACATACAAAGGGTTAGTCATCTTAACCCAACCGCAGCGCTTGGTCATATTAGTCTCCTTTTATAGTTATAAGGGCTGATTGAACAGCTTAGTATCTTGTGTCATTAACTTGGTTTAAAAACAGGGATGGGGCTGATTTATTAATACTCAAAAATCCTTTTTGTATGCGTTTGTCGTCGTTTAGCGGCATTGATCAAAAGATAAAGCGCCTTGCGCGCAAACTTATAATATTAGTCTTCTATTTGACTCTTTTGTGGCGCTCCTAATATCTTGTTATTTCATTAACATTTTGAGAGCCTGCTTGATATAATTCTCAGCTGTCTCACTAGTGCCTTCAAAAAAGGCTCGAATTTTTTTAAGTTCGCTAGCCTTATAGCCTAAAGCTAAAAGAGCCTCCATGGCTTCATCGAGAGCTTGATTAGCTGATGATGGTGCCGATTTGACTGCAATTCCGCCAGTTTGTGGAAGGTCTACAAATTTGCCTGCCAAGTCCAAGACCATTTGCTGAGCGGTCTTTTTACCGATTTTAGGAAACTTGGTGAGATACTTGATATCGCTGTTCTCAATGGCTGTTACTAGACCTTCATTATCATTAACAGCAACGATGGCTAGGGCGGTTGTCGGACCGATCCCTGAAACGGAAATCAATTTAAGAAAAACATCTTTCTCATCTTCATTGTGAAAACCATAGAACAGCTGAGCATCCTCACGAACTACGTGATGGAGAAAGATTTGAACTGACTGATTCATCTGATTAGAAAAAGAGTAAGGATTGGCAACATTGATCATATAACCGATGCCGCCTGTTTCGACTACTATATAAGTTGCTGTAATTTTGGTCAGCTGACCTTTGAGGTAATCGTACATGTTTAGTACCTTTCTGGATAGATATTTTTCTATAAAATTTTACCAAAAGGAGTCTGAGCAAAAACTCGTCCCATCCTCATGTTTTTGAACAAACTCTTTACGCGGTGGGGAAGATTAGATCCGCTACTTTTATCAACAATCTTCAACTATTTCTCAAACAGTTGAAAGAAATTCTTTGCACAAGACCAAAGTGTAGACTTTAACATCTGGGAGGCTGCCTGAGGTACGACCCCTGAAACAAGAGGGTGAAGTAGATATTAGGAATTAAGCCCTTCTCGATCACCGACTAAAACACAGGAGAGGAACTAAAATTAAAGCGATTTGGGCCGAGCTATTCCTTTATTTGGTCTAGTATTTTCCCAGTTCTCGTAAGCTAGTGTGATTTTCTTGAATACGGCGGAACATTTTTTCCATATCCGACTTGGTAAAGTTGACAAGAACTGGACGTCCATGCGGGCAGTTATAAGGATTTTTACACTGGGCTAGCTGAACAAGGAGGTTCCTTGCTGAGTAGTCATCCAAGGCGTGATTGGCTTTGATTGAGCGTTTACAGCTCATCATAATAGCTAGTTCAGCACGATAGTCCTTAACTGAAACCTGATCTGTCAGCAAAAGCATATCACACATCTCATAGACACCCGATTCAATTTCCTCTTCCTTCATCCAGATTGGGTGCTCCCGCAGGATAAAAGTATTGTGCCCATAGGGCTCCAGATTGATACCAACCTCATTGAGCAGAGAACTTTTTTCCTGTAAATTGATAAAATCATCAGCCATAAACTCAAAAAGGTAGGGAACAAGCAACTGCTGTAAAGAACTGTCAACCTCTCCGATTTTTTCTCGGTAATACTCATATTTAACGCGCTCTTGAGCCGCATGCTGGTCAATGATATAGAGACCGTCATTACCTTGGGCAAAGAGATAGGTGCCCTGCATCTGTCCAAAATAGTCCAACTCAGGAAATTGGGAGGTTTCTTCGTTTTCTAAGCGATTGAGTAGACGTTTGGTTTGAGATTTTTTGGAAAAATCAATATCTGGATGCTCATGATCATCTTCTAAGTCTGTCTGACGCTGAGCTAGCTTAACGGCAGATGATTCAGTAGCTTCAGATGCCTGCTTGTCAGGTCTGTCAACTTGTTTGACATTACTAATTTCTTCAGGAGCACGTGTCTCAGCAACTTGATTATCATTCTTAATGAAGAAATCTTGAGCTTCCTTATCGTAATAAAGATTAGTCCGCTTGAGGGGCAGGCTGGTCTGAACTGGAACTTGGCTTCGGCGGACACTTGACTTAGCTAAATTTTCTAAGGCATCTGGTATTAGATCTTGTTCTCTCAAGCTCTCTGCAATCGCATCTTTTATCAACTGCATCAGTTCTTTTTCTTTTGAAATGCGTACCTCCTGCTTAGTTGGGTGAACATTGACATCTGCTAGATAAGGATCAATTTGAATATCAATGACGGCAAGAGGAAAACGACCAACCATAAGTTTGGAACCGTAACCATCTAAGATGGCACGATTAAGGAGAAAATTTTTGATATAACGGCCATTAATTAAAATCGTAATATAGTTGCGGTTAGCCCGTGTCAATTCGGGCAGGCTGACATAGCCCGAAACCTCAAAATCCAGATCAGACGCTGAAATTTCCACCATCTTTTTGGCTGTGTTAAGACCATAGATACCTGCGATGGCTTGTCGCAAATCACCTGTCCCCGCAGTTTTGGTCAGCTCTCGACCATCATTAATCAGACTAAAGGCAATCTCTGGATGGGCCAGACTCTGACGGTTGACCACATCCACAATATGGCCCAACTCCGCTTGCAGTGATTTCATGTACTTTAGGCGAGCGGGTGTATTGAAGAAGAGGTCTTCCACTGTGATTTTGGTTCCAACGGGTGTACTGATTGGTTCTTGCGACACAATATCCCCACCCTTAGCGACTAATAAGGTTCCATATTTTGCACCTGCAGCCGCAGTTTTGAGACTTATATTACTAATAGAAGCTATCGAGGGTAGAGCCTCTCCACGAAAACCCAAGGTTCTGATGCGGAAGAGATCAGCTTGATTTTTAATTTTACTAGTTGCGTGGCGACGCAAACTCAAGGGTACATCTTCCCCTTCAATCCCCTGACCATTATCTGTTACCTGAATTTTTTTTAAGCCGGATTCTTCAATTTCGATGGTAATTTGTGTACTACCTGCATCAATAGCGTTTTCTATCAATTCTTTAACAACACTGCTGGGACGCTCAACCACTTCACCAGCTGCAATCTGATTGGCCAGAACCTCAGGTAATTCTATAATTTTTGACATAAAATCCTCACTTTGTGCAATTGTTCAAGTCGCCGGCTGATAGGGGCTTAGGAATTATACTAGTTTTTTGAGTTCATAAAGAGCATTCATGGCTTCCATTGGGGTCATATTGACCACATCAATCTCTCTTAACGCTTGAAGGAGCTGGCTATCACTTCCTGACTCCTCAAACAGGGATACCTGATGAGGTATCGGCTCTTCCTTGACAGTCTTGTCAAGGCTGTCAACTCTGGATTGCTCCTCTATTAGATCGACCGAGTGAGCTTCTAGGTCTGCTAAAATATGATCAGCCCGCTCCAATAAAGCCTTCGGAAGACCAGCTATCTTAGCAACATGGATACCATAAGACTTATCAGCCGGCCCATCAGTAATTTTATGCAAGAAGGTGACATCCCCGTCCTTTTCCAGAGTAGATACATGCACATTGACAAGATGTGGCAAGCTAGTTGACAGATCTGTCAACTCATGATAATGAGTTGCAAATAAAGTTTTGGCCCCAACTTCATTGTGAATATACTCAATAATCGACTGGGCGAGAGCCATCCCATCATAGGTCGCTGTTCCTCGGCCCAGTTCATCAAAAAGGATGAGTGAACGGGCGCTTGCTCTTTGAATAGCTGTATTAGCTTCCATCATTTCCACCATAAAGGTTGACTGACCTGAAATCAGATCATCTGCAGCACCAATACGGGTGTAGATAGCATCAAAAATCGGCAGATTAGCTGACTGGGAGGAAACAAAGGCACCAATTTGTGCCATGACAACAATCAAGGCTAACTGGCGCATATAGGTCGATTTACCGCTCATATTAGGCCCTGTAATGAGCTGGATCATAGTCTCTTGATCTAATTGAATCGTATTAGGGATGTATTCCTGACTGCCCATTACCTTTTCGACGGCGGCATGGCGGCCTTCTTGGATATTAATTACACCATCGGTATTGAAAACAGGGCGGACATAGTGATTGATTTCAGCTACAGTCGCAAGGCTCTGGAGGACATCAACGGTGGCGATGTTTTTGGCTAAATCCTGCAGTCGTTGGATATACTTTTCAACTTGATTGCGGATACTAATAAAAATATCATATTCTAAATCAGCGGATTGTTCCCGTGCTTCCAGCATGTCGCCCTCTATTTTGGCTAATTCCGCCGTACCAAAACGCTCCGAATTTTTCAGTGTGGCCTTACGAAAGAAATGTTCTGGAACCAGAGATAGGTTAGAATTGGTCACATGAAAATAATAGCCATCCTTGCGATTATAATCAATTTTGAGGGTAGTAATGCCGCTGGCTTCCCTCTCTTTGGCCTCGATTTCAGCAATCCACCGAGTACCTTCGCGCATGACCTGACGGTAGTGGTCGAGGCGCTCGTCGAACCCCGCTTTGATAATACTGCCTTCTGTAATCGTTGCTGAAGCATCTGGATCAATCGCTGCATCAATAAGAGTGGACAGATCTGGCAATGCGTCAATATCAGCATTTAAGGCGGCTAGTTCTGGACTATCAAACTCTGTTAGAATTGCCTTGATTCGAGGGACCTGCGCAAGAGTTTGACCTAGCTGCAACAAATCCTTGGGATTGGCCTTACCAAATGAAACACGGCTGGCTAGCCGCTCAATATCATATACCCCCTTGAGGCTGTCGGTTAAATCACTGCGTTCAAAGAAATGGTCAAGAAAGGTTTGAACAATCTCCTGACGTTCTAAAATGCGCTCTGGACTGACTAAGGGACGGTCTATCCAGGTGCGCAAGAGCCGCATCCCCATAGCAGTCTTTGTCTCGTCCAAAAGCCAGAACAGACTCCCATGCTTCTTGCCAGTTCGAGCGTTTTCTAGTAAATCCAGACTCGTTTTAGTTGCGTAGGACATCTGTAAAAAGTCCTTGATTTCATAGTGAATCAAGGTTTGCAGATGACTGAGTTCACGTTTTTGCGTCGTGTGCACATACTGCAAAAGCTTGCCTGCCGCTTGAGCCTCTACAGCTGACAAGTCACTACCAATGAGATGAACGTCATCATAAACTTGAAATTCCGGTGATAGCAACAGGTTCATCTGTTTGGTTAGGATTTCCTCTTGTCTTTGATCGAGTTCATAGCCAACTACTATTTCACGCGCCTTGAGATTCTGAACTTCACTGCGAACAGCTGTAAAATCGCTCAGGCTGGTGGCGTAAAACTCTCCAGTTGCAACATCCATATAAGATAGCCCATAGCTACCACTAAGATAATCAACCGCTACCAAAAAATTATTGGCACTGTCAGGCTTAGTCGAGTCAACTACCGTTCCAGGAGTGATAACTTGTACTACCTCGCGTTTAACAACACCGACAGCCTGCTTGGGGTCTTCCATCTGCTCAGCAATAGCCACCTTGTAACCCAAATCAACAAGGACATCGATGTATTGCTGGGCTGAATGGTAGGGGACTCCTGCCATGGGAATGGGGGTATCCGCATTTTTATTACGACTGGTTAAACTAATCTCCAAAATCTGAGCCGCTTTGATGGCATCATCGTAGAATAGTTCATAAAAATCTCCCATCCTAAAAAGCAAAAAAGCATCCGGATAGGATTCTTTGATGTCTAAATACTGCTGCATACCGGGAGAAATTTTATCTTTTGCCATTCCCTAATTCCTCATTTATCTTTTCTTCTATACTGCTGGTGACATATTGCAGAAGATCACTAGCATCCTGCATTTTTTCACGATAATCCTGAACCAGTGGGAGCTGAGCTAATTCTTGTTCCAACTGATCAGCTGTCTGCCCTGACTGGTTGGCCGCCCGTCTTTTTTCTAGTTTTTCAAAAAGCACGGCCTCCTGCTGGTAAGCCTTCATGGCATGAGCTTGTTTACGGAGTTCTGGCAGTTGTTCCACCTTATTTTGAACAGCATGAAAAGCTTGGACACTTTCATGCTGAGCTAACAATCTTTGTAAAGCCTTAGTGGCCTCTTCTAAATTTGCCATCAGCTTAACTCATCTTCAATAGCCTTGGCCCTGTCCTCGTCTTGGCAAATAACAAGGAGGGTATCTGCTCCTGCAACCGTTCCTAAAATATCACTGCGTTTCTCTTGGTCAATAATATTGGCCAGAACATCTGCCTCGCCTAGCTCTGTCTTTAAGACTAGGATAAAACCAGCTCTGGAAAGATGCTTAAGATAATCTTGAACCGCATCAGCTAGATGAGAGAACTCATCTGTGGAGAGACTGTAGTAGAGCTTGCCTGAGTCATCGCGGCGCTTCAAAAGGCCAATCTCCCGCAAATCCCGCGACAGGGTCGCCTGAGTCACCGCAATTCCTTGCTTAGCGAGACTGTCTTTGATCTCTTCCTGTGTTCCGACGCGCTCTTCTTGGATAATCATTTTAATCTTGTGTTGACGTTCTGTTTTATTCATTGTTTTTTTCTGTTATCTCCCAATTTATACCTTAAGTATTATAACAAAAAGAGCTATATTTTTCATTAGTTTCAGTATAGCCGAGCGATATCAGAATGTGCCAAATCAGCTAATGCTCTGTGATGGATTTATAAAAATGAGGCCGAGACAAAAAGTCCTCAACCTCATTCTATAAACTAATGATAACGGCTTGACACAGGGTTCTTGGGGCACTTCCTAATTTTTAGACTAAAACTATAGCAACCCCCAGTCTGCGATAGTTCAAACACTATCTTAGGCTGGTTGAGATGAGTAGAGACGAAGGAAGCTATCATGATTGGTTGGTTACCCCGCCCTCACTCAAATGTATGGACTAATCAAAATCAATCTGTACAGATACCGACTGTACAGGAACGTCATAGAAGGGATCCTCACGACGCCCCAAGAAATCTCTAGACTGCTGAGGAAAAGAGGCGTAACTGAGCACATCTTCTTCGCTCTTAGCATAATCCGCGATTTCTTGACGCAAATCTGGCAATTGCGGTTCAATCAGATCGGCGGGGCGGACAGTAATGACTTCTTCATCGCCGATAATAAGCTGTTTAATCTTGTCATCAATGGCTGCTGGTGGACGCCCATAAAGTCCACGGACATAATCTTTAATCTCGTTTGGAATGACTTTATAGCGTTCCCCCGAAATAATATTCATGAGCGACTGGGTCCCAACCATTTGAGACAGAGGGGTTACTAGCGGTGGGTAGCCCAGATCCGCTCTGACACGAGGAACTTCAGCCAGAACTTCTTCATAGCGATCGGCTAGACCTTGCTCTGTTAGCTGACTGAGCAGATTCGATAACATACCGCCTGGAACCTGATAAATCAAGGTCTTGGGTTCAACATCCTTGACTTTAGGATTTAGGAGACCTTCTTTGCGGTAATGATCACGCACTGTATTAAAGTGAGCCGCTACTGTTTCGACCTTTTTAAGGTCAACACCTGTTTCAAAGCCAAGTTCTTCGAGAGCGATAACCAAGGACTCCGTAGCTGGTTGGCTAGTTCCACCGGCAAAAGAAGAAACTGCCGTATCAATAATATCTGCTCCCGCCTCAGCTACTTTGAGGTAGGTCATTTCTGAGATTCCACTAGTAGCATGTGTGTGTACTTCAAGAGGGAGGTCTACTGCTTCCTTGATTTGTTTTACTAGCTCATAACCAGTCTGCGGCGTTAAAACGCCAGCCATGTCCTTTATACAAAGCGAATCTGCTCCGATTTCAGCATACTGCCTAGATAGATTAACAAAGTAATCTACCGTATGGACGGGACTGGTGGTGTAGGAAATAGCAACTTGGGCATGACCTCCGGCTGTTTTAGTAGCTGATACAGCCGTTTGTAGATTGCGAGGATCATTGAGAGCATCAAAAATACGAACAATATCTATTCCATTTTCAACTGATTTTTGGATAAAGGATTCTACAACATCATCGGCATAATTGCGATAACCAAGCAGATTTTGCCCACGTAATAACATCTGGAGTTTGGTGTTTTTCACATGCTTACGGATGGTGCGCAGCCTTTCCCAAGGGTCTTCATCCAAAAAACGCAGACAGGAATCAAAAGTAGCTCCCCCCCACATTTCTAGGGCATGATAACCGGCTTCATCTAAAGTTTTTAAAACAGGGAGCATCTCTTGGGTAGTCATGCGCGTTGCAATCTGACTTTGCTGACCATCTCTTAGTACGGTTTCCGTAATACGGATTTTTGTCATTTCAATCTTCCTTTCATAGGGTATAAAGGACGCCTGCGGGTTAAGCAAAATAGGAGATTTGACAAAGATGCTGACATCTGGGAAAATCTTTTTGCCCAATCCTAGCTTGATTTTATTTACTTTTAATTGAGTAGGTTAACAATGGCGTTTTGCACCTCTTGAATACTGTGCTTGCGAGAACGTCCACAGATCTTGGCGTCTTCTCTACAAATATAACAGCTTCTCGTAGGCAGCCCTAATTCTGTGCGACTTACGGCCTGGGCGCGATTGGTCTGTAAACTGAGCACATCCAAATCTAGTAAGCGTCCGATGGGAAGCTGGATCTCAAGAGCAACCATCCTTTGCTTTAGTTGCTCTGGCTCTAGATTGCTGACGAGATAGTATTCCCAGCCGGTCACTGATGTCCTAAGCTCCTCATAGACAGCTTCTAAACTGCTTTTTTCTTGCTGAAGGTGCTCGACCAGTTGAGTAAAAGCTTGGTTTAAAACCTGAGAGGTTTTAATTGGACCGGGGATATTCATAGTGGCGCAAAGCAGAGAGTGAGACTTATAAGTTTTCAGCAGTTCTGTCTGTTTACGGCTGCGGTCTTCACGCGCAGCCAGCATATCCTCCAAGCCTACTTGTGGTCCATCGAAGACTCTTTCGATACTTAGCTTTTCAGACATTGCGGACTACATCAATCAAGCTGCCATCGCGATACTCAATAAGAGCTACAACCTTGTCCCCGTATTGGATAGGATCTGGATTACCAACAATCGCATAAGCCTTTTCTTTCAATTCTTCGATTGTGAATTGCGGTACTTTCAGGTCCTTAAAGTGTTCTATCAAATCAGGACGATTAGGATTGATAGCAATGCCCACTTCTGTCACAATGACATCAACACTGGTTCCGGGTGTAATGACGGTATTAACCTTATCAACAAAGGTAGGAATACGTCCGCGCACAAGAGGTGAGATGACTAAACTCATTTTGGCAGCAAAGGCGGTATCGCAGTGACCGCCTGATGCCCCGCGGATAACGCCATCTGATCCAGTCATAACATTGACATTAAAGTCTGTATCTACTTCTAAGGCAGAGAGTACACAGGTATCCAATTGATTGATCACAGAACCTTTGCTAAGCGGAGAGGCATACATATTAGCATCGATTTCATAATGCTTTTCAGCATTGCTGTCAAGCGATACGGCCGAAGGATGGTCAAAGTCCTGAACGTCCATAATTTTATCAACAAGACCTTCTTCCAGCAATTCTACCATGGCATTGGTGATACCACCGAGAGCAAAGTTGGCTTTAATGCCATCTTTAAGCATCTGCTCACGCATAAAACGTGTAACAGCTAATGAAGCTCCACCCGTTCCTGTTTGGAAGGAGAACCCTTCTTTATAGTAAGGTGAACCGGTAATAACCTTAGCCGCATACTCGGCAATGAGCAATTCTTTAGGATTCTTGGTATAACGAGTTGCACCTTTAGCGATACCTTCGGGATCCCCGATCGCATCTACAACAACGACGTAATCGACATCTGTTTGCGGAATACTGATTGGCGTATTAGGGTAAGGCACCAAGGTATCTGTGATGATGACTACTTGATCTGCATACTTAGCGTCAATCATGGCGTAGCCTAGTGAACCACAGGTTGCCTTTCCTTTTGTCCCATTAGCATTGCCGTAAGCGTCAGAGCTCGGAGCTCCTAAGAAAGCGACATCAATATGAATATCATCGGCTGCAATCGCACGGGCACGTCCTCCGTGGGAGCGGATGACAACAGGGTTCTCCATGATTCCTTCTGAAATTGCGGCCCCAACCTTATCGCGCAGACCACTGGATGTGATATTAGTAACAACGCCATTTTTGATGTGATCGATCAAGGGAGCATGAACATTGGCGATAGAACTTGGGGCGATAGAGATATCTTTAATCCCCATCTTAGCAATCTCATCCAGAACCATGTTCATCACATAGTCTCCTTCACGGAAATGGTGGTGGAAGGAGATAGTCATGCCATCTTTTAGTCCTGTTTTTTCAATCGCTTCACGAATAGAAGACAAGAGCTTGTCATCAGCGGGTTTCACTGGTTTTACCCGCCGACTGGATTCTTGATAATCTTTAATATGTGCCAATTCCCCTTCAAATACGCCGTAGCGCTCAGCATATTCTTGAGGAATATCACGACCTAATTTATTTTCTACCATCTTAAATATCCTCCTCGCTTAACACTCCAGCAGCCTTGGCCAAGGCAATAACACGTTCGGCGCGCTCAACAATCGGCTTATCAACCATTTTACCCTTGAGCGAAATAACACCAGAACCCTTGCTTTCTGCCTCACGAATTGCCCAAACAACTTCTTTGGCATTTTGAATTTCTTTTTCTGTCGGTGTATAGATTTCGTTAACCAAAGGAATTTGGCGAGGGTTGATAACGGATTTTCCATCGAATCCCAGTTGCTTAATTAAGCGCACTTCGTTTTGGAAGCCTTCGGGATTATTGACATCTGAGTAGACCGTATCAATCGCTGCAATGCCAGCTGCACGGGCAGCATGGAGAATCATGCTGCGAGCAAAGAAGAGCTCTTGGCCATCAGGGTAGCGACGCGTTTTCATATTAGTCACATAGTCTTCGGCACCGAGGGCGATACCAATTAAACGTTGAGAAGCCTTGGCAATGGCTGGGGCATTGAGGACACCTTCGGCAGACTCGATAGCAGCCATCATCTTAGTACGGCCGATTTCAATACCGTTGTCACGTTCCACTTTCTCAATAACTGTTTCGACATCAATAATGTCTTGGGCTGTTTCCGTTTTAGGTAGACGGACTACATCGACGCCAGCAAGAACGACAGCCTCAACATCCAGTGCACCGCAGGTATCCAGACCATTCACCCGGACAACCGTCTCTACCTGACTGTAGTCAAAAGTCTTAAGAGCAAAGTGTACCAAGGCTCTGGATGTATCTTTTTCTTTTAAGGAGACCGAGTCTTCTAAATCAAACATAATGGAGTCTGCGCCATACAGCGGAGCATCCCTAAGCATGGCTGCATTGGCTCCGGGGACAAACATCATTGTTCTTCTTAAGCGTTCCATGCGTCAATCTCCTTCCAGTTGTACTGCTCTACTCCTGCTGCTCTGTGAACTGCAGCAAGCGTACGCGCCTGAATGGTACAATCCAAAGCTCCCTTATCAACCGCTTGAACAGCAGCTGACTGGACATCTAGCTTTTTCAGTGTTTCTTGGATAACTGTCCTAATCTGCTGACCAAATTGCTTTTCAACACTGCTTTCCAATTCAATAGAAATACCATCATTACTCGGACTGACCGTTACCATAATATCACTGGATTCCAGTGAACCGGCAACAGCTGTTTGTTTAATATTCATAATTCACCTCATATTACTATAATATTAATATGCGGCGCAGGTGAGACAATCCCACGAGTGTCGCGTATGATAACTAAGCTATTTTTTTACTGGAAAAATTTTGAGCAGCAATTCCGCAGCAGCATACAAAACTCCCAACACAATGAAAACTCCAGCCATACCTAAGCCCATCAGTTCAAAGGCTTGAATTAAATCATCTATTGACATAATAATCTCTCCTCACCTTTTTTAGCTAAAGAATGACAGCAGCAAACCACCTGCAATTACAGAGGCAATTTGCCCTGATACATTGGCACCAACTGCGTACATCAAAATAAAGTTCTGCGGATCTTCATCCGTTGCCATTTTTTGGATAACCCGACTGGACATGGGGAAGGCGGAAATCCCGGCAGCACCAATCATTGGATTGATTTTCTTGCGGCGGAAAATATTCAAAATCTTAGCAAAAATAACCCCTCCGACAGAGTCCATAATGAAAGCGACTAGGCCAAAAAGAATAATCATGAGGGTCTGCACATTTAAGAACTGATCGGCCTGCATTTTAACTGAAATCGTTAGCCCCAAGAGAATGCTGACAATATTAACCAACTCATTTTGGGCTGTTTGCGATAAACGATCTAAAACACCACATTCACGCAAGAGATTCCCAAACATCAGAAAACCAACAAGCGGTAGAGAGATAGGTGCGATAAAACCTGCAACAATGGTAATAACAATTGGAAATAGAATTTTAGTTAATTTAGAAACATCTTCTGCCTTATAGGTCATACGGATGCGACGTTCCTTTTTAGTCGTAACCAGCTTAATGGCAAAAGGCTGGATAATAGGAACCAAGGCCATATAAGAGTAGGCCGCGACCGTTATCGGCCCCAGTAATTTAGGTGCCAGCTGGTTGGCGACAAAAATTGACGTGGGACCATCAGCAGCCCCGATAATTCCGATAGAAGCGGCTTCTTTAATATCGAAACCGGCCATAACAGCGACAACGACAACAAAGAAAATCCCAAACTGAGCTGCCGCGCCAAAGAGCAGCATAAATGGATTCTGTAGCAAGGGGCCAAAGTCAATCATGGCTCCGATACCGATAAAAATCAAAAGAGGAAAGAGTTCCGTGTTAATCCCTATCTTAAAGAGGATATCAAATACACCTTCCTGTTTAACACCGTTAACTACCTGAGTTAGAACCCCAGTTCCCGGGAAATTAACCAGCAAGGTACCAAGTCCCATGGGGACTAAGAGGGTGGGTTCATATTCTTTCTTGATCCCCAAATACATCAAGATGGCTCCAATAACCATCATAATGATTTGAGGAAGAGTAATGGAGGTAATTCCTGAAATTAAAGTGTCCACAAATCCACTTCCTTTCTTGTTATAGGTATTTAGGCAATCGTAATAAGACCGTCACCGGCATTAACGACTTGCCCTTCTTTTACATGAACGGCAGAGACAGTGCCCGAAGCATTAGCCACAATTTCATTCTCCATTTTCATGGCTTCCAGAATCATGAGGGGTTGATTTTCTGAAACGGTATCACCTGGGTTAACCAAAATTTTGAGGATTGTTCCCGGCATTGGCGCTGGCATGGCATCCGCCCCCGCTGGTGACGAAGCAACTGGATTTGGAGCAGGTGCGGCTGGGGCTGCTGCTGGAGCGGGTTCAGCCGGCTGAGGCGCTGCTACAGTTGGTGCTGGAGCAGGTGCGGCTGGGGCTGCTGGACTAGCGCCAATTTCTTCCATTTCCACTAGGTATTCTTTCCCGTCAACTGAGATTTTAAATTTACGCAACATAAAATGTCTCCTTTTGTTTCAGTTTTTCTTTTGATAAATCGCTTTAATAGCGAGCTGACTGTCTGTCCGTTCACCGGCAGCGATACTGGCGGCAATCAAAGATAGCGTCTTAACTTCTGGATTGCGCTGCCAAACTTTCTTGACCACAAATTGACTATCAGGATAATCACCAGCAGCAATGGCTGATGCTAATATACTGATCAGTTCGATATCTTCTGGGGCAGCTGGAATAAAAGCTGGCAAAGGCTCCCAGCACGACTCCTCCCCTGACTGACTCGTGCTGTCATAGACTTGTTCACCGCTGGGGTTAGGATTATCCGACTTGCTGTGAAATAAACGCTGAAAAATGCCCATGACCGTCCTCCTTTCTCCTTAAGTATAAAATGAGAGGGGCAGTGCCCATTAAGGCTTCTATACATTTTGATTATATAATGATTTAGCGGTTTCGCATGCTTTTTTTGTGTTTTTTCTAGCAGATTTTTATGTTTTTTTTGTGTTTTTTCAGAATAATAGGTCTTTGTTTCTGAAGCGCTTTCATATATACTAGAATTGTTTAAGAAATTTCTACATCGTAAATAATTATATTAATCAAATAAAAGGAGCACTGCCATGTTACTCACAATTTTAGCTTATGCTATGATTATCGTTTTCATGTATGTTGTTATGCGGAAAAAAATGTCCCCGCTAACAGCATTGATTATGATTCCACTTGTCGCAGCAGTTATTGCTATTCTGACAGGGGCCGTTGATTTACAGGCCGACAAAGCCTTCGTCGAATTTCTCGGTGATGATAGCATTTCCAAAAATCTAACGGCCATCGGTCCGATGGTTATGTACGGGATCAATAATACGGCACAAACTGGTATCATGCTGCTATTTGCCATTCTGTATTTCTCTATCATGCTTGATGCCGGCTTGTTCGATCCCATTACAGAAAAAATGATTCGCTTTGCCAAAGGGGATCCATTGAAGGTCTTGATTGCAACTGCTGTCGTTGCCGCTGCTGTATCCCTCAATGGTGACGGTACAACAACAACACTGATTTGCTGTTCGGCCTTTTTGCCAATCTATAAAAAGCTGGACATGCGAATTATGAATTTGGCTGTCTTGATCATTCTGCAAAATACAATCATGAACCTTCTGCCTTGGGGCGGACCAACAGCACGCGCTATGTCAGTGCTCAATGTCGGAGCTGAAATCCTCAGCTACTTAGCACCAGGTATGATCCTGTCTGTCCTCTACGTTATCTTCTTTGTTGCTAGAAGCATGGGTAAAAAGGAACGTAAACGGTTGGGAATTTCCGAATTATCAGATGAAGAAATTTCTGAACTGACCAAGGTCACAGATCCAGAGGTCCTGAAGATTCGCCGTCCCAAGAACTTTATTTTCAATGCCCTCCTGACCGTTATCCTTATCGCTTGGCTGGTTGCCAGTTCATTTGTCCCTGCAATTGAGATGCCATCACTTATGCTCTTTGCAGTTGGTACCTGTATCGCATTGATGGTTAACTACCCTAACTTAAAAGATCAGTCTAAACGTATTAGTGAAAATGCCGGAGACGCTGTTCAAGTTGTTATCCTGGTCTTTGCTGCTGGTATCTTTATGGGACTTTTCCAAGGTACTGGTATGGCTAACGCCTTAGCTACCAGCTTTACAGCCATCATTCCAAAACAATTAGCCGGCTTCTGGGGCTTAGTGATTGCCTTTATCTCCGCTCCTGGTACCTTCTTCATCTCCAACGATGGCTTCTACTATGGTATCATGCCAATCTTGGCACAAGCGGGTGCTCAGTACGGCTTTAGCAATATGGCTATGGCCTTGGCATCGCTGATGGGACAAGCTTTCCACTTGCTCAGTCCTCTGGTAGCCTTTATCTACTTGCTCCTTCGCCTAACAGGACTGGATATGGGGGAATGGCAAAGAGAATCGGCTAAATATGCTGTGGTTATCTTTGTTATCTTTGTGGTGACTATTCTGGTAATGGGTCATATGCCTCTCTACATCCCTCAGTAAAAAGCTTGAAACTAAGTCTCTCACCTGTCTGTGTTCCCTCTTGTTTTCAGCCGTGAAAAAACGCTCCAGTGGAGCGTTTTTTGAGTGCTTATAAATAGTTCGGAAATTGGTTAAGATTTTGTCTTAATAACTCTAATATCGCTTACTCTTTATTCTTTGCTATTGGCAGTCCCAGTAAAAATATTTATTCTCTAAATGCTCCCCTTGCTATGCTTCCTATCTTTCCTCGAATTACTTAAGAGCTCCCTAGGGGTAGGAAAGGAAAAGCATTTTTCTATAAATTTCGTTATAATAGAGAAATAACACCTTACAAGGAGAAAGAATGTCTCAAATTATTGAAGCCATAAAAAACAATTTGGATTTAACCAAAAATGTTCCCTTGAAAATCTCATTTTATGAGGCTTTAAAAAAGACTATTATTATGAGTGAGATTCCTGCGGGTGCACGCATCAATGAAAAAGAGCTCTCAGCGGCTCTCAACATCAGCAGAACACCAATTCGCTATGCCTTAAGCGTCTTGGAGGAGGAAAAACTGGTCGAACATATTCCCAAAAAGGGCATCATTGTGCGCGGTATCAGTCTTAAGGATGCCATAGAAATTTTCGATATCCGAAAGGCTCTTGATACCTTGGCAGCTACCAAAGCTATGTACTTAATGACCGAGGCCGACTTTGCAGACATGGAAAAGATTCTAACCGACTGTGAGGGCTTTATTGACGATGGGGATGTGGAACAAATCCTACAGAACTTCAATCAGTTTAATGAGCTCATCTATCAAAAGAGTCAAATGCTCCGCCTGCGCGAGATTGTGCTGGAACTGCAGACCTACCTTAGATATTTCCGAGAAATCTCAATCGGTTCTCTGGAACGACGTAAGCAGGCGCTAGCTGAGCACTGGATTATCTACCGCGGGATGAGAAATAAGGATGTTGAGCAGATTACCTTAATCACGCACGAACACCTTAATTCTTCCCTGAATTTTATCATGAAGGAAATGGAAAGCAGAAAAACATGACTGATACAGATTTAGCTGTTTATGCCTATGCAGCTAGGCAAGCGCTGCTTTACGAGCTAAATTTGAGCCCTAAACCCGGACTGGTAGACCGCTTTGATAATGGAGCTCACAAGGATATGACCTACGCTAGTTTTATCGCGAGCATAAAGGCCCTGTCTCCCTTTTTCGAGCGCTATATTCAGACTGGTTGGCACTATGCCTCTGATAAGCCTCAGTTTATCTTTGAGCGTTTACGTTCCATCGGTATAGAAGCAGAAAAAGCCATGTTTCAAGCTACAAATGGGGTCAATACCCATAAAGGAGTCAATTTTTCTCTGGCCCTGCTGCTGGGAGCAACCGGTATTTATCTGGCTAAGAATGACTTTAAGACCAAATGTGTTACTTTTACCCCTCAGACAAGCCAAGATCTTGCTCAGCTGGTTCAAACGATATCCGCTCAGGCTATACAGGCTGATTGGGAGCAGTTAGATACAAAGACCAAGCTTAGTTATGGGGAGCGTCTGTTTCTTGATTACGGCATTAAGGGACCTCGCGGGGAAGCTGCAGCAGGCTTCCCAACCCTGATTGATAGAGCCCTGCCTTTTTTTCGGCAGGAGCTAAAGGCAAAGCAGGATCCGGAATGGAGTCAGCTAAGACTGCTGCTTTACTTAATGTCTCAACTTGAAGATGGCAATATCATCCATCGAGGCGGGCTTGAAGCTTGGCAGCTGGTCAAAAAAGAAGCCCGTCTTTTATTGCTTAGCGAAGACTTGAAAACTTCAAAAAAGCTCTTAAGGCAAGAATTATCGGCCTATAACCAAACACTGATTGAGCGCAATCTCAGTCCCGGAGGCAGTGCTGATCTGCTAGCCTTAACACTTTATTTTGCTTTTTTAGAACGATTATTGTAACCCTATACAAAGCAATGAGCCCTTTTACTGCGTGAAGCATCCTCCAAAAGTTAGATTTCCTGTCTAACTTTTGGAGTGCACTTCAGCGTTAAAAGAGCTCTTTTATAAAACGGCCACAAGCCATCTGACAATAAAAGGCATGATAAGAGTCGTGTAAATAGTTCGGCTAATTTGCATACCGGCTATTTTAGGCATATCTCCGCCCAGTTCCCCAGCTAACAGGGAAATATCTGTTGCTCCCGCAGGAGAGGAGGCAAATAAGGCCGACTGTAGATCAAGCAAACCAGTTTTATAAACAAGAAAACCAAATAGACCATTAATAAGCAGATAACTGGCTAATAGAAGAAGGATAGGAATCAGTAAATGAAACATTCTAAATAAGCTGGTCTGGGTAAAATTAATCCCTATCAGCGCACCTGCAACAATCTGCGCTAGGTAACGAATAGAAATGGAGAGCTGCTTGGTGTCCCGCAGTATTTTTAAGACACAAGAAAAAATCAGGGAGAAAATTAAAGCGCCTACAGGAATACCAAGCCACCACCCTAACAGACCTCCCAAACTAGCGATGCAGAGAATTAAGGCATTATTTTTCCACTGCTGGCTCTTGGTCAGCTCGGTTCTTATGTGTGTTGACAACTGTTGGGGAGGAGCGGAGATATCTGCTTTAGAAGCAGTCGGCGATATGGGCGTTATTTTTTTAGTCAACCAGGCTACCCAAAGCGGTAAAATAATTAGAATGCCGATCAGCCTAGCTGACTGCAAGGTAGCTACAATGTCTGACTGAGCCCCCATATCAATACTCATCAAGGAGACATCAACAATCCCTCCCGGTAAACAACTCAAAAAGACTGTTACAGGATCTAGCTGAAAGAAGGCTATAAATATTAGCCCTACAAGCACCATGTTAAGTGTGAATAAGCCCATCAAGCCAGCAATAGGTTTAGCCAGATGCGGAAGGTTGCGCAGGTCTGACTTAGAGACTTGCTGGCCGATATAGGCACCGCTGACAATTTGGGCCAAGATTTTTGCGCTAGAAGCAATAACCATCTGTCCCGTTATGATAGAAACAGTAGCGACGGCTATCATGCTCCCCACCATAAAGGGGGCTGGAAGGCCAATTTTTTTCGCCAGTACACCACCAAGAAGTCCTACTGTCAATGTTAAAAAAAGGTGCCCTATCATCATTTTCGCCTTCCCATCATTTGATTCTGTATCTTTATCTGTCTCAATTATGACATATTTTGAAGGACTTATAAAGTTAGCTGTGTACTAAAAGTGTTTTAAAAAGAACTAGCATTGAAAAGCTGTTTTTAATAGTGGTACAATAAGGCAAAAGCCAATAGAGGAGGATAGGCTGATGTCAACTGATACCATTTCGAAGATTTTTCCCTGGGACACTGCTAGCCTCAAAAAGATCGATGAACTGTTAGAGCGAGAAGGACTTAAGCGAGACGCTCATCTCGATTATACCTGTGCTATTTTTAATGAGAACCTTGAAGTAATTGCGACGGGGAGCTGTTTTGGAAATACGCTGCGCTGTCTCAGCGTCGATCATCGTTATCAGGGAGCCGGCCTGCTGAATAAAATCGTCACCCATTTGGTTCAGGTTCAATGGGAACGCGGAAACACCCATTTATTTCTCTATACTAAACCCTGCACAGCTAAATACTTTGCGGATCTGGGCTTCCATGATATCGTTAGATTGCCTCAGGTAGTTTTTATGGAAAATAAAAAGACAGGGTTCAAAAACTATCTGTCAAGCTTAGAATCATCTCCTAACCCAGAAGCACAGACAGCTGCCTTAGTCCTAAATGCCAATCCTTTTACACTGGGGCACCAGTATCTGATTGAGCGGGCTGCAGCCGAGAATGACTACCTGCATGTCTTTATCGTCAGTGAAGATACCAGCCTGATTCCCTTTAAAATCCGTAAGGACTTGATTAAACGGGGAACTGCCCATCTGGACAATATTATTTACCATGACACAGGGGATTACATCATCAGTCGTGCCACCTTTCCTAGCTACTTTTTGCAGGAAGAAGAAGCGGTTATCAGAGGACAGGCCTTGATCGATGTTAATATTTTTATCCAGATTGCTAAAGGACTAGGTATTTCTAAACGCTATGTCGGTGAGGAACCTCGGAGTTTTGTGACTAATATTTATAATCACATTATGCAGGAGGAGTTGCCCAAGGCTGACATTGACTGCCTGCTTGTCCCAAGAAAAACAACTGCTGACGGACAAGTCATCAGTGCTTCTACAGCTCGCCAAGCTATCAAAGAAGGACAACTGGAGGGCCTAAAGGATCTGCTGCCAGAAACTAGTCTCCATTACTTTTTGAGTGCTGAAGCGCAGCCTTTGATTTCAAGCATTCAAAAGGCTGAGGAAGTCATTCATTATTGAGGTCAAACTATTTTTGACTCGTAGGGGGAGATAAAAGCTTTAGCAATAAGCTAGCTTAAAAAACTAGGCTAATTATGTTACAATAAAATGAATACTTTCACAGGAGAAAATCATGGATAACAAACTTATTATCGCCCGAGAAATCAAGGCTGTCCTGCCTGATTTAGCGGTTGAAGATATTATTAGTCTACTGGAAACCCCTAAAAATTCGACCATGGGAGACTTAGCTTTTCCTGCTTTTTCTCTGGCTAAAGCCCTGCGCAAGGCACCGCAGATGATTGCCAGTGATATTGCTGAAAAAATTGATAACCAACCATTTGATAAAGTTCAGCCTGTTGGCCCTTACGTTAATTTCTTTCTTAACAAGAAGGACACTTCTCAAGCAGTCTTGGCTGAAGTTTTGCAAAAGGGAAAGGACTATGCCGCCCAAAATATCGGTCAGGGACGCCATATTACTCTTGATATGTCTAGTCCTAATATTGCTAAGCCCTTCTCCATCGGACATTTGCGTTCAACAGTTATCGGGGACAGCCTTGCTAAGATTTTTGAAAAGATTGGTTATCGGCCTGTTAAAATCAATCATTTAGGTGACTGGGGCAAACAGTTTGGTTTATTAATTGTTGCTTATAAAAAATGGGGGGATGAGGAAGCTGTCAGAGCCAATCCCATCAATGAACTGCTGCAGCTCTATGTTCGTATCAATAAGGAAGCTAAGGAGCACACTGAGCTCGATGAGGAAGCTCGTGAGTGGTTCCGCAAATTAGAGGCTGGAGATTCGGAGGCTATTGAACTCTGGCAATGGTTCCGCGATGAAAGTTTAGTTGAATTCAACCGCCTCTACGATGAACTCCAAGTCAGCTTTGACAGCTACAATGGGGAGGCTTTCTACAATGATAAAATGGACGAAGTGGTTTCTCTCCTAGAAGAGAAAGGGCTCTTGCAGGAATCTCAGGGGGCTCAGGTTGTCAATCTTGAAAAATATGGCATCGAACACCCTGCCTTGATTAAAAAATCTGACGGTGCCACCCTTTATATCACTCGTGATATCGCCGCAGCACTTTACCGCAATCGCACCTATGATTTCGCCAAATCTGTCTATGTCGTTGGAAACGAGCAGGCAAGCCATTTCAAACAACTCAAGGCGGTTTTAACAGAGATGGGTTACGATTGGGCAGACGATATTGTTCATGTGCCTTTTGGCCTAGTCACAAAAGATGGGAAGAAGCTATCAACTCGTAAGGGCAACGTTATCCTTTTAGAACCAACGATTGCAGAGGCTATCAAGCGGGCCCAAGAACAAATCAACGCTAAAAATCCTAACCTGCCTAATAAATCGGAGGTCGCTCACGCTGTTGGTGTGGGAGCTATCAAATTTTATGATCTTAAAACAGATCGTCTCAACGGTTATGACTTTGATCTAGATGCTATGGTTTCGTTTGAAGGAGAGACCGGTCCTTATGTCCAATATGCCTATGCTCGGATTCAATCCATCCTTCGCAAAGCGGATTTCAAGGTTGATCCAGCAGCTGACTATTCCTTAGATGATGCTGAAAGCTGGGAAATTGTCAAATTAATTCAAAACTTCCCAGCCACTATCAAGCGAGCGGCCGATAATTTTGAACCATCTGTCATTGCAAAATTTGCTATTAATCTGGCTCAAGCCTTCAATAAATATTACGCTCATACCCGTATTTTAGATGACAGTTCAGAACGCGACAGTCGTCTAGCCCTCAGCCACGCGACAGCCACTGTCCTCAAAGAAGCTTTGCGCCTCTTGGGGGTTGAAGCGCCTGAAGAGATGTAAATTGATGGTCAGCCTTGGGGGCTTTGCCCTCAGCCATAAAATGCTGTGAGCTCTTACAGTTGCGATATAATGAAGCTCAAAAATACTATTAACCTAGAAGGAGCATATTTCTCCTCCTAGGCTTTTCTTTACTTTCTCGCATTAAACAGACTTTAAAAGATAAAAAAGAGCCTGACCAAGGGCCTGCTCCCTAAAAGTTAGACAAAAAATCTAGCGATTGGGGGCAGGTCAGTTTAGTTTGGCCAGGTCCTATGATTTTGAATAAACGAATAAACTCCTAACACCATTTGAGTTCTCGATCACTCACTCCTTCTTTTTAGTCACCCATCTGGCAATTCCAGCAACTAACAGTACCGTTATTAGGATAAAGGCAACAATAGCTACCGTAGCACCTACCGCATCAGGTAAAGGACTAAGTCTATTTATTAACCGAAGAACGGAAAGAGTGGCGATAAGGAATAAGGTAGAGGATTCAATCCTAATCAGTGAAACTATCTCATTATCAATTGCCCATAAAAACCCAGGGAAGCACAGCAGGGTTATTGCCATTATAAACAGGTTTGAGAGTTTCTCTTCACCATTGTTAAGCAATGTCATCATAAGGACATTTGATATAACGATAAGGATCGTACAAATCGTAAAAGAACTATTTCTTTTCATGATAGCCACCTCAGCTTTTGGATAAATTTAACGCTATCTTGTATTGCGTGATAGTCAGTATATAAACAGAACAGTTTCACTCAAATCGATCGGCCTGTTATTGTAAATGACTTTACTAGAATCCTCAAGCTAGTTCAGAGTCATTTGACAGCAGGCAAAAATTATTTGGCAAAAGCAACAGGCACTTGATTTGAACTATACTAATCTTCCTCAGCAAAGCGGCCTAGGATGTGGACATCTTCAGCAATAGAAACAAAGGCTTCAGGATCGCTCTTATGCATAACCTCTTTAAAGTCACTAAACTCTTCACGAGTAATAATTGTAATCAAGACAGCTTTCTTTTCATGATTATAGGTGCCTTCAGCATCGTTAATCAAAGTAACACCGCGATGGAGCTGCTTATGGATTTTTTTGATAACGCGCTCAGGCTGGTTGGTTACTATCGTTGCTTGCATTTTCTTTTGCTTTGTGAAAAGAGCATCAGTCATCCGACTGGAAACAAAAATGGTAACCATTGAATATAAAGCATACTGCCAACCAAATAAAATACCAGCAAAAACCATGATAAAACCATTAACAATCAACGAAATGGAACCAACATCACGGCCTGTTTTCTTGCGAATATAAAGGCTGACAATGTCAGTACCCCCGCTGGAGATGCGCGAGCGCAAACCATAGCCTATCCCAATTCCCATAATTAAACCGCCAAAAATAGCATTGATTAGGGGATCTTTGGTCAATGTAACCTGGGGCATTATCTGGATAAAGAAGGAACTGACGGTTACTGTGATAAAGGTAAATATTGTGAAACGGTGGCCAATCTTAAACCAGGCTAGTAACATTAGAGGAATATTGATGGCATAAAAGGTGATCCCTACAGGAATGACAAAGCCGACAAAACGCTCACTGAGTGCAGATAAGACTTGAGCTAGACCGGTCGCCCCACTTGAGTACACATGTCCCGGTTGAAAAAAGAAGTTTACCGCAATACTAGAAAGAATTCCGTAAAAGAGCGAGGCCGAGATTTTCTCAGCATACTTCTCACGGGAAATACTGCGGGCCGCATGAAGCAGACCGACCTTTTTAGCTGCCTTACCAACAGCATATTTAAATTGTCGCTTAGGCTGTGTTTTTTTATTCATGGTTTTGCACTTGCAGAGCTAGTTCTTCCAATTGTTTATCTGCTACAAGGCTCGGTGCCTGAGTCATCGGGTCTGAAGCTTTGTTGTTTTTAGGGAAGGCAATAACTTCACGAATATTGTCTTCGCCAGCCAAAATCATGAGAAAACGATCGAGTCCAATCGCTAGGCCACCATGCGGTGGGAAACCGTAATCCATAGCTTCCAACAAAAAGCCAAATTGCTCCTTAGCTGATTCTTGGCTGAAGCCAAGAGCCTTGAGCATACGCTCTTGCAGGTCTTTTTGATTGATACGCAGACTACCGCCGCCTAGTTCGTAACCATTTAAGACAATGTCGTAAGCTACCGCACGAACCTTGGATAGATCACCTTCAAGCTCAGCTGCAGTCTCTTCCGTTGGCAGTGTAAAAGGATGGTGAGCTGACATATAACGCCCTTCTTCTTCTGACCACTCAAACATTGGCCAGTCAACTACCCAAAGGAAATTGAAGGCAGAGTTGTCAATCATGTCAAGATCCTTGGCTAGACGTGTACGCAGACCCCCCAGCGTTGCGTTGGCAACCTCAAGCCTATCTGCAACAAAGAGAACCAAGTCATTGTCAACTAATTGTAAACGATCTGTCAATACGCCTGCAATATCTGTTAGAAACTTAGCAACTGGACCTGTCACTTCACCATTTACAAGTTTAATCCAAGCTAGACCTTTAGCGCCGTACTGCTTAGCCACTTCTGTTAATTTATCGATGTCTTTACGTGAGTATTTATCGGCGGCATCTTTCACTACAATAGCTTTGACAACAGGTGCTTGAGAGAAGACCTTGAATTCAATGTCCTTTACAAGATCTGTCAAGTCTTGTAAAAGCATCTCAAAGCGAGTATCTGGCTTGTCTGAACCATAGTTGTTCAGAGCATCATCGTAGCTCATCCGAGGGAAAGGGAGGGCTACATCAACTCCCTTGGTCTCCTTCATGACACGTGCGATCAAGCCTTCAGTAATATCTTGGATCTCTTGCTCATCAAGAAAGGAAGTTTCCAAATCAATCTGTGTAAACTCAGGTTGACGGTCCCCACGCAAGTCTTCATCACGGAAACACTTAACTATCTGATAGTAACGGTCAAGCCCAGCGTTCATTAACAGCTGCTTAGTAATTTGTGGACTTTGAGGCAGGGCATAAAAGTGACCTTGGCTGACACGAGAAGGCACCAAGTAGTCACGCGCTCCTTCTGGTGTTGACTTGGTCAGCATCGGTGTTTCCACATCGATGAATTCCAACTCATCAAGGTAGTTACGCACACTGTGAGTTACCTTGGCGCGCAGCTTGAGGTTGCCCAGCATATTAGGACGGCGGAGATCCAGATAACGGTAACGTAGACGATTCTCATCGGTCATTTCCGCATCATCTTTAATTTCAAAAGGTGTTGTCTTAGCCGTATTGAGGATAGTCAGTTCACTGACTTGGAGTTCAACCTGACCAGTTGCAATCTTATCATTAGCCTGCTCACGGCTTTGAACAGTCCCTGTTACCTCAATAACAAATTCACTGCGCAGACTTTCAGCCTTAGTCATAACGTCGCTAGACACTTGTTCAGGATTGATAACCAGTTGCATGATCCCTTCGCGATCACGCAAGTCAATAAAGATTAAACCACCGAGGTCACGGCGGCGGGCAACCCATCCTTTAAGGGTAATCTGACTTCCAATATGGTCACTGCGAACACGACCAGCATACATACTACGTTTCATACTTTGAGACACCAAGCCCAAAATGGCTTTATCCTTTCTCCATCTGAGTTTTTTATATTCTTATCTATTATAGCAAAAAGCACACTAAAACCCCACCCATCAGGCGGAGTTTTTCACTTATTTCCCAAATGCAGCAATCAGAGCGCTGGTATCAACAAACTCATCCTGAAACTCTTCAATCTCGTCAAATTGGTACTCTGCCTCATCCGCTAAATGATTCCAACGAAAGCCATAGACGTCCTCAATCGTGACACCCCACTCATCTGTTTCTTCATCGTATTGCCAGCCTAGATAACGCTCGGCTGGCTTGAAGACCAGAATAACCTTTTGGTAGTCATGGTCCCACTGCTGTCCTAAAAACTGCTGACACATAGCGTGATCGCCGGCTCTTTCGCCATTGAACCATGGGATATCGTGTTTATCCAAATAAGCAATCATCTTCCAAAACTGTTCCTGAAAATGAATAGGCAAACTGCGATCGAAGCCTAGGCTAAAGGTCTGCTCTTCTTTTAACAACTGTTCAATACTTGTCACTGAATTCTCCTATAGGGTTGCCCTTTTCTCTCTTATTCTTGGAGTTTAGCCAGAACGCCAGCAAAGTCTGTAGTAATTTCTTCAAAACTGGCAACAACTTCTTGACGTGTTTGGTTGTTTTTAATCGCAACTTTACCCGTCTCAACTTCGCTCTCACCTAAAGTAATGACAGTCTTAGACTTGAAAGCATCTGCTGATTTGAACTGTGCTTTAATCTTGCGTCCCAGATAATCACGCTCAGCCTTGAAGCCCTGCTGACGAAGGGCCTCTACCAACTCAAGCGCCTTAAGATTGGCACCATCACCAAGAACAGCCATATAAACGTCCAAGCCTTCATCAATAGGAAGCTCAACACCTTGTTTTTCAAGAACGAGCAGGAGACGCTCAAGCCCCAGACCAAATCCGAATCCCGGTGTTGCTGGTCCGCCAAAATATTCAACCAAGCCATCGTAGCGACCGCCCGCACAGATGGTTAGCTCTGATTTATCAATGGTTGTGATGAACTCAAAAATCGTATGATTGTAGTAGTCGAGTCCGCGCACCATGTTGGTGTCAATGACATAAGGGATAGCCAGAGTCTCTAACATCTGGCGCACTGTATCAAAATGCGTTTGACTTTCTTCATCCAGATAGTCGAGGATGGAGGGTGCATTCTCAACAGCTAACTTGTCTTCCTTCTCCTTAGAATCCAGCACGCGCAAGGGATTTTCTTCTAAGCGACGCTGACTGTCTTTAGACAGACTCTCACGCATGGGGGTTAGATAATCGATAAGTGCTTGACGGTAAGCCATACGGCTTTCAGTGTTGCCAAGACTGTTGAGATGGAGGGTTACATTCTTGATACCAAGCTGTTTAAACAATTGATAAGCCATAGCGATGGTCTCCACATCAGTTGCTGGATTGCTGGACCCAAAGCATTCTACTCCAATCTGGTGGAACTCACGCAAGCGCCCGGCTTGTGGACGCTCGTAACGAAACATGGATCCGATATAATACATCTTAACAGGCTTTTGCACCTCAGGCGCAAAGAGTTTGTTTTCCACAAAAGAACGCACAACTGGAGCCGTTCCTTCCGGACGCAGAGTAATATGGCGGTCTCCCTTGTCATGGAAGTCATACATCTCCTTGGTTACGATATCGGTCGTATCTCCGACTGAACGGCTGATTACCTCATAGTGCTCAAACATGGGGGTTCGGATCTCGCCATAGTTGTATTTTTTAAATGTTTCACGTGCAACATTCTCTAGATACTGCCATTTACTACTCTCAACTGGCAGAATATCCTGCGTTCCCTTAGGTTTTTGAAGTTTCATATTTTATGATACAAAGGTCGAAAAGAAAGCGACTGAAAGAAAATTGGGAAGACAATCAGCCTTATGACTAAGCCGTCTTGTCTATTTTCCGGGCTTTCCGACTGTGTTCAATTCCTTTTTCACAGTCTTTGGACCTTTTCCTTTCTATACAGACTAAAATCCCTATCATTTTATCATTTTTTAGAGGATTTTGGGTTGGATATCAGAATTTTTTTAAAACTTCTGTCAAGTAACTTTACTTTACAAAAATCTTATGATAAACTGTTAGAGTTGATTTAAAATCAAGATTAATCTATTGGAGGAAGCATAAAAATGGCAGTACCTGCACGTCGCACGTCAAAAGCGAAAAAAAATAAACGTCGTACACACTACAAATTGACAGCTCCAACTGTGAAATTTGATGAAACTACTGGAGATTACTCACGTTCTCACCGTGTATCCCTTAAAGGCTACTACAAAGGACGTAAAATCGCTAAAGCTAACGCAGCTGAATAATAGAAGGGAGATACCATGCGCGTAAATATTACACTTGAACACAAAGAATCTGGTGAACGCTTGTACCTTACTTCAAAAAACAAACGTAACACTCCAGACCGTCTGCAATTGAAAAAATACTCACCAAAATTGCGTAAACACGTCGTGTTTACTGAAGTTAAATAAGACGATATACAGAAAGCCCTTGAAATCAACGTTTCAAAGGCTTTTTTTGATTTTAGCTAAATAACTGAATTTTAACTGATTAAAATAATCAAGGGTTAACCTTAGCTAAATCTAGCATAGCTTGTGCAATCTTATATTTTCCTTTTTGCATGATATGAAGGTAGATTTTTACTATTCCTCTATCGCTTTCTGAATATTGTTTTAAAGATTCTCAGATAAGGTTCAAATGACTTAGTCATGGATGTATTATACTAAACGAAATAAGCTATTATAGTATTACTCAACCATAAAAAACGACTAAACCAAACCGCAAAGGTAAAGCTACTTTTTGTAAGACAAGCCATTCCCCCATTAACTTTTAAAGCAGACTACTTAAAGCTTCTTTGATAAGTTGCTCCAAGATTCTGCAGTCTAGCAATGCGGTCATTTTTTGAAGGATGACTACTAGATAAAGAAGCGAAAAGCCCCTGTGCTCCTGAAGTATCAATCGTATCCAAAAGAATACAAAGATCATTACCATAACCAAGACGGTAGGCAAATTCATCGGCTTCATATTCATTTGCTCTACTGGATTTCATTACAAATAAAATGCCAATCCAAGTCCATAGTTTAGTCAGACTAACTTCCACTGCTGTTATTAATAGGTGGTAAATCGTTGAAATAAGAGCGACAATTGCACCTTCTTGACCGCCAGCTAATGATGATATCGTGTAAAAAATAAAATGAAATAAATCAATAGCCAATCTAATGAATATGATTATACTTGAAACAATCATATTCCCAACAGAAACGACAAGGATCAAATCCGTATCTTTATGTGCCAAATGTCCAAATTCGTGTGCAAGAGTTGCTTTGATTTGACTTTCTGGAACAGATAATAACCCTTCAGTAATACAAATCGTCTTGCGACCGGTTGCAAAAGCATTTGGAGCTTCGTCTTCATTCATAAATAGTTGAATATCCTCAGGAATTGAAGTGTCCATAGCTCTTGCCTTAGTGTAGACTTCTTGAAAAAGAGGTTCAATGTAATTACTATATTCAACTCTCTTAATGGGTTTACAACCCGTTTGCAATCTAAGAATCCATTCTCCTATTGGTGACAAGGCAATGAACATTGATACAGCATACAAGGCTAAAGCCAAAAAGAAAGATTGTATAAAGTGACTATCACTAAACATTACTTGGATAATGATAGCAATAATAAACACATTAAGCGCTAAATAGATAAGAACAGGGATATTTGATTTCCGCGACATCCTTTTGATAAAGTTAATTAAATACATTAAAACTTCCTCTCGGACATAATACTACCGTTGAATATTATAATGATTACCCTACTATATTAATAGTAAAGGTATTATATCATGTTGAGATTAAAATACAATATTCCCATAAATTTAAAAGCTTTGATATCAGCTACAGCAAATAAAAATACTTTAGAAACTCCATTGAAATCCATTTACTTTGGGATTTTGAAGACTGAGATGTTTTATGGTTACGAATCCACTTTAAAACGATTGACCAATTGAAACAAGCTATTTCAAACTATAGCGATTACTACAACAACAAACGAATCAAAATAAAACTAAAAGGACTGAGTCCTGTGCAGTACGCGGGATTCAAACCTTATCATAAATTTATAGTTCAACTTTTGAGGCTCTACTAAGCGAGTTTTTAAAAAGTTGCACTTATTATTGCAATTCATCGATTAAAAATCAAAAAGTAAATTCTTAACACAATATAATACTTCCACAACAAGTAATAAGTTCAACTAAAGATTGATAGAGATTTACTTATAAAAATCCTTCATTATATCATTTAAACCAGTTTTTAAAACAATCTGTCTGCTTTGAGTTAATTGACATTTTCTCTCATGAATTAGTTTTTCTAATATCTTTTCTCCCAACACCCCACCAATATGAAACTTTCTTTCAGAAAAATCTAAACATAATTTGATATTAGGATTGGGCTGATAGCCCAGCCATTGCTGCATAGTATTAATTCCTGTTTGCGTCAAAGAATAGTTGATAGGGGATTCTTGTTTCATTAATTTATTTTGAATAAACCACTCAAATATTGTAACTCCTGCTTTTCCTGCCAAATGGTGTAAACATGTTCGTGCTTGGCCAAGCTTAATTGCTTGAGGACGTCTGGCTAGTTTTTCGACGGCTAGTCTTCCTTGCTCTGTGATAGAGACATTATCATTATTTAATTTATAATAAACTCGCCCGTAGAAGTTAAATAAGACTATTTCAGGACTAGCTTTTAAAAAAGTAACTTCATTTTTCGACAAAGAATGTCCTAGGATTCTTTCAATCTCAATTTGAGTTAGAAAACAATTAGCTGATAAAACCGAAATAATTTGTGACATTGGCATGGTAATTCACCACCTTTTTAATGACTAAAGTCTCAATTCTTAAAGAATTGATAAAAGTTTGGCATCAGTTGTGTAACGAGCTGTGTCGGCTCATAAAGGACGAATTTTTTAGCTTTTGTTGTTGTTAATAAGTTAGCTTCCTTTAAAATTTGCAAATGCCTGGAGACACTGGAATTACTCATTAATAAAATTTGAGCCAAAGATTGTGTCGTACTTGGTTTATCAATGACATAATTCATAATTTGCAAGCGGACAGGATCACTTAAAGCTTTAAAAATAGTAATCAAATTTTCCGGTGTGGCATTATAGTAACTCGGCTGCTCAGTCATATCATAGGTGATAGCAATTCCTTGGTCGAAAGTTTCAACAAAGAGGTGAGGCCAAATAAAATAACTAGGGATCAGCATAATAGAATCACTATCTTGCAGTTGGATTTCTTGCTCAAACGGCTTAATAACGACCAGCTCATCCTCTTTCCAATGGATACGGTCAACCTGCAAATGATTAAACATTCCGATTAAACCGTTTTTTCTTAAAAAAGAAGATTGCTTCTGAATTTCATCTAGCAGTTTCTGCTGAATGGCCTTCTCTTTCCAAGTGTTATCAAATATTTCTCGTCTATACCAATCAATAAAGGAAAAAAGTCGTTGGTAGACATCAGAAGCATCCTTTTTTAAATCCTTAAGCAGCTGCTTATCGTTACCCAATGAGAAATCCTTCCACTCCAGACCCTTTGCTAAGGCAGGAATGAAGGAGTTTTCTCGGTCATTCGTCACTTTCTCTAAATGCTCAATTAACTGAGTAGTTGGTAGCTCATCAAGAAATTTCTTCAGATTTTGTACCTCTTCTTCAATCGTTGTCGCATGATAGCGAAAATTGCAAAGCAAGATAGGAGAAACACCAAGTTCATAAAAGAGTTGAAAATAATGAAGATTCTCATAGAAATCGTCTGTCAATCTGTCTTGTATCTCAATGACCCAATCAATATTTGTACCATGATGACGGGGATTTAATAAGACATGTAAACTTCTAAAAAGTTCATTTAAAGGGGAATAGACAAATTGTATCCTTTGTGTCAGCGTTTCGTCTGTTTTCCGAGCATAATTGCTAAATTGAATGGTAATCGCCAAATGTTATTCCTCCAAACGATTCGATATTTTTAGAATTGATTGATTATGAGTTATCTCCATTGTATCATAGTTTGAGATAAAGGAGGAAACGAAAATGACAAAACGGTTTCAGGATTTACTTGTAACAGTTATCGCAGGTATGGGGATGCTGCTTTCCACTTTAGACACAGGCATCATCAATGTTGCCCTATCTTTTTTGACGGGAGAATTCCAAACGACAACTAACATTACATCGTTTACAATAACTGGCTATACTTTAGCTTTAGCTATCTCTATCCTGCCTTTAGGAGTATTAAGTGATAAATTTGGAAAGTTAACGATTTCCTACTTAGGATTTGTACTTTTTGGGTTGAGTTCGTTATTCTGTGGATTTGCTAATAGTATTGGCTGGCTCATTGCTGGCCGGATTTTTCAAGGCATAGGGGCTGCCGCTCTACAAGCTACTTCAGCAGCTTTGATTACTACTTTAGTTTCTGAAGAACGTCAAAACAGCTCTATCAGCATTTTAGGCGTTATGATTGGCTTAGGGCCTGTCCTTGGTCCGTCCTTAGGAGGTATATTACTTTCTTTAAATCTCTGGCGCTTCATTTTCTGGATAAATGTTCCCTTTGCAATCCTCGGAATAATATGCAATCACTACCTTCTTAACAAAGTCTCCGAAGAGACTAGCAAACGAACATTAGATACTCTTGGAACAGTAATCAACGCTACCATGCTAGTTTGTCTTTTATTGGGACTATCTTTATTAAGTAAACCTCATTTGTTAGCTATGAGCCTTACTTTAATAGTAGTCAGTTTATTGATTGGGATTTTGTTTTATCGTACTGAGCTTTATAAAAAGAATGCGCTTGTAAATGTCAAGGGACTAAGGGAGAATCCTCAGGTAATCTCCTATCTTTTTCAAACGGTCGCTTTTGGTTTTGCTTCTGCAATGATTTTTTTACTGCCTCCCTTTATTTTTGAACAGTTATATCATTTAGGAGTGGGACAGACTGGCTTTCTTGTGCTAGGCGCACCAGCAGGATTAGTAATCTTTTCAAGATTATCAGGGAAGTGCAATGACGGCAGCAAAAATAAAGCCTTTAGTCATTTAGGTCTCGGGATTATTATTGTTTCTTTGCTTTTCCTCTTGCTGCTCACTCCTAGCTGGCCTTATTTCTTCTTAACTTTAGGATTGTTTGTTTATGGTATTGGCGGAGGATACTTTCAGCCTGCCAATATTGCGAGTATTATGCAAGCTAGCCCTATGGAAATGCAAGGCACCACAGGAGCTTTACAGCGAATGGTACAAAATGTTGCTATTTCGACTGGCTCAGCAGTTGGATCAACCTGTCTAAATCTTTGGCCAAACAATCTATTATTAGCCACTCGGATTGGTTGGGGCATTACACTGGCTCTAGTCATTGTCAGTTTAAAAGAAATGATACATTTCTCAAATCATGATAATTAAGACAATAAAAACCAGCTGTTCAGATTAAGCTGGTTCTTTATTTTTAGATAAGCTTACACATTTTCATTCTTCAGCTTCAAGAGAAGTCAGGAAGCCAGGCAATAAGTTATCAAATGTCTGTTGATTTAATTTTACAAACTTATTTTGCCCTACCTTCCTTGTGTTTGTAAGGCCTGCTTCGCGCAGGGTTCTAAAATGGTAAGAGGCAGCCGACTTGCTAATAGCCAGCAAAGTACCAATCTCACCACAATTCAATTCGTCCTGTTTCTGGTATAGAAGTCTGACAATATTTAGTCGAGCAGGATCAGCCAAGGCTTTAAATATTTTGATTCTTTGTTCATCTTGATTTTTAGATAATTCTTCAATAGTCATAGGATTATTTTACTATTGAATCTTCTACCTGTCAATGCTACAATATTTCTTATGATAGTTAAATAGTTTTTTAACTATTAAATCTATAACATCTTAATGGAGTCGTCAATTATGAAAAAATATTCTCTTTTATTCTTTTTAACCATGTTCATCATTGGAACAGATACATTCTTAGTATCTCCCTTGCTGCCAACTCTAATCAAATTGTACGGAATAGATTCCTCCATTTCAGGTTGGATGGTTAGTGCATATGCTATTGGCTATGCTGTTTTCGCGCTTATCTCAGGTCCAATTTCTGATGGTAGAGATAGGAAGAAAGTAATGACTTATGGATTAGCCGCTTTCGCTATCTCAACATTCCTATGCGGATTTGCAACTAGCTTTCCTCTTATGCTTCTTTTTCGCTTATTTGCAGGGATTAGTGCTTCATTTGTAACACCTCAGGTTTGGGCTTCTATTCCGATTGTAGTAGATAAAAGTCATATTGTTCAAGTCATGGGTTATGCAACTGCAGGTTTATCTGTTTCTCAAATGGCTGGTGTGCCAATTGGCGGTTACCTTGCCAGCTTTTCTTGGCAAACGCCATTCTATACTATTGCAGCAGCTTCTCTTATATTACTCATTTTGATTCATGTTTATCTGCCTAAACTTGAAATCAGTCAGGCTAATAGAATTTCATTTACAGAGGCCTATAAAAATATTTTAACCAATAGAAAATCTGTGAGTTATCTTGTTGCTTATTTTGTATTCCAAACAGGTTCATTTACAGCTATCACCTTTATTTCAACATGGTTTACACATGATTTTCATATGAGCCTGACAACCATTAGTACAGCTATTATTGCTATTGGGGCAGGGAACTTACTTGGCTCTCTTTTCGGCAGCCAAATCGTTAAACGTTTCGGTCTGCAAAAGACATTCAGAGCAGAGCTAATGACACTCACTATTCTTTATTTAATATTACCATTGGCACAGAATTTTTGGACTGCTGAAATTTTATTAACGATCATTTATGTTAATAATGGTTTTGTCTTCCCGTTGTTCATGACAACCCTACAGGGAACTGTCGAAAACGCACGCAGTACTATCTCTTCATTGTCAAATGCAGCTATGTACCTTGGAGAAACCATTGCCGGCATTGTTGGAGGAGTTCTCTTTGTAACGTTTACAGGGTTCTCAGGAATTTCCATCTTTGCCGCTATCATGATTGCCTTATCTTGGTTACTTTATGCTCAAGCAGGAGCGTTTAAGAAAAACTAACATTCTTTTAGTTCCTTTGTGTGTTAAATTAAGCTAGATTAGTTAATATGACTTAGAAGAACTTGGTAAGGGTTTTATAGCTTAAAGACTTTCTTGTAGTAGAAACCAGTTTTAATGACAGTGGATAAAATTCTCAGTATAGCATATACTGGGAATTTTTTATTATTGCCTAGAGACGACTGACGTGGGAATGGGATCAACGCTATTTGTCATCATTTATGATGAATAGCTTAAGTTGCCAAGTAAGTGATTTACAGGGCTGTTAAGTTGTGATAAGCGCTATCTTGTCGATCTTTTTCTTATTAGATATAAAATTTTTATATATAAAGCATTGACACATGCAGGAAAATATTTTATAGTTTATATAAAAAAAATATATATAAAAATTTTGTATAGATAGAAGAAAGCGAGAAGTATATGACAACAATGATTTTAGAAACTCAAGGCCTGAGCAAGGTCTTCTCAGGTCGTGAAATCCTGAAAAACTGCAATCTGCATGTCCAAACAGGCACTATTTACGGTCTCCTAGGCGCTAACGGGGCCGGGAAAACGACTATTTTCAAAGCCGTTACCGGCCTTATCAGGCCGACAGCCGGCCAAATTACCATTTTCGGGCAGGACGCAGCTGCTCAGGGCTCAGCTATTCTGGCCGATATCGGGCTTCTGATTGAGACGCCGATTTTCTACGAGCACTTATCCGCCAAGGACAATCTGTCTATTCACCTAGCCTATATGGACCGAGAAGGTCAGGATATTGAGGCAGCTCTCAGGAGAGTTGGGCTGGCCGATACGGGCCAACAGCCGGTCTCTAAGTTTTCCCTGGGGATGCGCCAACGCCTGGCTATTGCCCGGGCGATTGTCCACCAGCCCAAACTGCTCATCTTGGACGAGCCGATCAACGGCCTGGATCCCATGGGCATCCGGGAGATGCGGACACTCTTTCAGACCTTGGCTGATGAAGGCATGACCCTGATGATTTCCAGCCACATTCTCAGCGAGATTGAACACGTAGCCGATACCATCGGTGTGCTGGCCGGCGGCCGGATTGTCCGGGAAGTGCCGATGGAGCAAATTAGAAAAGAAAATCCAAACGGCCTAGAAGACTATTTTTTGAACATCATGACAGGAGGTACACATGCTTAAACTGATCAAACTGGAACTCAAACGTACTAATATTAAGCCCTATGTCATCGGGGCCATATCAATCACCGTATTTATCACCGCTATCTTACATATCATAGGTTTTGCCAGTAAGGATTCAACAGAGATAGACGTCGGCGATTCTCCCTTAGCCACTTCCGGTGCTTTTGTCAGCTTCTTCTCTGTTCTGATGATGGCCTGTTTTGCGGTCTTAGCCGCAGTTATGGTTGGTCGCTTAGTGGTTAATGAGTATGGCGGAAAAAATGCAGTCTTACTCTTTAGTTACCCTGTCAAACGCTCTAAGGTACTCTTGGCCAAGTTGGTGTTGGTTTCTGTCTTTACCTCTCTCAGTATGATTTTAGGAGGTCTCATCACCTTACCAGTCTTTATGGGGAGTCATGTTCTCTTTCATTTTATCCCCTTTGATTTCGACCTTAGCCTGCTTGGCTTCATGTTACTGGCTGTTTTAGGATCTAGCGTAGTCACTATTGCTGTATCAATGGCGGGTCTATGGATTGGATTGTGGAAGAACTCTCTGCCAGCCACTATTGTGTCAGTCCTTATTATTACGTCACTTTTTACCAATTTATTGGTGGGATCTATTCAGTCCAATCCTATCCTGCTTGCTATCTTAGCAGCGATTTCCGCAGTCCTGATCCTGGTGTTTTATATTATCTTGACTAGAGGGCTAGAACAGCGGGAAGTTTGAGATAGCGGTAATCCTCAAAGAAAATCAAAAATAGGTAGTTGTACTTAGGTCCTCCACATTTCCCAGATTTCCGTCGGGGGTGATAAGACTAGCGAAGCTATTCGGGGAAACCACAAGACTTCGGGCTTGGTTTCTACGGAGAGCTGACTAAATGACAGTCTCCATACTTCCATATATCTCATATGTCCTTTGCCAGTCCCAACCTAGCAAGGCCAACGTTCCTACTACTAAAGAGAATAACGGGAAATATCATTAAGCACCAGAAGTCAATCATATCTATTTTTGAGATCAAATGAGTATAAAATGCTTATCTGGTAAAAAAGAAACTATATTCCTATCAAGAAACCCTTTCCTCCGACTGAGGAACACTACCAATCCTTTTGCTATTAACACATTTGGCTAAAAAACACCACTGGAATAGTTGACTTATAAAGGTGAGGTAGCATGCCAAACGCATGAAGAAAGAATAATCACATGTTTTCTGAAAAGGTTGAACATATTCAGAAAAGTAGAATCTATTTTTCGTTCGTTAGAGAAACCATTATTTTCTAGCTTATATTAGGGAAAAGAGGTCAAAAGCTTAGATAAGGTGAGCAATTTGTCATTTTGATTGTGTTTCCAACGGATGATTTTCTTCATGCGTACGTCGTGTGGGGGGGAGTCGTCTCCGATTATACCGGCCAAAGTATCTAAAGAAATCTTTAGGCCAGCTATAGCTTGTCTTGAAGTCAGTGTGTTGCAATAGCGGCACAAGTAAGAGGCGCTCTTGTGAAAGCGCTTAAAAACCATCTAACCCTACCCTTTCTCTCTGCTATCGGGCTATTTGGCCTGGCTCTGTCATTGGACCTTTGGACGGTTAAAAAAGTATCTGACAAACAAAAATAAGGAGGACTCTATGTACAGCTACACACGCAAAGTTCACTACTACGAAACTGATAAAATGGGCATTGTCCATCATGCCAACTATATCCGCTGGATGGAAGAGGCTAGAATTGCGCTAGTGGACAGTCTCGGGTTCGGTTATGAACGCCTGGAAGCACAGCAGTTGATCTCGCCGGTCTCAGAGCTATCCTGCCGTTACAAAAGCAGCACAACTTTTGCTCAGGATATTCAGATTGACACGCTGATTATCAAGATCAACGGTGTTCGCTGTGTCTTTTACTACCGCATGTACCGGGTTAATGATGGGGTGCTGGTCTTTGAAGGATCAACCGAGCATTATTTTATTGACCCACTGGGCAAGCTGGTCAATATCAAGCGCAGTTTCCCTGATTTTTATCAGGCCTTGAAAACTTGCAGTGAAGTAACCCCTCTCAAAACAGCCGGAACTGCTTCAGTATTAGACGAAGAAATGAAAGAGATAACCCCATGACATCACTCATGCTTTCACCTGAAGCTAATCGCTATTACCGCTATGTTGTTCAACTATATCGGCCACGTTTTTGATCACAAACACACTTCGCCTGCTGCTAGCTCGTCATCACTACCATCTGCTGGCGCTATTTTTGCCAGTCAGCATCCTTTCGCAGCCGTACTAATTTTTGACAGTTGTCTGGCATTGGCCGTTTTTATTTCCAAAACAGTCAAGTCCCAAAGTCCTAGCAAGGTCTGAACCAATCACTATCCCTAAAGGAGAATCGCATGAAACATAAAAAATTACTTATTTTAACTTCTGTCATCGTCCTAGGAAGCTTTGAAGCTACACAAATCGTCCGGGCTGATGAGCAAAATCCAGTCGATACTGCCACGCAGGATATCCGTATTCCTGAAAGCGGGCCACAGACTTCGGCAGCCACTCAAATAAAGCAAACTGTTACCACTGATGCTACACCCACTAACAACCAAGCAACAGAATCGGCTACCAATAACCAAGAACCAGCATTGACCAACAGCCAGATAACCCCAACAGCAGAACCGAATCCTGCAGCCAGCGAGAAGCAGGCAGACCAAGGATCTGTTAGTAAATCGCTTAACTCAGTCTCAGACGGCACAAAAGCTTCAACTAATGCAGAGACAGCTACGGGGCAAGCTCAAAAACAAACCACTCAACAGACTAGCGACCCTGAACAAAGTCAAACCACAGCGGATCCAACCAATACTGCCCCAAGTCAGTCGGCTAGTACAGCTGATAGCAGCGAACAATCTGCAAAAGGTACTGAAGCAGGCAAGACAGACCAGCAAGCTGACAGCATCAGTCAGGGACAGACCAATCCACCGGCAGAGACAGCACAGACAAATGAAGCATCACAAAATCCTACAACTGACCCAACAACCGGCACTGAAACTGCTCCAAGGTTAGAAGATGATTTCTACACTCATATCAATTACGAATGGTTTAAAAAAACCGAAATCTCTGATGGTTCTTTGACTCAAAGCAGCATGATGGAACTTCAAAATATAGCTGATGCCAATGTAAAAGAAAGCATTAAAGGGCTGCTTTCAGGTGAAGAAGAAAGTTGCATTGAGGGTATGGATGACTATCTCAAATTTTACAAAAAGGCCACAGATTTTGAGCAGCGTGAGTTAGATGGCATTGAGCCTGTTAAACCTTACTTAGAAGCCATTGAAGAGCTAAGTGGGGTGGAAGATTTAGCAGCCGAAACAACTGAACGTGTCCTGCACAATCAGGCACTTCCTTACTCTATCAGTGTCTTTAATGATCTTGAAAATTCCGATCAGAAAATGATATGGCTGTCAGCACCAGAAACAATTCTTGACGAAGAAACCTATCAAGATGAAAGCAAACGGATACAGATACTGACTTCCTATAAAGAGAGCAGCCAAAGGTTATTAACTGCCGTCGGTTGTACTCAGGAAGAGGCTGCACAAATTACTGAGCAAGCCGCGCAGTTTGAAAATTTAGTCGCTCCTTATATTCCATCAGCTGATAAGAGGAGTAATCTTAGTAATCTGTATAATCCGCGCACAGCTGAAGAAGTCAAGGCCTACTCTCCTGAGCTCGCTTTAAACCGCACGATTAACGAATTAGTCAAGCAAAAGGTCGAAAAGATTAATGTTAGCCATCCAACTTACTTCGAGCACTTGCATGAAATCATTAATAAGCAAAATTTAGCAGCTTGGAAATCATGGTTGCTGGTCAATGAAATCAGCAGTCATATCCCCTATCTGACTGAAGAATTGCGACAGTTGGCCCTTGAACTTAACCCTAAAGTTATTAAGCAGGACAAGGAGGATGAGGCCATCCGTCAGACCAAGCATGTCTTTTCAGAACTCTGGAGTGTTTATTATGGACAAAACTTTCTTGATGATAGGGTCAAGGAAGATGTCACAGCCATGACTGCAAAAATCGTGGAAGCCTACAAGGAACGTCTGCTGGACAATACTTGGCTCTCCCAAAGCACAAAAGAGAAAGCCATTGAAAAATTAGACCATATGACTTATTTTATAGGTGCTCCAAAGGAGGTTTCAGACATTGCCAAACGTCTGTTCGTTGAGGATGATTATTCTTACTTCGACAATATTAAACAGCTATCAGCAATGTTACAGCATGAACAATTTAGTAGCTATAATGAGCCTGTTGATAAAAACAAATGGCCTTTAGAAGCTTACAGCGTTAATGCCGCGTACGACCTGACCAATTCCATTTATATCCCAGCAGCTATCATAAATGGTACCTTTTATGATGCTAACCAGTCCGAGGCGGCTAACTTCGGGGGCATCGGAGTTGTTATCGGTCATGAAATTACTCATGCTTTTGATTCCAATGGATCACGCTTTGATGAAGATGGCAATTTAAATAATTGGTGGACAGATAAGGATCAGCAGGCTTTTGACCAAAAACTTCAAGCTATGGTTCAGCTTTTTGATGGACTCAACCTTTATGGCAGCAAGGTTAATAGCAACCTGACACTTACGGAAAACACGGCAGATGCTGGTGGATTGGCTGTTGCCTTAGCAGCTTTGCAAAAGGAAAATCCTGAGGCTAACCTGACAGAATTCTTTGAAAACTACGCCCGCCTATGGCGTGATGAAACCAATTTGGCTATCGCACAGGAAGAACTAGCCAGCGATGTGCACTCTCCAGAAATCCTTCGCGCTAATGTCCAGCTAGCCAACAGCGATGTTTTTCAAAAAAACCTATAACATTCAGCCAACTGATGGTATGTATATGGAGCCGGACAAGCAGGTGGTGATTTGGTAAGCCAAGATCGTCTTAAAAGCGGAAAATACGACTGTTAGACTCCAGCCAGTGCCCTAAACCGCTTTAATACTCAAAAAAAGACAAGAGATAAGGACTTCCTAATCAACCACTGTGTCCGACTGTTTTAGCTAAACTAGTTGATAGGGGACAGGATTTTTGTTTAATGTCATTAAGTTAAGAGACTCTATTTCGGTTTAGAAATTCCCATAAATATATATTACGAGGCTTCTTATGAAAAAAAGATGGAAACAACTGTTGGCCGTTGGTCTGCTAGCGCTGGGGCTATTGACAACTCCAGTGGTACAGGCTAGCGAAAAATTGCCATCTGGCAATACTTATGACAACATCGGAAGCAAGATTGAAGCCTTTGTGGACCAGCACAAAGACACCACAGCCGGTATGGAAACGGCGGTCTTCACTGCTGACGAGACCCTCTACGAAGGACACTTTGGCTATATGGACAAGGCCAAGGGGCTCAAGGCTGATGAAACCTCTGTCTTTGAGTGGGGGTCTTCTTCCAAGACCGTGACTTGGGTCAGCGTCATGCAGCAGGTGGAAGCAGGTCGGATCGACCTCAAGGAGGATATCCGGACCTACCTGCCCAAAAATTTCCTCAAAAATCTCAAGTTTGATAAACCTATTACCATGCTGGACCTCATGAACCATAAGGCTGGTTTTCAAGAGACCTACATCAAGTTTCTAGCGCCAAATGACAACCAGATTATACCACTTGAGGATTACCTGAGTCAGGTCCAGCCACCACAGGTCTATGAGTCAGGAACGGTGACCGCCTATTCCAACTGGGGGACTGCCCTCGCAGGCTATATCGTCCAGAAAGTGACTGGTCAGGACTTCGCTGACTATGTCAAGGCGGAGATCTTTGAACCTCTGGGAATGAAGCATACAGCCATCAAGCTTGACTTATCCGACAATGCCTATGTCAAGAAAGAGCGGGGCAAAAATCAAAGTTATGATACAACAGGCAAAAATATCGGTTATCAGCTCTTTCTGGCTAATCCCTATCCTGCAGGGTCGATCATTGGTACGCTGGGTGATCTCCAAACCTACGCCCAGGCTCTTTTAAAACAGGAAGAAGGCGTTCTCTTTGACAAAAAGGCGACTTGGGAGGAGCTCTTCAGTGCCAGTGATGTTTATGGCAATAGTGATATTCCCAAAAACCACCACGGCTTTTGGACAGGGGAATACGCGAAAGCAGTCACTTGGCATAACGGGGGAACTTTCGGCTACACCAATAACCTGATACTAGATGTTGACAATAAAATCGGTCTGGTGGTCATGACCAATCAGGTTGGCGAGCAGGTCTATAATCAGAAAATGCCAGAGCTGATCTTTGGGAAATACAAGGATTCTCCTCTGGCCAAACGACCTAAGGATAACTATTCTGGCACCTATCTGACCTCAAGGACGTTTTTAGAGGGACCTCTGTCAATTGTCAAGCTGACGGAACTACAGAATAGCCAGTCAGACCAGTTTAGCCAAACGCTTAGTAGCTCATATTACGAGGTATCTCAGACCCCGGACGGCAAGGAAGTTATCAGCCTATCGGGAGCTGATTTGATGAAGGTTACTCAGGGACAAGTCTGGCTCATGTATGGGACGGCCATAGCGGGAGGTCTAGCTGTTATCTATGCCCTCGGCCATCTCCTTATCAGCGCTATAACTTGGCTAATTCGCAGGCTGAAGAAAAAAGTTACCCCCGCCCAATCCAAACTTTGGCAGCATTTACTGGCAGGACTGATTACTCTAGTCGGTCTAGCTGTCGGAGTTTTACTCATGGCCATCATCACTCAAAATAGTGCAGTTTTAAATACAGTTCCTCTACTGGCCATGGGCTTTGCCTTGATCGGTCTGGCCCTTCTGGGTCTCCTCCTCTGGCGACTGATTTTCTGGCCTAAGGGGCAGCTGGACTGGAAAGCTAAACTTCATTACGGCCTGACCGTATTTGCAGCTCTAGCTACCGTCTGGTTTATCTACTTCTTTGACCTTTACCAATGGTGGGTCATGTAAGATTATGAAAGGAAAAAATGCTAATGACTAAAGACACAAAACTAATCGAACCGCATCCGAAACTCATCTGGCCCTATCTGGCCTGGACCTTCGGCTGGACTTGGGGCTGCTGGGGGCTAATCTTTCTGTTCGGTAAGTCACCAATTGCCCAGATAGGGAATATGTTGTGGTTTTTGGGACCTGCCATCGGAGCTATTATCGTCCTAAAAATCCCTCTAAAAGCAATTCCCAAATGGCTGTTTTATGGAAAAAAAGGGACTTGGTTGCTTCTTCTATTGTTTTCCGTTCTTTTAACAGTCGTGGACAGTGTTGTCGCTTCTGGACGATTAGTTGAGGGAGCCTTGACCAACCTACCTTTCATGGTAGTTTTGCTAACTGTTTTTAGCGGAGGCCATGAGGAACTGGGCTGGCGGGGCTTCCTCCAGCCTGCCTTGGAGAAAAAGTTTCCCTTTCCGCTTGCGACTGTATTCCTCGGTATTATCTGGGGAATCTGGCACTTCCCACTATGGGTCATAGATAGAGGGGGAAGCCTGCCTTACTTTGCCATACAATGCCTAACATGTGTGCTCATTTCCTTTGCCTATGCAGGGCTCTACAAGGCTACCCACTCCATTATAGCCTGTCACATCTTCCATACGGTGTCTAACTTGCATTTCATGATTTTTGAAGGCCTTGACTCACCAGCCCTTGGCTGGCATTACTTAGCTGGCCTACTCCTGGTAGCTGGCTACGGAATTTGGCTCTGGTATCGGACGGATCGGAAAGAAAGAGAGATTAGTTATGAACACACAAGTTGATGCCCATTTACAACCGCACCCAAAACTCGTACCAGCCTTTCTGGCTTGGACCTTCGGCTGGAGTTGGGGCTTCTGGGGACTATGTATTCTCCTCAAGAACCTTTGGCCGGAAAATCCGCCTATGCCCTATCTGCTTCTTGAAGGGACTCTCTTTACCATCGGCGTTTTCGGACCAATGACAGCCAGTCTGATTGTGCTCAAAAAGAAGAGGCTCAAGGCTATTAGAACCTATCTCTTCTCAGGCAAGAAAGGGACTTGGGCCTACTTTCTCATCCATGCTGGGGCCCTAATAACCGTTTATGCCTTAGTAGCTGGTATTAGATTAGTGGATGCTGGTATTTTAGCGATATTACCATTGGAATTTATCTTTATGACCACCTTGGGAGGAGGCGTGGAAGAACCCGGTTGGCGGGGCTTCCTCCAGCCAGCTCTGGAGAAAAAAATTTCCTTTCCTCTAGCGACCATACTTGTAGGTACCGTGTGGGCCCTTTGGCATCTTCCTTTCTGGTTTTATGGTCGGTTTGCAGACTGGGGAGGCCTTGACTCCTTTCCATTCTTTTGGATCAGTCTCATTGCTGTAGCCTTCTGGCTTTCTGCTCTTTACAAAAAAACTCAATCCCTTATCGCTTGCAACCTCTTCCATGTCCTATACAATACTGTTACCACAACCTTTGTTGGCATATCCGAAGCTACAGATGGCGATTTCTCTAAGGTCAACCCAATCTTTTACTTTGGTGGCCTGGCCCTTCTGACCCTTTACAGCATGTCTCTCTGGTATCGGACAGATAAAAAGGAAGGAAAGCAGGAGGTAAAATATTTCTGATCGAATTTTGGAGGGGGATGTTCTGTGCACTTGCTTGACTATGTTTTACGTCTTAAAGGATCAGTTGGTAGCAAATTCCCCTAGTAAACTCACAAAGGAGAAAAAATTATGATGACTGTTAAAAACATGTCAACCTAGAAAATTCTTGGAGTCTGTCTGTTAGCTTGCTTAGCTTTTATGCTTAGCGGAGCTTGTTCTGTATTGATCTATCAAGGGTCACAATTTCTTGGCATCCCCCTTATCAGCTATGGACTGTCCGCCCTTAGTTACATTGGTGTATCGCTACTGTCTCTCTATCTTCTAACCAGCAAACTCTGCCATCTAAGTTTTAAGGAAGTCCGTATTAATCTGGCTTTCCCTCACTGGTCTTGCCTCCTTATCGCTCTTCTTATGCCCCTAACTGTTCAGCTCCTCTTACACTTATTGGGCGGGCGGAGCTATCTGGATGACAATTTGTATTGGACCATTATCATGGGAGGTTTAGCTGCTCCGATTGTCGAAGAACTCTTTTTTAGAGGTTTTATCATGAGACTGCTGGAGCTCAGATATTCTAGAACTATCGCTATACTGTTGCCATCCTTTGTCTTTGCAGCCATCCATCTGTTAAATGGAGCCTTGAATCCTATAACAGCTCTCCAACTCTTACTAGCTGGAACACTAGTTGGGATTCTGTTTTCCTTGGCGACCTATCTGACTGGGTCAATCCTTAATAGTATTGCGATCCATGCAGTTTGGAATCTCATCATGGGAACGGTGCTATTTAAACAGCAGTCCTTCTTGTTCGGCGGGAAGTACGGCGCTGAAATTTCTCCCCTAGCAATTTTAGCTTATGTTTTAGCCAGTGCCATTATTTTTTACCTCTTTAAGAAAAAATCAGAAAGAAAGGAAAAGGCCTATGACGACTAAAGACACCAAAACGATTGAACCGCAACCGAAACTCATCTGGCCATATCTGGCTTGGACCTTCGGCTGGAGTTGGTGTTGCTGGGCTCTGGCCATTCTCCTCAAAAATCTTTGGCCTAGTAACCCACTTGAAACCATCCTCTTTTTTATAGGTACTTTCGGGCCGATGGTAGCCAGCATTATCACTCTCAAAAAGAAAAGTTTTAGGGCAATCACAGACTTTATCTTCTCAGGCAGAAAAAGAGCTTGGTTCTATTTCCTCCTCTACAGCGGAACCTTAACAGCGATTGTCGCCTTGGCCAGTGGAGGAAAGCTGATAGATGGCGCCTTAGCTGAATTACCATTGGGGATCATTTTCGTCGCCATCATGGGAGGTGGTAATGAAGAACCCGGTTGGCGGGGCTTTCTACAACCGGCACTAGAGAGAAAGTTTTCCTTCTCCCTAGCCACTGCGATTGTTGGTATCGTCTGGGCCATCTGGCATGTGCCCTTATGGTTCTACGACCGAGGCCAGACCTCTTTCCCGCTATTTTTTGTCAGCTGTATCGTCTTTGCCATCTGGTTTGCTGGACTTTACAAGAGGACAAGGTCTGTCATCGTCTGCGTACTCTTCCACGCGCTGATTAACAACGTACCTGCTAGCTTTACTGGTATAGGTGAGGCTATGGGATTTGGCGATTTATCGCAGGTCAATCCCTTCTTTTACCTAGGTGGTATTGCTATCATGGCCCTTTACAGTATCTATCTCTGGTACCGGACTGATAAGGAGGAAGGAGCGCAAGAGGTAAGACATTTCTGACCTGATTGCTGTTTTTCTGACCAATGAAAGGAAAAAATGCTAATGACTAAAGACACCAAAACGATTGAACCGCAACCAAACCTCATCCCAAGTTTTCTAGCCTGGACCTTCGGCTGGAGTTGGGGACTATGGGGCTTAACCATTATCTTGAACACCCTCTCATCAGGTCGCTCAGTTTCATTAGCAATGTTAACCATTATCTTAGGCTCTTTCGGACCTGCCCTTGGAACTAAGATGGCAATGAAGTTGTCCTTGAGAGAACTTTGGGGCTATATCTTTTCCAGTCGTCGCAGGACCTGGCTTCCCTTACTCCTACTGATGAGCATGGAAGCCATCGTCTATGCCCTAGCTAGCCCAGGTCTAAATCCTGAGCGTTCCCTTTGGACAGCACCTATCAGCTTCCTCTTTATTCTGATCTGCGGTGGGGGCAATGAAGAAATTGGCTGGCGAGGATTTCTCCAACCAGCCCTGGAAAAGCGATTCCGTTTTTGGCAGTCGGCTGTCCTGATAGGCCTAGTCTGGACTCTCTGGCATGTGCCACTCTGGTTTATTCCAGGCTCTTCTCAGGCAGGGACTTCTTTTCTGATATTTGCGCTCGAAGTCTTGGTCCTCAGTTTTGTCTTTTCAGGCCTCTATAAGCATAGCAAGTCTGTCTGGTACTGCGCCCTACTTCACGCTTTTAATAATCTCCTTTCAGGTCCCTTTATCAAAGAAGGGTTCAATTACATGATCTATTTCGCCGGAATCGGGCTAATGGCACTTTATGCCAGTTGGCTCTGGTATCGGACCGATAAGGAGGAGAAAGCCTATGACTAGACAATGTAATGACCTGATGTCCAGCCCAATTGACGCCTGTCTGGCAGGCTCACTCCTAACTGTTTCCTTGCTCTTCTGGAAACTGACTCCCAGTCTTATGCCCGTCATACTGATGACCGCTTCTAGCCTGCTCCTTTTGGGCTTAGCCGAACTTTACTTTCTCTGGAAAGACAGGCAACTAAGCTGATGACTAGGAAAGGAGAACTTTATGACCCATCTCAATCTTAAAACCATTTACCGAAGCCAGTTGATATTCCAGTTAGTAGCACTTCTCATAGGTGGCCTGAGTGCTAAACTGCACCCGCTACTGATTATCGGATTAGCTGTCATTCAGCTACTTGGGCTGCTTCAATCTCTTAAACCTCTGTCCAACAAAGCAGATAAAATGGTGACTTGGGGAGTACTGCTGACCCAGTTGCCAACGATTAGTCTAACCTTGGACCTACTAGGCAAAGGTCTATCAGCCTTTTCCGTCCTATTCCTGATTTTAGCCTTACCTTACTTCCTCTTGGCTATAATACCGACTGCAAAAGTCTTAGCCAGTCCCAAGGTCAACTCCAACTTAGCCAGAGTCTTTCTGCTCAACGCTTGGGGAATTTCCTACCTTCAGACCATTGGACTGTTTACTGGCTACCTACCCCAAAAAAATCTCCTAGCTATCTTTTTAGATTCAGGACTTTGGCAAGCCACTGCTTTTTCACTAGTTACCGTATTGCTGATGAGAGCCTGGCAGTTCCCTCTCCCTGATTGGAAACCTAAAGGCCGCATGCAGACCAATACCATTCTCATAATCATTGGTCTTGCTGGCCTTATCCTCCTTGGCGTGATCTCAATCAGTGATTTTCGACCCTTCAATCTAACTTGGGGTTACCTCTTCACAGGCATTAGAGCGGGACTTCTTGAGGAAATCTGGGTCCGCTACGCTTTACTCCTCTGCCTTCTCAGAGCGTTCAGGACAATCAAGTCCCAAAGGCTCTCGATTATGGCCGCTGTCCTTCTGTCTTCCTTTATCTTTGGAAGCCTACACTTCCTCAACCTGACATCTGGCCAAGACTTTGCTAACACTCTCAATCAAGTAATCTATGCGACAGCTATCGGGGTTCTCTTTGCTCTCATCTATCTTTATACAGGTAAATTGTCACTGCTAGTCGGTTTTCATGCCTTGGTCGATATCATTTATTTTTCCATGACTTCTTCTATCATGAGGGTAGAACAACTAAACTGGACTGACTTTATCACAACGGTCTGCCTTATTTTAGTTTCTCTAGCCCTTAGTTACTATATGATGACAGGTAAACGCTGGCAAACACTCCAAAACAATAGCCAAGGAATATTAGAACCAGCCCACACTAGTTAATGAGGAAAGGAAAGATGATGAAAAAACTTAAATCGCTCATCACCGCAAGTCTGCTGGCTTTGGGACTTCTGGCAAGCCCAGCCGTTCAGGCTGAGGACAAACTGCCATCTGGCAATACTTATGACAACATCGGAAGTAAGATTGATGCCTTTGTGGACAAACACAAAGACACGACCGCTGGCATGGAGACTGCGGTCTTCACTGCTGACGAGACCCTCTACGAGGGACACTTCGGCTATATGGATAAGGAAAAAGGGATTAAGGCTGATGAGGGTTCAGTCTTCGAGTGGGGGTCTTCTTCCAAGACCGTGACCTGGATCAGTGTCATGCAACAGGTCGAGGCTGGACGGATTGACCTCAAAGAGGATATCCGCACCTACCTGCCTGAGGGCTTTCTCAAAAACCTTAAATTTGATAAGCCCATTACCATGTTAGACTTGATGAACCATAAGGCTGGTTTTCAGGAGACAGAAATTAAGTTTTTGGCTTCGGATTATCATCAGATTATTCCCCTCAAGGATTATCTAAGTCAGGTCCAACCTCCACAAGTCTATGAACCAGGCACGGTCACAGCCTACTCCAACTGGGGGACTGCCCTGGCTGGTTACATTGTAGAAGAAGTGACTGGTCAGAACTTCGCCAACTATGTCAAGGCCGAGATCTTTGACCCCTTGGGTATGAAACACACTGCTATCAAACCTGACCTATCTGATAATGCCTATGTCAAAAAAGAGCGGGCTAGAAATCAAAGTTACGATACGACAGGCACCCTTCTTGGCACCCGGCTCTTTATAGCCAATCCCTATCCTGCAGGCTCCATCATCAGTACCTTGAGCGACTTCAAGACCTATGCCCAGACCCTGCTCAAGCAGGAAGAAGGCGTCCTCTTTGACAAAAAGGCGACCTGGGACAAACTCTTCAGTGCCAGTGATGTCTATGCTGGTAGCAAGACTCCCAAAAACCGCCACGGTTTCTGGGTCACGCAGTATGCCATTGCGGTCACCGAGCATGCTGGCAACTCTAGCGGTTATTCCAATGGCCTGATGCTGGATTTGAAAAACAAGGTCGGTCTAGTGGTCATGACCAATCAACACCTCGAGCAAAACTACAATGCAAGGTTGCCTCAGCTAATTTTCGGAGAATATAAGAACTCTCCCCTAGCCCAACTTCCCAAGGATAGCTATTCTGGAATCTATCAGACCTCCAGAACCTACTTAGAGGGTCCCTTCTCCTTTGTGAGCCTCTTAGGCCTTCAAGATAGTCAGTCAAAGCGATTCAGCCAAGCTCTTGACCGCATTTATTATAAGACATCTCAAACACCAGATGGCAGAGGGCTAATCAATCTGCCAGTAGCCGATTTTCTGGCTGTCCCTCAGGAGCGTATCTGGATGATGTATGGGACCGTCATAGCTGCTGGCCTGGCTTTTATCTATTCTTGTGGGCATCTCTTAGTCAGTCCTCTTGTCTGGTTTATCCGCAAACTGGGAAAAAAGACTCCCCCTAGCCAGTCTAAGATTTGGCACCATTTACTGGCCAGTTTAACAGTGCTAACAGGCCTATCTTTTGTCACTCTGTTCATAATAGTAACTAGCGCAATGGAAGCCAATGCGGATGCTGACACTGTAAACAGAATTCCTCTGATTACTGGTGGCTTCGCCCTAATCAGTCTATCACTTCTAGGCCTTCTCCTCTGGCGACTGTTCTTTAGGCCTAAGGGTAAACTGACTTGGCAAAACAAACTTCACTACGGCCTGACCATTCTAGCAACACTCGCCACCCTCTGGTTTATCTACTTCTTTGACCTTTACCAATGGTGGGTGGTTTAGCTAGAGTCACCATCTGACAATCAACATGACGAAAGTGAGAATTTAATTTTATGACAGCAATGATTTTAGAAACACAGGGTTTGAGCAAGGTCTACTCTGGCCGAGAGATCCTGCAAAACTGTGACCTACACGTAGAAGAGGGAAGCATTTACGGTCTCCTCGGTGCTAATGGGGCTGGCAAGACCACGATTTTCAAGGCGGTGACAGGGCTCATCAAGCCAACGGCTGGTCAGATCAGCATTTTTGGCCAGAGCGCCGATAGTCAAGGTTCGGCAATTCTGGCAGATATCGGTCTCTTGATCGAAACGCCCATCTTTTATGAGCACCTCTCTGCCAAGGACAACTTGGCTATCCATCTAGCCTATATGGACCGGGAAGGTCAGGATATCGAAGCAGCTCTCAGGCGGGTTGGTCTAGCCGATACGGGCCAACAGCCGGTCTCTAAGTTTTCCCTGGGGATGCGCCAGCGCCTGTCCATTGCCCGAGCGATTGTCCACAGACCCAAATTGCTCATCTTGGATGAACCGATCAACGGCTTAGACCCTATGGGCATTCGGGAGATGCGGACTCTTTTTCAGGAACTGACTGCCGAGGGCATGACCCTGATGATTTCCAGCCATATCCTCAGCGAAATTGAGCATATAGCCGATACCATCGGTGTGCTGGCCGGCGGCCGGATTGTTCGGGAAGTGCCGATGGAGCAAATCAGAAAAGAAAATCCAAACGGTCTGGAAGACTATTTCTTATCTATCATGACAGGAGGCGGCTATGCTTAAATTGATCAACCTTGAACTCAAACGAACACGACTCACTCCCTATTGGATAACTTGTCTGATTTCGACTCCTTTAGTGATTTGGCTCATTTTTAGCTTAGCTGCAGCTAAGAGTTCAGATGGTTTTTCAACTTCTGGACAGACATCCTCTGCTATGGTCGGGTTTTTTGCCCTCATTGCTAGTATCCTAGCAGCTGTTATGCTCGTTCGTTTTGTCCTCAAAGACTATACCGGTCAAGAACGACTCCTGCTCTTCTCCTATCCCCTTAGTCGGATTACGGTCTTTCTAGCCAAGCTGGTTATCGTGCTTGTCTTCTGCATCAGTTTTGTCATTCTAGCTAGCCTGTTCACTAGTCTGAGCCTAGCTCTGCTCAATCCTAGCTTGCACATTACCCACTTGGACTACGATCTCGGTCAAATCTTCTCTGTCTTGGCGGGTGCTAGCTTGGCAGGTATCACGGCTTTGGGAACTGCGCTGATCGGCCTGCTCATTGGTTTTTGGATTAAATCCGGACCTGCTGTTATCATCACCCCTGTTGTCTTCATCGCGTTTACTAGCAATATCATCATGAGTGCCTCAACGCAAGACTTCCGTTTAATGGCTCTACTAGCTCTGAGCAGTGGCCTGATCAGTGGAGGGATTCTGACCTACCTCGGTCGCCAAATCCAGCGAATGGAGATCAGCTAGGTCACTACTATGAAACTGACAAGATGGGCATTGTCCATCATTCCAACTACATCCGTTGGATGGAAGAGGCCAGGATTGCCTTTGTAAAGGATTTGGGTTATAGCTATGAGCGTTTAGAGGCGCAACAGCTGATCTCGCCGGTCTCAGAGTTGTCCTGCCGTTATAAAAACAGCACGACCTTCGCCCAAGATATCCAGAACGACACGCTGATTATCAAGCTCAATGGGGTCCGCTGTGTCTTTTATTACCGCATGTACCGAGTAGAGGACGGGGCGCTGGTTTTCGAGGGCAAGACAGAGCATTATTTTATCGATCCTCTGGGGCAGTTGGTCAATATCAAGCGGCGTTTTCCGGAGTTTTACCAAGCACTGGCTGATTATCAGAAAAGTCAGGATGTTCACGATTTAGGAGCTTAAACAGAAAGGAGTTTTTTAGATGATACAGTTTAAAAAGGTTTTAACAACTGGTCTGCTAGCGCTGGGTCTGCTGACCGCCCCAGCCGTTCAGGCCAGCGACAAATTGCCTTCGGGCAATACTTACGACAATATCGGAAGCAAGATTGAGGCCTTTGTGGACAAACACAAGAACACGACCGCTGGTATGGAAACCGCGGTCTTCAGCGCTGACGAGACCCTCTACGAGGGGCATTTCGGCTATATGGATAAGGCAAAAGATATCAAAGCTGACAAGGGATCGGTCTTCGAGTGGGGGTCGACCTCTAAGACCGTGACCTGGATCAGCGTGATGCAGCAGGTTGAGGCTGGTAAGCTCGATCTCAATGAGGATATCCGGACCTACCTGCCCAAAAATTTCCTCAAAAATCTCAAGTTTGATAAACCTATTACCATGCTGGACCTCATGAACCATAAGGCTGGTTTTCAAGAGACCTACATCAAGTTTCTAGCGCCAAATGACAACCAGATTATACCACTTGAGGATTACCTGAGTCAGGTCCAGCCCCCACAGGTCTATGAGCCAGGAACGGTGACCGCCTATTCCAACTGGGGGACTGCCCTCGCAGGCTATATCGTCCAGAAAGTGACTGGTCAGGACTTCGCTGACTATGTCAAGGCGGAGATCTTTGAGCCTTTGGGAATGAAGCGTACGGCCATCAAGCTTGACTTATCCGACAATGCCTATGTCAAGAAAGAGCGGGGCAAAAATCAAAGTTATGATACAACAGGCAAAAATATCGGTTATCAGCTCTTTCTGGCTAATCCCTATCCTGCAGGGTCAATCATTGGTACACTGAGCGACCTCAAGACCTATGCTCAAGCCTTGCTCAAGCAGGAAGAAGGGCTTATCTTTGAGAAAAAGGCAACTTGGGAACAACTCTTCAGCGCCAGTGATGTCTATAGTGACAGTAAGGTTCCCAAAAACCGTCACGGTTTTTGGACAAAAGAGTACGCCGTCACCGTTACCGAGCACGGTGGTAATACTGATGGTTATTCTAACGGTCTTATGCTGGATTTGAAAAACAAGGTCGGTCTGGTCGTCATGACTAATCAGGCTGGGGAGCAGATTTATAACTATCAAATGCCTGAGTTGATCTTCGGGAAATACAAGGACTCCCCTCTGGCTAAACGACCTAAGGATAACTATTCCGGAACCTATCTGACCTCAAGAACCTCTGTAGAAGGCCCCTTGTCTGCCTTTAACCTCCTGGCGATCAAGCAGAGTCGGTCAGAAAACTTTGAGACTGACTTTGGGAGAGGTATTGTCAATTTTTACAAGGTGGCTAGAACCCCAGACGGCAAAGAGCTCATCAGTTTACCAGTGGCAGATTATCTGTCCGTCCCTCAGGAGCAGGTCTGGCTCATGTACGGCACTGCTATTGCGGGAGGTCTAGCTGTTATCTATGCCCTCGGTCATCTCCTTATCAGCGCTATAACTTGGCTAATTCGCAGGCTGAAGAAGAAAACTGTACCCGCCCAGCCCAAGCTTTGGCAGCATGTGCTGGCAGGACTAATTACTCTAGCAGGGCTAGCCTTTGGACGATTGTTCATGATAATGAGCTCTCAGGACGTTGCAGCCGTGAACACCATCCCATTCCTAACTATTGGCTTTGCCTTGATCGGTCTGGCCCTTCTGGGTCTCCTCCTCTGGCGACTGATTTTCTGGCCTAAGGGGCAGCTGGATTGGAAAGCCAAGCTCCACTACGGCCTGACCGTATTTGCAGCTCTAGCTACCGTCTGGTTTATCTACTTCTTTGACCTTTACCAGTGGTGGGGCATGTAAGATTATGAAAGGAAAAAATGCTAATGACTAAAGACAACAAAATGATCGAACCACACCCAAAACTGATTTGGCCTTATCTG
>NZ_JBRUHS010000010.1:0-99542 GCF_053206945.1 Streptococcus dentasini
GCGTTCTACTTGCATGTATTAGGCACGCCGCCAGCGTTCGTCCTGAGCCAGGATCAAACTCTCATTAATGCTAGTTCGTCCGGCTAAGCACTTCTGGCTTATCCGTTTATTGTTTCTTGACAGGTTAATTCCTTAACCCGCACGCTTGGTTTCTTGTCTATTCAGTTCTCAAAGGTCTTTCCTGCCGCTAAAAGCAACTCTTATAGTCTACTACCTTTTTAATCACTTGTCAACACTTTTGTCATCTTTTTGTGATGTTTCTTGCATTGCTTTCATCAGCTTTATTAGTGTATCAAAGTCAACATATACTGTCAATACTATATCGTAAAAAAACTCTGGATAATCCAGAGTTTTTAATTTATTTTGCTTCAATCAGCCCATAGTCTCCATCTTCACGCCGATAGATAACATTAGTTGTCCCATCATCAGCATCCGTATAGATGAAGAAATCATGGCCAAGTAAATCCATTTGTAAAATTGCTTCTTCAGCGTCCATCGGTTTTAAATCAATATTTTTGGTACGTACAATCTTTGCTTCTGGTACTTCTTCTGCTTTTTCAGCTGAAAATTCTGCCGAAAAAACTTCCCCTGTTGCAACTTTTTCCCGATGCTTTTTAGCAATCTTTGTTTTATTTTTACGAATTTGTCGTTCAATTTTATCTGACACTAAATCAATTGAACCATAAAGATCCTGCGATACATCTTCTGCACGCAAAGTAATGGAGCCTACAGGAATTGTTACTTCTACTTTAGCTGTTTTTTCACGATAAACTTTCAAGTTAATTTTTGCATTTAATTCTTGAGTTTGGTTAAAGTATTTTTCAATTTTAGCTAATTTTGACTCTACATAAGTACGGATAGCTTCTGTGACTTCAATATTTTCACCACGGATACTAAATTTAATCATAGACTACCTCTTTCTTGCGTTAAAACGCTTTCTTCTATTTCATTTTACTATATTTGAAATATTTTGCAAGGTTTTTTAGCGTGCTAATGAAAAGCTTTTAATAGTTTTCACACCCTTTTCACTTAATGCTTCCTTGGCTAGCATTAGTGTTTTTCCGGTAGTATATATATCATCCACCAATAAAATATTTTGAGGCAGTTTGCTCTGTCCCTTGAGAGAAAAAAATTGCGGTGTCTGCAATCTTTCCTTCCGTGACTTATCAGATTGTCTGGCCTTTTTATTTTCGGTTATCAAAAGTAAATCTTTGTAAGGCAAATTTGCCGCGTCCAACAACCCTTGTACCTGATTAAACCGTCTTTCCTTATAACTCATTTGACTCAGAGGAATTGGCACAAAAATATAGTTTCGATACTTAGCCAATCTTGTTCTAAGAATTTCCGAAAAAACTTTTCTTAATAAATAGTCTCCCTGAAATTTATAAGCAGAAAAATAATCTTTCATAGCTTGATTGTATGTAAAAATGGCCTCATGGCTGACCTGTTGCCCTAAATTTTGCCAATACTGACAGTCTTGACAAATACTATTTTCTCCTGCTTTCCAACATAGCGGACAGTGACAAGAGCTGATTTGTTCAAAGCTAGACCAACAAGCCGTACAAAGCCCACTTTTTTCATTTGGTAGTAAAAGTAAATCTGTAAATTTTCTTTTTTCCACCGCATTGTTGCCACATATTAGGCAAAGCATCAGAAGTCACCCCTCTTGTTCATTTTTTTGATTTCTACTATGGATTTTTTCATCTGTTTAGTGACACCATCATGGTAGAAGACTAATTCACCTGTTGGACGTTCCTTACTTCTACCAACGCGTCCACTTATTTGGATAAGAGAAGAGCTCGTATAAAGTCGATGATTTGCCTTTAGAATAAAGACATCAACCTCTGGAAAAGTAACTCCCCTTTCTAAAATGGTTGTGGCTACCAATATCCCTATGTCTCCATCGCGAAAAGCTTGTACCTGCTTGAGCCGATCGGCTGTTTGACTAGATACAAAGCCGATATTTTCTTTGGGAAAATAGTGTTTAAGCAATTTGGAAACCAGCTCTCCTTCTTGGATAGTAGGATAAAATATCAAGAGCGGATAGTGACTTTGTCTTTGCTTTCTAATGTCGGCAAGAAATTTTTGAGGTAATCGATTTTTAGTCAGCATTTTTTCCAATCCTGACAACCAAACTAATTTAGGAACGACTAAAGGATGAGCGTGAAAGCGTCGACTTAGTTGTAGTTTTTTCAATCTCTTTTTCCTAACTTGTTTCTCCAGATTATTTGTCGCCGTCGCAGTTAAAAAAATTCTTGAGCCATTTGGTTTCAAGGCATTCGTCACAGCTTGATAAAGAATTGGATTATCAACGTAAGGAAAAGCATCAACTTCATCAATGATAATTAAATCAAAGGCTTGGTAAAATCTAAAAAGCTGGTGGATCGTTGAAATAAGGAGGGGAGCTCTTTTGTAAGGGGCAGAATCCATGTGGAGCAAGGTAATAGGACAGGAAAAATCTCGGCTAAAGCGCTGATAGAGCTCTTGACAGACATCTATTCTAGGACTGACAAGCGCAACTCCCTGCCCTTGACTTAGGGCCGTAGCGACTACTTGATAAATCATCTCTGTTTTGCCTGATCCTGTAACAGCATGAACCCAGACATCTTCTTTTTTACCAACAGCAGTTACCAGGTTGTCAGAGATTTCTTTTTGCTGAGGAGTCAGTTGACCTTGCCACTCTAGATAGTTTCTTATTGAAAAATCGTTTTGGGGAAAATAACATATTTGATCATTAGTCGTTATACGTCCAAAAACCAAACAATTACGGCAATAATAAGAATTATCCGGCAGTCGCCAAGCTTTGTGCAAGCGACTTTGACAGCGGCGGCAATAATATTTTCCTTCCTTTTGGTAAGTAGCTGGAATACTGGTTGCTTCTTGCTTTATATCAGCAGGCAGCTGATAACCTAAAAATTGGCGGCCATAGTAATTTTTTAAATACTTCATTTATTTATCTATTCGCAGTTTCAATGAAATATGGTAGAATTTTTTTATGAATTATAAAACTATTGCTAGGGATAATATTATTGAAGATGTCATAAAAAAATCACGCTTTATCTGCCACGTTAAACGTGTCACCAGTGAGAGCGAAGCTAGAGATTATATCGCCCAAATTAAAAGAAAGCACTATAAAGCCAGCCATTCTTGCTCAGCAATGATTCTTGGCGAAAAATCTGACATAAAACGATCAAGTGATGATGGTGAACCTAGCGGAACTGCTGGCATACCCATGCTAGGGGTCTTAGAAAAACAAGAGTTGACTAATATTGTTGCCGTTGTTACTCGTTATTTTGGCGGTATTAAACTGGGGGCTGGTGGACTGATTAGAGCTTATGCCGGAATTGTTGCTCATACGATTTCTGAGACTGGGCTAGTCCAAATTAAAGAACAAGAAGGGCTGCAACTTGAATTAAGCTATCCACAGTACCAGACTTTCGCTAATTTCTTAGCCGCTGAAGGTTTACAAGAATTTCATACAAGTTTTTCTGATAAGGTAGAAACCGTACTCTACGTTGACCCTGAAGATCTGGCAGACTGCCTCGCTCATTTGCGGGAATTTTATAGTGGTAAGGTAATCGCTAACAGAGCTGGCAGACAAGTGGTAGAAGTTCCTATAAGTTGATAATGATTGCCTATCAACTTATAAACAATTTGTATTTTACAGATAAACGCTGGAAGTCTATACTAGCCATATACTAAACTTAATGATTTTTAGAGGTGGATTTATGGTAGCAATTTACAACAACATTACTGAGTTGATCGGACGTACCCCGATTCTTAAGCTAAATAATAGTGTACCAGAAGGAGCGGCCGATGTTTATGTAAAGCTGGAATCTTTTAACCCAGGCTCTTCTGTAAAGGATAGAATTGCTCTGGCTATGATTGAAGATGCCGAGCAGCAAGGACTTATCAAGCCTGGTGACACCATCATTGAGCCGACTAGTGGCAATACCGGTATTGGTTTAGCTTGGGTAGGAGCAGCCAAGGGTTATAAAGTTATTATCACTATGCCTGAAACTATGAGCGTTGAGCGTCGGAAAATTATTCAGGCTTATGGCGCTAAGTTGGTCCTGACCCCTGGCAGTCAAGGAATGAAGGGAGCTATTAGCAAGGCACAAGAGATTGCGCAGGAAATTGGCGGTTGGGTTCCCCTTCAATTCAATAATCCAGCTAATCCCGCTATTCATGAGAAAACAACTGGAGCTGAAATTATTGAAGCTTTTCCAGATGGACTAGACGCTTTTGTAGCTGGTGTCGGAACAGGCGGAACAATCTCTGGTGTTTCTCATGCACTTAAAAAACGCAATCCCAGCATAAAAGTCTACGCAGTAGAAGCCGATGAATCTGCGGTCCTATCCGGTGATAAGCCAGGTCCTCACAAGATTCAGGGTATTTCGGCTGGTTTTATTCCGGAAACTTTAGACACTAATGCTTACGACGAAGTTGTTCGTGTGAAGTCCGATGATGCGATTGCTACCGGACGTATTATTGGCGGACAAGAAGGTTTCTTAGCTGGCATTTCTTCTTCTGCCGCTATTTACGCTGCTATTCAGATTGCTAAAGAATTGGGAGCCGGCCAAAAGGTTTTGGCTCTCCTGCCTGATAATGGGGAACGCTACTTATCAACAAGTCTATATGATTTTGATTAAACCATTGATAAGTAAGGACATCAACATTAACGATTATAATTAGGAGCCGGACACATTCTGGCTCCTAATTTTTTAGAGCTCATTGTCAACTGTAGTGGGTGAAATCCCCACTAGGAGTTTATAGAGCCTTTTTAGGCACCTGATTTCCGTAACCCTGCTTGCGATTGGACTGGAAATAAGCGGTACCGCTCCTCATAAATGTCATTACAAAAAAGCGCAGAACAACAATACACATGTACTGAGTACCACGCTTTTCAGCTATTTACTTTAAATACTCTAGCCCTTCTTTAACCCATTGCTCCATATTATCTGCCAACGGCTTGAAACCAATTTTATAGTGACTGTTTGAGAAACGGTACCGATGGGAAAAGTGGTGCCTTTCTTCCTCCAAGGTTCGCATAGAAAGACTGGCTTTGTGGCTAAATTCATCATAATCAAGAACTTGAACTAAGACTTCTTGCCCCTGTTTGAGGACTTGGTAGATGTTTTCAATAAAGCCTGTCTTTATTTCAGAAATATGAATCAATCCTGTTGTTCCATTTTCTAAATTGACAAAAGCACCGTAGGGCTTAATGCCTGTGACAGTTCCTTTATACTTTTCTCCAATTTTCATTCGTCAAAAACCTCAACCGTTTCGATGACAACATCTTCAAGGGGCCTGTCTTGGGCTCCTGTTTCGACTGCAGCAATCTCATCCAAGACTGCAAACGACGCCTCATCTGCTAACTGACCAAAGACAGTGTGACGACGATCCAAATGAGGAGTCCCTCCAGCTACGTAAGCTTCAGCAATCTTTTCTGGCCAGCCACCCTGCTGTAATTCTTGAGTCGAATAAGGAAAATTCTTATTTTGAACAATAAAGAACTGACTTCCGTTCGTGTTAGGACCTGCGTTGGCCATGGAAAGAGCGCCGCGTAAGTTGTAAAGTTCTTCGGAAAATTCATCTTCAAAACGATCGCCATAAATGGATTCACCACCCATACCTGTACCAGTCGGATCACCACCTTGGATCATAAAATCTGGGATAATGCGATGAAAAATAATGCCATCATAATAGCCTTTTTTAGCTAAAGCGATAAAGTTGGCTACCGTTTTAGGGGCCTGTTCTGGAAATAGCTGTAAAACCAAATCACCATGATTGGTTTTTATCGTGGCGACTGGTCCTTCAACATTTTCTAAATCCAATTGTGGAAAGTATAATTCTTTTTCTACCAAACCTAACTCCTCTAAGGCATATAAAATGCCATCTTCCTCTACATTTTTTGTTACAAAATCTGCCTTTTCTTTTAATTCAGGGACGGCATTTCTCATTGCTACTTTAAGCCCGGCGTAATCAAAAATTTCCATATCATTAGGACCATCGCCAAAAATTAATAAATTTTCAGGAGTAAGTTCCAGTTTTTCCATGATATGAGCGACACCGGAGGCCTTTGATGTATTATAAAGAACAACATCTGATGAATGAGGGTGCCAAGGTACTAAGCGCAACTTCTCAGCAAGTTCATCAGGCAAAATCAAATCAGAGTTTCTATCTGCAAATGTCCACATATGATAAACATCATTATAACGGTAAAAATTAGGATCTACACGACAGCTTCCATAAACAGGGACTATCGCTTGCTCAATGAGTTCAGAACGCTCTGACACAATTGCTTCATTTCTACCAGCAAAACCGTAGGCGATTCCTTGTTCCTTCGCCCAAGTCACGTAGGCTTCCTTCAGCTCTTCCGGCATAGGATTGTCATAGATAATCCTTTCTTTGTTATCAAGAACGTAGGCGCCATTGATAGTGACAAAGAAATCAGGATTGAGATCTCTGATTTCAGGCACCACACCATACATAGCACGGCCAGAAGCGATACCTGTTATAATTCCTTTATCCTTTAGTCTGCGAAAAACCTTTGTAACAGAGGGCGGCATATAGCCTGTCTCTTTAATCCTTAGTGTATCATCAATATCAAAGAAAACTACCTTGATTTTTTTCGCACGATACTTTATTTTAGTATCCATACCTCATCATAGTCTTTCTATTTTTAATTTGAATTAACAGCCACTGGATGCCTTAGCATTCAGCTAATTTACTGATCACCTTGATATTATTATAGCATTATTGTTCATTCTGCGGAACAAGGTTGTGTTGAAAAGCGTAAACAACAGCCTGAGTGCGGTCTTCGACATTTAACTTGGATAAGATGTTAGAAACATGTGTTTTGACTGTTTTAAGCGAAATAAAGAGCTCGTCAGCGATAGTCTGATTATCATATCCTTTTGCTAAAAGGCTCAGAACATCACGTTCACGTGCTGTCAAGTCATCATGTAAATCCGGATGCTGGTCATGGTACTTGATCTTTTTGTCAACCTCAGTTTCAATCGCAACATCCCCTTGTGCGACTTTACGGATACTATTAAGGATTTCGGCTGCGCTGGAAGTCTTAAGCATATAGCCTTTGGCACCTGCTTCAATAACTGGATAAATTTTTTCATTATCCAAATAAGAGGTCAAAACCAAGATTTTAGCCTGCTTCCATTCTTTTAAAATGGCTAATGTTGCCTCTACTCCATCCATCTCAGGCATGACTAAATCCATAACCACGACATCAGGACGTAGAGCTAAAGCCATTTCAACGCCAGTACAACCGTTATCAGCTTCACCTATTACTTCGATATCTGGCTGCATGTTAAAAAAACTTTTCAGACCTAAGCGAACCATTTCATGATCATCTACTAGAATAATTTTAGTTTTCTCTGTCATTTTCGTCCTCATCTTTCTTTTCTTCATCATAATCATCTAAAATTGGCAAACGAATATCCATCGAAACCCCCTTGCCTTTACTGCTAAGCATATTGACCGTCCCAGCTAAATCATCAACCCTGTCTTGAATATTTTTAAGACCATAGCTCAACTCTCGGCTAGCATCCATATCAAATCCCTGTCCATCATCAATCATTTTGAACTGGACCTCATTATCCACCTGATAGAGATAGACTTCCAAGCGGCTGGCGTGAGCGTGCTTGAGGGTATTAGAAATAAATTCTTGGGCGATTCTAAAGAGATTATCCTCTATGATTTTGGGTAATTGTACTACATCCTTCTTAAAGACAACTTCGATATTGCTTTTATCGCGCAGTTCCTTTAGAAGCATAGAGATTCCTTCCGCTAAAGTGCGATCTTGAAGCTCTGTCGGCCGCAAATGCAAGAGCATAATTCGCAAATCATTCTGAGCACTAATCAGAGTTTGTTCTATTAAAGTTAGTTGTTCTTGCAGCTGCTTAGCATCCAAATGTTCCAAATTCTGGGCTACGCCTGATAGCATCATAGAGGAGGCAAAAAGCTCCTGACTAACAGTATCGTGCAAATCACGAGCAATTCGTTTGCGCTCCTGAGTTACAATAGCTCGGCTGTTAGAAATGTAGGCGTTCTCTGTTTTTTGCAAATTGGCTGTAACTCGGCCCATCTTTTTAGACAGGCGTTCAAGATTCTTTCCTACTTCAGTCTCAGCCTGCTTACCGACAGGCTGATTATTGATAATGCGTCGCAAGCTCTGATTAATATGGCGCTTACTGTTGTCATCAACAACCAGCCAGACTAAAATCAAGAGAAAGCTGACTGAAAACATCAAGAGAATAACAGAAAAAAGAAACTGCTCTAAGACAATCGGATTGGCAAAAACAGCTCGAGTATCGAGATTTAAGCTGTCAAAAATGATAAAGATGATGAATCCAACAGTGACACTAACATATAAAAAGATTAGCAGGAAATCGTTACGTTTCATGAGCGCACCACCTCAACAGAACCTGCAAAAATATTGATAACAACCTTAACTGAGCGCAAAAGTTCCTTATCATCTTCTTGCTTTAATTTGATCGACTGATTGCGCAAGTCATACTCAGGAAATCCTAGATAAGAGACACTGGCATAGATGGCGCTGACATCTAGTTTAACAGCCACATCTCTAGGAACTAGAATTTTAGTAGGGCCGTAGATTTTCCGAATAATAACGACATTATCACGACCCGATACAATGACCTTGGTCAAATCAATGGTATCAGAACCACTAACTCTGATGACATTGATATCATCGAAGGTATAAAAATCCTGACTGATATGACGGCTGGCCCCTAACCATTGGTTGGGAAGCGGAGTTACAGATAAGTTATCCTTTTCAAACTCTAATACGGCATATTGGTTGCGATGCTTGACCTCAGAAAAATGGTTAATGACAGTGTAAGCAACAGCTAATAATACTGCTGCAATGATATATGGATTGAGCATAAATACTAAAAAGAGAAAGAGGGAGCTGACTGTCAGCAAAAAACTGCCACGGTTATCCTTATTATAAAAGAAGAGAACCAATAGAGTCAGTGCTAAAATTAAAATAAAAGCAGTCAGACTATCCGACAAGATGGTCACTAATGCCATTGTTAGTAGGCAGGCCTCGACTAACAAGAAAAATTGAAATTTTTTCATGGTTTCCTTTTGAGAACCCTCCTTTTGGGAGCAAAAGAGGTCTAATTTTCATTTACCTGCTCATTGTATCAAAAATCCCTTGAAATTTCAGCTGCCTTGGCCTTAGCAGTGAATAAGATAGGCCTTAGGACCTAAGAAGGACAAGATATAAAGCAAAGAAATATCCATCCTATTCTTATTTCAAACACATCCGACTCTTAATACTGGAAGACTTTAAACATCAATTATAACCATTCTTTTAACGGATAATAGCTTGCTAGCAAGAGGAAGCGAGAGTGAGCTCCAAAAAAGGATTGAAGCGGCGCTTCAATCCCTTAATATTTATTATTCCTCAGAGCTCTGATCAGCCGTTCCGCCGTCAGAACTACTGTCCGGTTGCTCGGAGCTCGATGTAGAAGAGCTTGACGAACTCGACTCAGAACTTGAGCTTGAATCAGAATCTTGACTGTACCATTCAGAAGTTGAGCTTGAGCTATAGACAGCTACCGTAAATTCAATTTTGTCTTTACCAGAAGGATCGAACTCAGAACCCTCTGTAGGTGTCTGTTCGATAATCGTCCCTTCAGTATAGTAGGCAGTTTCATATTCGGTAATTTCAATCTGTGACTTGGAGACGCCATAGCGTTTGGCTAAATCATCAATGGCATCCTCGTAGTTTTCACCAGTGTAGTCTTTCATTTTGAAACTGCCTTTACCGGTAGATACATAGATATTAACTTTTTGCCCCTCTTTTTTAGATGTCCCAGCTTCAGGTCCAGTTCGAATGACCTGTCCCTCATCTACCGAATCACTTTCCGATTTGATGACCTCTCCGACTTCAAGTCCGGCATCCTCAATAGTTCTCCTAGCTGTAGCTAAGTCCTGTCCAGAAACGTCCGGCACTGTAATCGTAGAGGGGTGACGCAGCATGAGAAAGGCAACAATAACAATAATAGCTAATAAAAGTGCAACAGCGATCTTGCCGAACACACCTGCCTTATGCTTACGCTTAGGTTTAACTTTCTTAGGGGCTTCAGGCTGGGCGGTTACTTCCTGTTTTTTGGTTTTATCTGTCGCTTTCAAAAGTTGTTCCGCAGAAGCGTTGGCGGTGCTGCTGTCGATTTTTGGTAAGGTCTTAGTATCCGCTACATCCGAAAAAATTAACTTGGCTTCACGACTGCGATTATAGCTCAAACTAGACATGAGATCACGACTCATTTCATAGGTTGATTTATAGCGGTCATCGAGACGTTTAGCCGTTGCTTTTATAACAACATTTTCCAAGGCCTGGGGAACATCTGGGTTAATTTCCAGAATAGATGGCAAGGGTTTCTGAAAATGCTGAAGGGCAATAGTAACAGCACTGTCACCATCATAAGGAATATGCCCTGTCAGCATTTCAAACAGCATGATCCCCATAGCGTAGATATCAGATTGAACTGTCGCTTTAGATCCACGCGCTTGCTCGGGGGATAGATAATGAACACTTCCCAACATGGAATTGGTCTGAGTCAAGCTGGTCTCCGCAAAAGCTACCGCTATTCCAAAATCTGTAACCTTAACTGTTCCATCTTTAGTTAGGAGAATGTTTTGTGGTTTTAGATCGCGGTGGATAATTCCTTTTTCGTGCGCTAATGTCATGGCTGACAGTACTTCTTCCATGATACGCACGACTTCGCTATTGGATAAAGGGGCATTATCTTGAATATAGTGTTTTAGGTCTGAACCATCCACATACTCCATTACAAGGAACTGCTGGCCATCTTCTTCACCGATGTCCCTGATTGAAACGATATTAGTATGGCTGAGCTCTGCCATGGCTCTGGCTTCCCGCTGAAAACGGGTAACCGCAACCTGATCGGTTTGATAGTTGGTTCGAAGTACCTTGATGGCTACTTCTTCTCCCTCTAAAATCAAATCATTAGCCAGATATACATCCGCCATACCGCCTCGTCCTATGGACTTAAGAATACGATAGCGACCAGCAAATAGTTTGCCAATCTGAATCATGATGCTGCCTCACCTTCTACGTGTAGCAGTCCCACGGTAATATTATCTAGGCCACCAGCTTTATTAGCTTCGGCGACAAGCTGCTCAGCTTTGTCAGAAAGATTCCCATCATCAGCCAACAGGATATTAACGATGGTTTCACTAGAAATCATATTAGTCAGACCATCGCTATTCATCAGGATGAAATCGCCAGCTTCCAGCTGTTGTACACCCAAGTCTAACTCAATTGGGCTTTGTTGGCCAATTGATTGCGTGATGATATTGCGCTGGGGATGGGTAGCCGCTTCCTCTTCAGTAATCTGACCAGCTCTCAGCAATTCATTGACTAAGGAATGATCCGTTGTCAATTGTTGGTACTGGCCATTTCTGATAAGACCGATACGAGAATCCCCCAGATGAGCATATAGGGCAGCATTATCAACAACAGCGACAGCCTCAATAGTTGTTCCCATGCTGCGGTACGATTCCTCTTTGCCCAGCTCGTGAATCTTTTTATTTTCCTTTTCAATGATATCAATCATCCAGTCACGGATTTGGCTAAGATCGGTGAAGTCTAACGCTTCCCACGCCTTACCTAAATCGGTTACCGTCAACTCGCTCGCGATATTACCGGCACGATGTCCTCCCATACCGTCCGCTAAGATGATAAGGGGAATATCTGCCTGATTGTAATATTGATTGATGAAATCCTGATTATCAGAACGTTTCTGCCCGATATCAGTCCGTAAAGCAATTTCCATGAATTGTTTAACTGTCCTTTCACGCTAATACATACGCTTCACTTGAGCAATAAAGAATCCATCGGTCTGATGGCTCTCAGGAGTGATGCATATAAAACCATCCTCCACAATATCTGTCTGCTCATGTTCCAGTTTTACCTGTTCAAAATTAGGATGGGTATCTAAGAAAGCTTGAATAACTTCTTGATTTTCTTCCTGAAAAATAGTGCAGGTACTGTAGGTTATTATACCATTTTTACGCAGGGTTTGACAAACACTGTCTAAGATCTCTAGCTGTATGGTTTGCAGCTGTTCAAAGTCCTGAATGTCCTTATTATATTTGATGTCGGGTTTACGCCGGATCAAACCGATTCCCGAACAGGGGGCATCAACCAAAATTTTGTCAAAACTATCAGGAGCAAACTGCTGGTGGACTAAACGGGCATCCAGTTTTTGCGTATCTATTTTATCAGCTAGGCGGAGACGCCGAGCATTCTCTTTCACCAAATCTAATTTATGATCATAGAGATCTAAGGCAGTGATGTGTCCTGTCGTTAGGTAGGCTGCCATATGAGTAGTCTTTCCGCCGGGAGCAGCACAAGCATCAAGAATTTCTTCTGTCCCTTGAATTTTTAAGGTTGGTGCAACCAGCTGACTGGATTCGTCCTGAATGGTGATATCCCCGTTTTTAAAATAATCTGTTCCTGCAAAGTAGCCCGACTCTTTTACCAGACCAACTGGAGATAACTTAGAGATGTTAGCACCTGTTGAGATCCTAATTTCGTCGAATTTCAGCGGAGTCGTCACTCGAACGCTGGCTTTATTACGAATAAAAAGACTTTGGAAGATTTTTCTTGCACGTTTCTCACCATATTGGTCAATTATTTTTTTAACCAGCCAGACAGGTAGGGAATATTCAATCGAATAGCGCTTATTCTTACGCTTAATATCTGCTGGTTTTGGCAAGGAATCTTGCGATAATCTACGCAAGACAGCATTAACCAGCTTATCTGCTCCCTTATGGCTACGTTTCTTAGCTAATTTTACTGCCTCATTCACGATAGCATGCCGAGGCAGCCTATCTAAATAGAGCAACTGGTAAAGACTAAGCATAAGTAGAATATAAACCCAAGACTCCAGCTTGTTTCGATCATCAACAACATGAGCCAAATGCCATTCCAATGTAATCTTTCGTGCAACTGTCCCGTAGACAATCTCAGTAGCCAATCCCTTGTCTTGATCGGATAAAGGTGTAGATGACAGCACCCTGTTGAGGGCGACATTGGAATAGGCCCCCTGATTGAACACCTCCTCCAATACCTGCAAAGCAGCGCTGCGGGCTGTCCCTCGAAACTTAGTCACCAAAATAATCACCTACTTCAAGCTGACGTCCAACACCATTAAGAAAATCCCTTACAGACATTTTAGGTTTACCAGCTGGTTGAACTGTTTTGAGCGACAGAGCCCCCTGACCAGCGGCAACCACCAAAGTCTTTTTGGTTTTTTCAATAATTTCTCCTGGCTGCCCTTGACCAGTTACCGATTGAGCTTCGTGGATTTTAAAACGCTGACCCTTGAGCAAGGTATGGGCAATCGGCCAAGGATACATACCACGCACCTGGTTAAAAAGCATCCGAGAAGACTTAGTCCAATCCAGCCGTTCTTCCTCAGGCTGAATATTAGGGGAAAAAGTTACCTGAGTGTTATCTTGAGGTTGAGGTTTAATTGTACCATTCAGGTAATTCGGTAAGGTCTCCAACAATAAATCGCGCCCTAGCACGGCTAACTTATCAAAGAGGGTTCCTACATTATCACGATCTGTAATAGGCAGGCTGTCCTGACTAATCATATCGCCAGCATCCATCTCCTTAACCATTTCCATGATGGTTACACCCGCTCTCTCATCACCGTTAATAAGGGCATAGTGGATAGGGGCGCCGCCGCGATACTTAGGCAAAAGAGACGCATGAACGTTAACCGCAAAGCCAACCTTATCTAGGAGCTTGGTCGGCAAAAATTGACCGAAAGCGGCCGTCACAATTCCATCGGCACCAAGATCCATCAGCTGCTCCAATTCCTTTGATCCTGACAACTTTTCAGGCTGATAAATAGGTAAACCATAGGCTAAAGCAACCTCTTTGACTGGTGTCAAATGGATTTCTTTTTTACGGCCGACAGCTCGATCGGGCTGAGTTACAACTGCTAAAATCTCGTAATTTTCACTGGCTAATAAGCCTTTGAGGACTGTCGCCGAAAAGTCGGGGGTTCCCATAAAAATTATTTTTGTCATCTATTTACCACGATTGCTCAAAACTCAGAGCAATCTTTCCTTTACTTAAATTTCACAACAAGCTTCCAGTCTTAGACAAAACTTTGCGGCTCATGATCAATGATCAGACGTAAATCCTTATTGTCTTTTTCTTGCGTCAAATCTAAAATCTGATTAAGCACCGTTTCTAATCTGTCTTCAAACCGATACTTGATAATAATTTGATAATGATAGAGGTTGTGGGTACGAGCAATAGGCTTAGGTGTTGGCCCCAAGATTTTTATCTTGTTGCTCAGCTGCTTCTTAAGCAGGTTAACAACTTCAAAGGACTTCTGGATAACCCTCTCTTCATTTTTATGAGACAGGGTTAAACCGACAGTATAGTAATAAGGCGGATAGGCTAATTGCCTGCGAACTGCCATTTCATAGGTATAAAAGGCTTCATAATCCTGTTGTTGCGCCAGCTGAATAGCGTAATTATTAGGATTATAGGTTTGAATCAGGACTTCGCCAGCTTTTTCTGCCCGACCAGCTCGTCCCGCTACTTGGGTCAAGAGCTGAAAGGTTCTTTCAGCTGAACGAAAATCTGGAAGATTCAAGGACGTATCTGCATTGAGTACCCCCACTAGGGTAACATTAGGAAAATCTAGCCCCTTGGCGATCATTTGGGTTCCCAGCAAAATATCTGCCTCCCCTCGACCAAAAGACTCTAAAATCTTTTCATGCGCACCTTTTTTCCTAGTTGTATCGACATCCATGCGAATAATACGGGCTTCTGGTAGTATTTCCTGAAGCTCGTCGAAGGCTTTCTGCGTACCTGTTCCATAGTAACGAATGCTGGAGCTGCTGCAATTTGGACAGGTGTGAGGGATTCCCTTTTGAAAGCCACAGTAGTGGCAATTCATTGTCTTAGTGTCCATGTGCAGGGTCAGAGAAATATCACAATTAGGACAATCATCGACATAGCCGCACTCTCGGCACATAATAAAACTTGAGAATCCGCGGCGGTTAAGCATGAGGACAATCTGTTCTTTTTTGTCCAAGCGATCCCTGATTTTATCCAATAGAAGCGGGGTGAAATTGCTAATTTCTTGCTTACCTAGATAATCCCTAAAGTCAATAATCTCGACCTTGGGAACTTTTGCTAAAGGATTAGCCCGCTGGGTTAAACGAATAAAATGATAAACCTCACGGCTAGCACGCGCCCGACTCTCAATGCTAGGAGTAGCAGACCCCATGACCAAGACAGCCTTATGATAGCGGGCACGCAGGAGTGCTACATCTCGAGCGTGATAGCGAGGATTAGATTCCTGTTTGTAGGTTGCCTCATGCTCCTCATCAATGATAATCGCTCCGATATTAGTCAGCGGACTGAAAATAGCCGAACGGGCACCAACTACAACCTTAGCCTGACCCGATTTAATCTTGCGCCACTCATCGTATTTTTCTCCATCTGACAGTCCCGAATGCATGATTGCAACCTGCTCACCAAAACGTGAGATAAAGCGGTTAGTCATCTGGGGGGTCAGAGAAATTTCAGGCACTAGGACAATAGCCGTTTTTCCTATCTTCAGGACATGATCAATAATGTGGAGGTAGACTTCTGTTTTTCCAGAACCGGTAATCCCCTCCAGCAGGTAAGGCTTATTATCTCGTCCTATGTCAGCTGTAATGCTCTCAACAGCATAGGCCTGCTCGGCATTAAGCTTTAGAAAGTCGCTCTTTTCAACATGAGCAAAATAGGACTGACTGCGGTTCACCTCAACCTCCTCAATTGCGAGTGCACCAGCGTCCCTAAAAAAGTTAATTTGATCACGCGAAAACTGTTTCTGTAAGTCAGAAAGTAAGGCTGAGTTCGGGTGAGTCAGTAAAAAATTCTTAAGCTCTTGGCGTTTTTTAGCTCTCTTGGCAATTTCCAACTCTTTAAGCTTATCAAAGACAGGACGATAGTATTTCACTGTCTTTAGAGTTTTTTTATCCTTAGCCGAATAACGAATCCTAATCTGCCCTGCCCTAACCAACCTAGTCACCTGACCTTCTAAACTGCTATCCAAAGCAGAATAATAAATTTGATCTTGCTTACCAAAAATAAGCTCTCTATCCAAATCAGACAAGGCATCAGTTGCCTCCAAAATACGGTCATAGTCAGAATTGAGGAGACTCGGAATCATAGATTTGAGAATAGAAATTTTGTAGGAAAAAACAGTATGACGCATGTAATCCGCCAATTCTAGCTGCTCTTGGTTGAGAACTGGTTCAAAATCCAAGACAGCTACTAATTTTTTCAAATCTTGAGGATCGCCTTCATCAAATCCAACAACAAAACCTTGCAGGAGACGATTGCTCCTACCAAAGGGAACATGCACCCGACTGCCTAGGCTGACCAGGTCTGTCAGTTCGGCTGGGATTCGATAGGAAAAAGGTTTATCCGTCTGCATCAAAGGTACATCAACAATGACCTTGGCTATCTTTTCCATACTGCCCCTCCTTTAGAATGCTTGACAACAGCTGAAAAAATTAAGGAAGCTGAGATTACCAAATCCCAGCTCGTGCTTTTTCTTTGATTATCTGGCAAAATCTTAAATCTTTTCACCTTCTTCTTCTTTTTCCTTAGCAATTTGTTCTTTAATCTTACGTTCTTCTTCTTCCTTAGCCCGACGCTCGGCTTCTGCACGTGCAATAACAGCAGCACGCTTGGCAGCAGGATCTGGATGAATCGTCACTTTGCCAGCTTCAATTTCTTCTAAAGCCTGCAAGGTTGCTTTAACAGATTTAAAGCTTTGAGTTGGCTTGGCTCCTTCTTCTAGTTCATGAGCACGTTTGGCCTGTAAAATGCAGAGAGAATATTTTGAAGGTATCTTATCCAAAAGGGTATCAATAGAAGGTTTTAACATCATAAAGCAGTATCTCTTTTCTAACTTAAATATCTTGAATCATCTTATTATAGCGGCCAATAACCCGATCGACGCGACAGTGCTCCGCTTCAATAATACGTTTGACACGTTCTGCTGCTGCAGGTACTTCATCATTGACCACTGCGTAGTCGTACTCACGCATAAGGGCAATTTCCTCTTTGGCCCGTTCAATACGCTGAGCAATAATTGTGTCGCTATCTGTTCCGCGACCAACCAAACGATCTTTTAGTTCCTCTAAATCAGGCGGTGTCAGAAATATAAAAACCCCGTCTGGTACTTTTTTCTTAACTTGGAGCGCTCCTTGAACCTCAATTTCCAGAAAAACGTCAATGCCTTTATCTAGCGTTTCATTAACATAGGTTAGGGGAGTACCATAGTAATTACCGACATATTCAGCGTACTCCAGCATCTGTCCTTGGCGAATCAACTCTTCAAACTCTTCACGGGTTCGGAAAAAATAATCAACACCATTCTGTTCTCCAGGGCGTTGAGCACGGGTCGTCATCGAGACCGAATATTCAAATTTATGGTCTGGCGTTGAAAATATTTCCTGACGAACCGTTCCCTTGCCGACCCCAGAAGGTCCAGAGAAAACAATCAACAATCCGCGTTCGGACATAGCAGGCTCCTTATCGTAAACTATCAAGGACATTCAACCAACAACAGAATCCGCTACTTTCACTTGATAAAACTATCAGTCAAAAGTCGTATCACTCCGCATACGTTCGTCCCGATTCTCATGCTTAAGTTTAACAAAAATAGAGGCTTTTATCAAGAGGGGTATCATAAGTTTACCTGTTAACAACTGAACCAACTTTCCTCTCAAGAGCTAAGAATTTTTTATAAAAAGCTACCCACAAACCCAGCTAATTATAGTATAATGGTAAGGTGTGCCTTGGAGCAAATTATCACTATGAGGAGGGGTTCTTATGGAACAAATGTTTCTTTCTGCCAATAATCAACTCAACGAAATAGAAACATTCGAGCCTGGGGCTTGGATCAATCTTGTGAACCCTTCCCAGGAAGAATCTGTCAAACTTGCTGAGCAGTTCAGTATTGACATTACCGACCTAAGAGCACCCCTAGATGCCGAAGAAAGTTCGCGGATCAGTGTTGAGGACAACTACACCCTGATTATCGTTGATGTGCCAACTCAAGAAGATCGCAATGGCAAGAGCTACTATGTGACCATCCCTTTAGGGATTATCGTCACAAACCAAGTCGTTATTACTACTTGTTTGGAACCATTGATCCTCTTTGATAATTTTCTTAATCGACGAGTACGAGGCTTCTACACTTTTATGAAGACACGATTTGTCTTTCAACTTCTCTATCGCAATGCCGAGCTCTTTCTAACTGCCCTGCGCTCGATCGACCGCCAAAGCGATCGTATCGAAGCCCAACTAGAGGATGCAACAAGAAATGAGCAGCTTATTGATATGATGGAGTTGGAGAAGTCTATCATTTACCTAAAGGCTTCGTTGAAAATCAATGAACGTATTGTCAAAAAGCTGACAGGCAACGCCTCCAGTTTGAAAAAATATATCGACGATGAAGATTTACTAGAGGATACCTTGATTGAAACGCAACAGGCCATCGAGATGGCCAGCATCTATGAAAATGTCCTCAATGTCATGACTGAAACATCAGCTTCTATTATTTCTAACAACCAGAATTCTATTATGAAGACACTGGCGCTAATGACCATGGCCTTAGATATCCCAACTGTTGTCTTCTCGGCTTATGGGATGAATTTTAAAAACAACTGGTTGCCTTTAAATGGTCTGCCACACGCCTTCTGGTTTATTGTTTTTATTGCTTCAGTCATGAGTTTGACTGTCGTTATCTATTTCATTCGTAAGCGCTGGTTCTAATTTCAAATATTTCAAAACTTATCAAAACAGGAGACTACCACCCTATGGATTTACAGGAATTGACCAAAAAAAATCGGGAATTTATTACGATTGCCAGCCATCAACTTCAAAAGGATGGCAAAAGTCAAGAAGAGATTGAGGCTATCTTGGCCGATGTCCTTCCAACTATTATTGAAAATCAAAAGGAAGGACATACAGCCCGTTCTCTCTTTGGAGCGCCTACTATCTGGGCTAAAACATTTACAGAGTCCAGCTCTACCCAAGCCAATCAAGCGCAGAGGGATGATACAAATAAGAATCCTTGGCTGATGTGGCTGGATAGCAGTCTGATGCTTCTAGGATTTTTCGGTCTTATCTATGGTCTCACATCTCTTGCTAACAAACATTACTACCAGCAAGGTTATGGTATTGTGACCACTATTGTTACTGCCCTGACTGGCGGTGCTGCTCTTTATGCTCTTTATCACTTTGTTTACCGATATGCAGGAAAACCTAAAAGCGAGCGGCCTAGTCTATGGAGATCCCTAATGTATATGGCTGTCTTTACGCTGATTTGGATTGGTTTTGTTGGAGCTACAGCCTTGATTCCTAAGGCATTAAATCCTGTTCTCCCTGGACTTGTTATGATTGTTATCAGCGGACTTAGTTTCGCTCTTAAATACTTCCTTAAGAAACAATATAATATCCAAAGTGCCTTGGCAACTCAGAAGCCCTAGTCCTGCTCAAAAATAAAATCTTAGAAATTTCAGTCTGCATAAGCCTGGGATTTTTTCTTAGTGAGATGAATAAGGGCACTTATTTGTCTTCCTGTTTCACACAAAAGAGAATACTCTTATTCTTCTGTTTTTAAGGGTAAAAAAAACGACCTCTTTCGGTCGGTTTTTTGCTAAGCGGTCAATAGACCCGATTAGTCTTCGTTTACAAATGGCATAAGAGCCATAACGCGAGCACGTTTAATTGCTGTCGTTACCTTACGTTGGTTCTTAGCAGATGTTCCAGTTACGCGGCGTGGCAAAATTTTCCCACGCTCAGAAACAAAGCGGCTAAGCAGTTCAGTATCTTTGTAATCAACGTATTCAATCTTGTTAGCTGCGATATAATCAACTTTTTTACGGCGTTTGAATCCGCCACGACGTTGTTGAGCCATATTTATTCTCCTTTATATTATTTTTTGACTTGTCTGCAAGCCCTTGTCTTTTTTCACTTAGAATGGAAGGTCGTCGTCAGAAATATCCATTGGGTTAGAGTTGCCAAATGGACTTTCATCACGGCCGAAGTTTGGTGTTGGCTGCGAATCCTGTGAAGCAAAGCCTGAGGGATTGTTACCACCAGCATTGTAAGAACTACTGCTATTAGCTTCACGCGTTGCACGACTTTCCAACAGTTGGAAATTATCAGCGACTACTTCAGTTACATAAACCCGTTGACCTTGCTGGTTCTCATAATTACGGGTCTGGATACGACCAGTAATCCCAATCAAGGCTCCTTTTTTAGCCCAGTTGGCCAAGTTTTCAGCTTGCTGACGCCAAATCACACAGTTAATGAAATCAGCCTCACGCTCACCATTTTGGTTTTTAAAATTACGATTCACAGCTAGGCTGAAAGTCGCAACGGCTTGATTAGACGGGGTGTAACGAAGTTCCGCATCACGGGTCATGCGGCCAACTAGTACGACGTTATTTATCATAAGCTACCTTCTTAAGCGTCAAGCTTAACAATCATGTGACGAAGAATGTCGTTGTTGATTTTTGACAGACGATCAAATTCATTAAGAGCATGAGCGTTATCAGATTCAACATTAACGATATGGTAGAGACCTTCTGTGAAATCTTGGATTTCATAAGCCAAGCGACGTTTTTCCCAATCTTTTGATTCAGCAACAGTTGCACCGTTGTCTGTCAAGATAGCGTCAAAGCGTTCTACCAAAGCGTTCTTAGCTTCTTCTTCAATGTTTGGACGAATAATATAAAGAATTTCGTATTTAGCCATTGATGTTTTCCTCCTTTTGGTCTAATGACCCCCAGTCTCTGCAAGGGGTAAGTGAGGGATACTCACAAGGTAATATTATACAGGAATATAACTACCAATGCAAGGAAAAACGGTCAATTTTCACTGTTGATTTTCTCTATAGGGTAGGCTGTCCGATTCAGCTCCCCACCTCAAAAAGTCAACTTAGAATAATACTAAAAAGCCTGTCTATCCCTAGTAAAGAATAGATAGGCTTTGAGTATCTCAATAGAAAGTTGTTTAATCACTAGTTTTTAATGATTTAGTCTTAAAATCAGTCAGACTACTGAAATAAATCCGCGCCAGACTAACCTTGTCTTAGCTATTGACTCTTAATAGTCTGAAAGAGCTCCGACAGCAGCTCCTACCTCTGCACCTACACCCACTGGTGGCAAAAGAGCGCCAACAGCTGCGCCAGCAACTGCTCCAATACCAGAATATGGATCTAGACCTGAACCTGGATATGGAGGAATTGGTGGGAATGGTAAAAACCCTCCTGAAACAGCTGTCAAGCTATCTGCCTTCATTGTTTCAAATTCTTCAAATGCAATTGTATTCATGTTGAATACCTCCTTATTTTAACTTAGTCTTTCATTACTCCGTGTAAATCTGACCTGATTTTACTCATCAATCGAAAATCTTTTCAATTGACAGTAGTCATTGTAAAGGATGAAAAACCTAGAATCAAGCGATTTTTAACGATTTAATCAGATTAAAAGATCTCTGATAACACTTGTTAAACTTTCTATTTATTTTCATTTGAATATAAATAGAAAATTCGATCCTAGGAATCTAGAATCGAACTTAGCTATTTTTTAGTCTTATTTTGATCAATTACTGAAAGCATGATTTCAGAACTAACCTTCAAGTTTCCTTAGCCAAATGCACACTGATCTATTACGAAATGATGATTGCATCTTTTGCAATTGAATATGCATTTTCAACAGCGGTAATAACTGTATCAACTGTATTAACGAAATCTGTGACACTATCAAAGAGGCCGCCGCCGGTGATTTCTTGAAGCTCCTCATCTGTTAACTCAGCATAATTCATCATTGCAGTATTTGCTTTCATGTGAATATCCTCCTCATTTTTTACTTGATCATCTACTGCTTCACGTAAATCTGAGCAGTTTGTTTATTTGTCAATCGAATTTTTTCAACTGACAGTGACCATTGTAAAAGATAAAATGCTTATAAGCAAGCGATTTCTAGCGGTTTAATCAAATTATAAGACCCCTGATAACAGCCACTAAATTTTCTATTTATTTTCATTTGAAAATAAATAGAAATCCAACTCAGTTGGAGTTGGATCAATGATGCTCAGAGTAAATTTTATAGAATCACAGAGTATTGAGTTTGATTAACAAACCTCTTGTATAGCTATCCTGGGACTGAAGAGCAAGCATCTGCACTACCAAATGCCAACGAACCGCCACCAGCAGCTCCCAGCAAGGTAACTCCTGCAATAAGAGCTCCAGCACCCCAACCAACTGGTCCGCCTGCAGCAGCCACTAAACCAGCTGTCCCGAGGCCTGCTGCCAAGCCACCGCCAATTACGCCGCCTTCCGTAGCTGCCAAGCAACGACCGTAGTCTTTATACTCTCCACCTGCAAAAGTTGTCAAGGCTTCTGTTTCTAAGTTGTCAAATTGTTCAAATGCCAATGAATTCATATAAATGGTCTCCTTATTTTTGTTTCGTCTCTTACTGATTCAGTAAATCGACCTGATTTTATTAACAATCAAATTTATCTTCAATTGTTAATAGTTATTTTAACAGGCATTGGTTTATTTTGCAAGCATTTTCTTAAAAGTTAATTAAATAGATAAAAAACAGACACCTTTTAAATTATTAGAATTTAAAAATAAAAATCCAACTCAGTTTGAGCCGGATTGTGAATTAAGCTTAATTTTCCATCTTGTGGAGCAATTTGTCCTTAAAATAGTCAAAGTAAGTCTTTTTATCGGTAACAGTAACGGTCTTACCAGTCATACCATACTTGACTAGTTTGCTGTCCTTTTTAGACAGCTTAGCCTTAGCCGTAACTTTGAAGACATTCCCCTTCTTGGTCGTTATAGCAGAGGAAGCTACATTGGTAATTTTTCCCTCAATAGTTACCTTATCATTGCCCTTTCTTTCTAGAGAGAGCCGGGTTTTTTGCCCTTTCTCCATCGAAACAACATCATCAGATGTGACATAGTAACTGATAAGAACGGTCTTAGTCTTTTTAATGTCGGGATAAATTTGACCGATCTCAGCTCCACTAGGCAGAAGGTTTGCACCTTCGTACTTAGGATTGATATGGATAATACCATCTTCAGGAGCAAAGAGCGTCACCTTCTTGGTTTCATTGCTGCTATCTTTCTTTTTGGACTTTTTATCTTTCTTTTTCTTGTCCTTAGATTTTTTCTTCTTTTTGGATTTCTTTTTATCCTTCTTATCTTTTTTCTTGTCTTTTTTATCTTTTTTGTCCTTTTTCTTGTCCTTCTTATCGCGCTCCTGCCTATCTTTGACAATCTTTTCCTGCTCTTCTTGCCGTTTAGGACTAGCGTCTTCTGAATAGCCAATCAGAAGGTCACCTTCCTTAACAGTCGCATTATTGTCTAGATTATTTTTTGCAACAGAAGCATCGCTGTAGGATTGAATAACTGACACAACCCTAGTCGGAGCCACTTCACCAGTGGAAATTACAGTAATTTCCTTTTTGGCAAAGCAGAGAAAGACCACAATAAAAATAATCAGGCAGACTACAGGGACAATCAGCAAGGTCGCAAAGTTGTGATAACGTCTCCTATAAAATTCGGCACTTTGTAAAAATTTCGGATCCATGTTTGTCCTCTCTTTCAATTAAACAGCTCAGCATAAAGGCCTTTATTAGCCAAGAGCTCTTTAGGACTTCCTTGTTCAACGACCTGGCCTTGCTCCATCACAATAACGGTGTTGGTGCGCTGAGAAATACTCAAGCGGTGCGCCACGAAGATAACAGTCTTATCTGTCATCTTCAAGAGATTATCGACAATTTTACGCTCAGTTAATACATCCAAGCTGCTGGTAGCTTCGTCGAGAATAAGTACCGGCGACTTCGTCAAGAGGGCACGAGCCAAGGCAATCCGCTGTTTCTGTCCACCAGATACACCAGCACCATCTGATAATTCTGTCTGATAACCAAGCGGCATTTGCTCAATATCCTTGCGGATTTCCGCAATCTCACAAGCACGGATAATGTCCTCTTGGGTCGTTCCCTCTTTGGCACCGAGGGTTAGATTATCCATGATAGAACCACTAAAAACATAGGCCTGTTGCGGCAAATAATTGATATGCTGCCGCAGAGCGGTCTTATCAATAACTTTCAGATCATTTCCATTGAGGCGGACAATGCCACGGTTAGGTTCGTAGAAATTGACGATCATTTTGGCTAAGGTTGTCTTACCCGAACCACTAGGTCCAACGATACTAACTTTATCACCTTTTTTGATAGTTAGGTTAATATTGGAAAGAGTATCGCGACCAAATCCATATTTATAGGATAGATTTTCAAAAGAGATATCCCCATCCAGGAAGGTCGTTTCGGACAGTTCCCCATTATTATCAAACTCAGAATCCACTAGGTAAACTTCGTTCAGACGCGTATTCGCCACGCGGGCTGATTGCAGTTTTGTCTGCAGACCAATAATACGCTCAATAGGGTTTGAGAAGTAAGACAAGAGAGCATTAAAGGTAATGAGCTGACCGACAGAGATTTTGCCATCCATAACTAAACGAGCACCATACCAGAGGATAACAACATTGAGGATCATCTTGGAGCCTGTTTTCAGGGCGTTTTGAATAGCAGTATATTTATGCAGCTTGAAGTTCTTTTCCAAGTAATCCACAAATTCACTGTCAACACTCTGATAACGTGCATCTTCACTAGTTAGTGACTTAATGGTTTCCATACCATTAATATCCTCGATGATTGATGAGCTGACAATAGCATTGCTTTCCATCATCTCATGATTCATCTTTTCAAAAGGCTTTAAGAAAGCAAAGATGATGATGGCATAGACAGGGACAGAAATCAAAGTCAAAAAGAAGAGGTTATTATTTTGAACCAGCAAAACCCCACCGACCAAGACGATCATAGTCAAATCTAGAAAGACCGAAAAAATAGTCGAAGCGACTGCATCAATAATCTGATTGGCATCGGTAAAACGAGAAGTAATCTCACCGGTTCGCCGAGTCGCAAAGAAGGACATAGGCAGGGTGAAGATATGCTTGATATAAGAGAGAATAACATCAATAACCAAGCGAATACTCAAGACAGCCAAGAGATATTCCTTGGCAAAATTCATCATCTGCTGAATAATGTAAGTTACAACCAGACCGATTGTGATAATCCCTAGGGTAGAGATTAATTGATCAGGAATGTAGGAGTCCAAAATCCCCTGCAGATAGTAAGATCCAACAATATCAATCAAGGTAACAATTAAACTAGCCAGAATGATATAGGTCATCAGCGCCTTCTGCTTAAAAATCAGCGGGAAGAAACTGGTTAGGCCATTCTTGTTGTCTTTATGCGGTTTATAGCTAGGCTGAGGGGCTAGGAAGATGGCGACACCGGTCCATTCTTTTTGGAATTCTTCCTTGCTCATCCGCGTAACCTTGACCGTAGGATCGGGGTCACCAATAATCAGATGATCCTTTTCATTGGCATAAACGACATAATAGTGCTGCATTCTTTTTCCCTTGACGACATGCACAATAAAAGGATATGTTAAGTCGTCGTAATCAAAAAGGGTCATGTCTGCCTTAATAGAGCGGGTCTCAAATCCCAGCTTCTTAGCAGCCTCAACGATACCTAGGGCAGTCGTTCCTTGCTTATCGGTCTTTGAGAGCTCCCGCAGATGGGCAATAGAATAGTCTGAGCCATAATGCTTGGCAACAGAAGCCAAGGCTGCCGGACCACAGTCTCTGGTATCAATTTGAGGAACAAACTTGTACTGTCTGCGCCAGAATAAGCGGCTGCGCCCCTGTCCTTGAGATTGCGAGGGGGCAGGCATTCCTCTGCCAGAGAGGCGCTTAACTACTTCCAAGAGCACATTAACCGCAATGACGATAAGAATAATGTAAATAACTTGTTTCATAAAATTGCTTTCCTAAATTTTATTACCGATAATATCCCTAAAAAGTGACCCGACTTTAAAGATAATAAAAGTCGAGTCACTTCTCTCTAAAACAGCAGAGTGATATTGAGTGCACATTTCTTATTATCCATTTTAAATTAATAAAACGAACATCAATAACTTGGTTCCAGATCTTAATCCAGCCCCCAAAATCCAGTAACTATAACTAGAATAAATAAAGTACACCACCTGTACACCAATCAGTCTAACAACTTTAGTTGCACTTGACAATATTGTTAAGCTTATTTTAATCAAATTTCAAGATTAGCGTCATAATTAAAATAATTTTCTGAATATTTAGTGGTATTGCCCTTCAAAAATCCCCCAAAATGAAGAGGGGGAGATCAATGTCCTCCTCATAATTTAATAAATTTGAGAAACTACCTCTTATATACCACTAAAACATACAGCTGCTGCGCCAGCTGCAGCAGGAATATAACCTCCACCATTTACTCCAGTCAATTCTTCTGGAGCGCATACAAAATTAATTTATTTGGGTGTCCAATCATTAATAAATATTCGTTATCTCTAAAACACTTGTATAAACATGCAATGAACAAATATCAATAATAACAGATTTTGCACAACTTCCAATTTAGTTTATTATCAGTCTTAGCGGGCGTTCATATAGCCTTGAATAAAGCCAATAATCATATTAACAGCTGCAATACCAATACCCAGACTATTTAAAATAATAGGAATCTTGTAATCAAATTCCTGACCTTTATTTTTACTGATTCCTAGTGACAGCCCAATAATTCCAAGAATAAGACCAATGATAGCAAACAGGACTGAAAAGATTAATGACAAGATGCCGAGCACCAAAGGCGCTACTGATTTCTTAGGTTGTGGATACATTAGTTATCCCCTTTCATTTTTATTTTTTGCTAGTTTAACAAATTAGATTTATAAAAAATATGGCTAACCACTAATGCATTAGCCATAAGCAATGAATAACTGAACAGCCTCATTTTATTACTAGGGAGCAAAACTAATAGAAGAAGAAATATTGATATCCTCCTCATAGTTTCATAAACTACTATAAGTTACTTTTTTACATCAAACCTATCTAACATCTAATGGAGACCACATTAACGCTAGCTCCAATTAGCAAACAAGCCTGGCTCCTTAATATAAAAGAAGTCAGGCTATCAAAAGGCAGAGGAACAGAAGCTTAAGTACTGGTGGAACATACCTAATTAGCTAAAATACTTACCTTTTAAATAAAGAGCTATAACTAGTAAATTTTCTACCAATAGTATAGAAAACACGATAAGCTTAATATTTTTTATCTGTGGAAATAACACAGGAATAAGTATCATAATAGGATAGCTGGCTAAAACAAACCAGCATAACTTAGGTGACAACATATGCATCTCCCTTTCTAGGGTAGATTAGATCCATTTACCCCAAGTGTTAACGCTAGCTCCAGCTAAACCACCAGTAACGGCGCCAGTTGCTGCTCCACCGATAGCTCCAGCTGTAGTTCCTGCAATTGTTCCAACAACTGGCAAAGTTATTGTTCCAACAGCTGCTCCAGCAACCCCTCCTGTGAAGAAGCCGCCAACTCCACCAGCTACTGCTCCTACAACACCTAAAAGGGCCCCGCCTGCTTCTACCTCAGAGAGACTATCTGTGGTTGCAACCTCAAATTCTTCAAATGCTAATGAGTTCATAAAATTCTCCTTGAATTTATTAATAGTTTATACTAATAGATCTAGCGGTACCAACTCATCTACTAATATAGTTTCATATTAATGTTTTTTTTAGTTTTTTTCAAGATGATTCTAATGTTGTTAGGTAATAGCAATCATAAAGTAAAATAAAACAAATCTTTTAGAAAATTTATCAAACATTATAAAAAAGTAATTATCTTACTAAAAACAGTGATAGATTGGCACTCTTAACGAACACTCATAGTTTTTCTTAGGTAAAGGTGACGCAGACTATTGACTATCAATGAAGGTATTAGACTGGCTTCATAACTTGTTAAGAAGCCCCATTTGAAAGCACAAAAAAATCCGATTCCTGCACACCTAGAATCGGATTTTAATAGTATGATTCAATATCTGTCACGGGCATCACGGCCTTTCTATTCTCATAAGGAGGTTAATAGAAATTCTTGTCACCGTTTTTATAACGGCTTAAATTCATCTTTACCATAGTATTACCTCTCTTGATAATAGTTGTTTATAACCTACTTTTTTCTGTATTACATCGGTTTCACCCCTTGCGCTATTTTATGCAGCGAACCCAAATGTCTCCGTTTTTGTAACGACTTTGATTATACATAAGCATACAACCACCTCAGTTTATCATAGGCTATACCCTCAATTTGGCATGGGAACCACTCCTTTAGCTATTCTACGCAACAACTAAGAAATCCCCATTTTTATAGCGACCTATATCAAACATCAACATAAGCCCTACCTCCGGCACTTTTGCAAGCTTTAAGCCTCCCTAACGCTCCTTGAATGCAAGTTAAATGTTTAGCTAGTCACCGTTTTTATACCGAGATATATTCATGTTAAGCATTCTAATCACCTCATAACACAACATCTCATACTTCCGGCTATAACTCTGTGTAAAATTATTTAGTCTGCCTACCATCTATAGGCAACTGTCACCATTCTTGTACCGTGAAATATTCAATCTAATCATAAGGGTTTCCTCCTTGATTAAGTCTTATCTCGCTTACATTTTAATTATAATGTAAGCGTTTTCTTTTGTCAAGTATTTCTTCGATTTTTATTATGTTTTTCTTTTTATTGAAGTACTCTATTTTAGAGACCAAAGAGAATTTTGCTATAATCTTTATATGGTTAAAAAACTTGATTTAAAAGATTACGGTATTGAGATGTGGGATCAACCTACGATTTCCGCCTTTAGACGAACCCTCCTAGAGTGGTACGACAGGGAAAAGCGCGATCTGCCTTGGCGGCGGACTAAGAATCCCTATCATATCTGGATCTCTGAAATTATGCTCCAACAGACTCAGGTTCAGACAGTTATCCCTTATTACTTGAGATTTTTAGACTGGTTCCCAAGAGTTGAGGATCTAGCCCAAGCTCCCGAGGAGAAATTACTCAAAGCTTGGGAAGGGTTAGGATATTATTCTCGTGTTCGTAATATGCAGGTAGCTGCCCAGCAGATTGTGGGGAACTTTGGCGGAGAATTTCCACAAAGTTACGATAAGATTGCTTCACTAAAAGGCATCGGCCCCTATACTGCAGGTGCTATTGCCAGTATTGCTTTTGACTTACCGGAGCCTGCTGTGGATGGCAATGTTATGCGAGTTTTGGCTAGACTTTTTGAAATTGATTATGATATTGGCAATCCCAGCAATCGTAAAATCTTTCAGGCCATTATGGAAGAACTGATTGATCCTGAGCGACCTGGCGACTTTAATCAGGCTCTGATGGATCTGGGAACGGATATTGAATCTGCTAAAAACCCCAGACCTGACGAGAGCCCCGTCCGAGCCTTCAGTGCTGCCTACTTGCATGGAACTTATGCCAAATATCCCATTAAATTGCCTAAGAAAAAGCCTAGGCCGCTGCTTTTACAAGCCTTTGTTATCCGGAATCAGCAAGGGCAATTTCTCCTGGAGAAGAATCAAGGAGCAGGTCTTCTAGCTGGTTTCTGGTCTTTCCCGCTGATGGAAACTCAGCTTCTAGCCAAGCAACTCAACCTCTTTGAAGACGATAGCGAGCAAGTTTTGGAAACTGTTTCTTTGCAGAAGTTTTTTGAAGAGGACTACGGTCTTAAGCCCGTCTGGTCTCAAGAAGAGTTTCCTCTTGTCAAACACACTTTTAGCCATCAAAAATGGCAAATCCAGTTGCTGGAAGGACGAGTTAACCAAGCAGACTTAAAGGGAGATAGAGACTTGTGTTGGGTAATTCCTCAAAATTTTGATAATTATCCTATGGCAACACCACAGAAAAAAATGATTCAAGCTTATGAGAAAAATACAAACTAAAGTGTTATAATACTGCCATATGATATAAAAACACGTTGCAGTTGGGTAGTCTGCAAGCACTTGTGTAATGATAAACTTGGAGAGTTTTCAAGTCAGATCTAGAAATTTCCAGCAGTGGGCAACCGTCATGCTTGGTCATTGCTTTTGCTTATCTTCAACAAGTGTCAGTAACCTTCCCTCCGGTCGTCCCTTATCAAAATTTATTTTTTGGAGGGCTGGCATGAAAATGACAGTATTTTTTGACGGCGGTTTCTGGTTTGGTTTGATTGAATATCAGGACAGACAGCTGGGTTATCAAGCCTTTCGCTATCCCTTTGGTAAGGAACCCAAGGACAGCGAGATTCTTGATTTTATCTATCTTCATTTGACCCAGTGGATGCAAAAACAAGAAAGGCTGGGCCTAGTTAACGTTGAACCAGATACATCTCTTGTGTATAAATCCATCAATCCCAAGCGAATGCAAAGGGAAATTAGCAAGCAGATGAAACAGCCTGCCCTATCCTCTAAGGCTCAACAGGCCATGCAGGCTAGCCATGAGCTGCTGAAACTGGAAAAGAAAGCCTCCAAACGGCAAAAGCGGCAGGAATATAAGGAGAGACAGTTTCAGCTCAAGCAGGAAAAGCGCCGCAAAAAGAAAAAAGGACACTGACTTAGTGTCCCTAAGAGGCTGAGACAAAAGTTCTCAGCCTTATTTATTTGTTAGGCGCAGTGATTGGAAGAAAGACTTGTTGACAAAGCCAAGAAGTCTTTCTCCTGAACAGTTCATTAGGTGCTTTAGCAGCAATGAACCACTGCTGGTGGGATATCTTTATCTTGGAAAGGAAGCGAGGACAATCAAATTCTTCGAATGATTGATTTCTGCCCGCTCTCTTGTTTCATTCCGCCACTACCAGCATTGATTTAACAGCTTTGCGATCCGCCATATCACGATAGGCTTGGTTAATGTCATCTAGGCTATAGGTGTCTGTGAAGACTTTACCCGGGTTGATATCGCCATCCAAAACAGCCTTGAGCAAGATTTGCTTGTCATAGGTCGTAACAGATGCTGAACCACCTGCGATTGAAATGTTTTGAGCAAAGGTTGAACCAATGCGATGATCGCCATAATGAGGCACGCCGACAGCGCCGATACGGCCGCCATTATGTAGGACACCGAGAGCTTGCTCGAGTGCACCTTCTGTACCGACACATTCCAGAGCAACGTCTGCACCGCCACCAAGAATTTCACGAACCTTAGCAATGCCTTCTTCTCCGCGTTCCGCAACAATAGCAGTTGCACCGGAAGACAAGGCCATTTGTTGACGGTCTTCATGACGGCTCATCAGAACAATCTGGGAAGCTCCGCGCATTTTAGCAGCAATAACCGCACATTGACCAACAGCACCATCACCAATAACAACAACTCTATCACCGAGAGCGACATGAGCAACCCGTGCTGCGTGGTAGCCTGTTGGCATAACGTCAGCAAGAGTCAAAAGTGACTTAATCATGCCTTCTGAATAGTCTGATGGCTGACCAGGCACCTTGATGAGAGCCCAGTTAGCATAGTGGAATCGAAGGTATTCAGATTGAAAACCGCCGCCCCAGTTAGTTGGTGCTGGATGGTTATCACAAGTACCATCAAATCCAGAACGACAAGCATCACATTCACCACAGCCATGGGTAAATGGGACGATAACAAAGTCACCTGGTTTGACATTAATGACATCAGGTCCTACTTCTTGGACGATGCCAAGTGCTTCGTGACCACTGTTTACAGAGTGTTCCTCGCGTTCATCGCCGTGTGAATATGACCAAAGATCTGAACCGCAAACACAGGCACGAACAATTTTAATAATGGCATCATCAGTGGCCTGAATCGTTGGCATTGGTGCTTCTTCTACGATCATTTGACCGGCTTTTTCAAAAATAGCAGTTTTCATGTTTTACTCCTTAACTATGTTAGTTTTCATTTAGTGTAACAGTTTGACCAGCCATAATCAAATACCTAATGTTTATAGATATTATACTTGCTAAGTATAACTGGCAGTTATACACGTATGTGGTAGAATTTTTTAGAAATAACCCTGAAAAGAGGCTCTTTTAGAACCGAGACATAAAAACTGAACAAATTTTACTTTGCTCAGCTCTTGACATTTTTCAGGTTATCCCTTAAAATTTATTAAGCTGAGCAAGGGTGTGTTTTTGAGGAGTTCTTGCTCGGTGAGCGATGGTTACCGCCATCGCTCTTTTTTGTTTCTCATTTAATATGAATATATTATAGCATACCAACCGCACCATTGCAAGTATTTCGAGCATTTTTTTCTAGTAATTATAGACTTTTTATCACCGTTTGGCAAGATTTGTTTTTAAGCTGGGTAACTGGCTCTTTTTACGGCCATCCAACAAGTGATACGATTTAGGAATCCGTTGCTGTCTTTCACGGATATCTCCAGGGGTATCTAAGTCCTCAGCCAGCATAGTTTCATACTCTGTCCGCCAAGTACCAAAAAACAGATCTTCCAAACTATTCTCGTACGTTAAAACGATCACCTGACTCATGGTTTTAAGTCCTTTAGGAGTCCAATACATGCCTCTTTTTTTCATGCGATACGTAATCTTGCGATGCTGACTTTCCATAATCCCTATCCCGGCTGAGTCCAATCCTCTCAATTTAGCAGACTTTGTGTATTTAAAACGACTGAGAAAACGGGTTTTAAAACTATCAAAAACAGCTTGGTCATCTTCTTGTGTAATGAGAGACTCAACCGTATCCAAAACCATTTTAAATTGTTCTCGGTCATGTTTTTTTATAGCCTGAAAAGCCTTCTTTTGTAAGTCATCTGGGTATCCCCTAAAGAAACTCCGTAACTCCTTATGAACATGGTAAGCATCCCAGAAGTGTTCATGGCGATGAATTTTCAATGCTCTGGCAATCCCCTCAAAGACCTTAGGGGAATAACCCGCTCCACAGTCAGAATTAGTGATGAGTAAAGTAGTCTCCTTAATCGTATAGGTATTATAGAGATAATCCAACAATTGCTGTCTGGCCGCATAATGACTGGGAGAAACAAACTCCTTTTTCTCCATCAGTTCAAAACGATTGGGACCAACTTGCCGACTGCCCGTATGAACAACAAAATGGGTGAGGTCGGTATTGCGTTTCTCTGGAACGTCGGACTTCGTTTTAATCAAAGCGCCGTCTCCTTCAATATAGATCAGATCAATTGGCTTCTTTTGAGGCTGGCTGTTTTCTGTATAGAAACGATATTGTTCCTTTTCTTCCAGCAGATGATGTGCCAAGTCTATAGCTTTGACAACGGTCGGTTTAGTAATAGCTACTTGATAAAGAAGGGCAATCACCTGAATCACCTTATCATAGGGCATCATGGTTGACAGTTTGACAATCTGATAAAGAAATTCATACGAATAGCGAGAATTTTTAGGAAGTCCCAGCATATCATCAACAGGTACGGCCCACTCGTTACCCTTTTTCCAACGTTTGCGACTGAACGTGACTTCCCCAAAGGTAAAAATGACTGTCCGCTCCATAGAATGAATACACCGATAGCCTCTAGAGCGCATACTCACAGACACCTGTTCATCATAACGGGCTAACCAAGACTGGAAATCTTCTTTTATCGTCTCTGCATAACTGGCTTTGAGTGACGTTTCATCAATCATATTAATCCCCTTTACTATTTTTTGTGGGTATTGTATCAGGTGACAAAAAGATGAAGCAACTATTTTGACCAACAAAAAAGCCCTGAATTAATTAGGACCTTTTAATGACTTATTCGGTTTTATGAGAAAAAGTTTTACGCAGATTTTTTAAAAAGGTTTTCGTTCTCACAAAGCAATGTTCCTCTTTCCAAAGGAGAATGATCTCCAAAGCTAAAATGCCGATCAAAGTCCAGTTAAGAACGGTCACAGCCGTCTGGAAACGGGTCAATAAAAGATAACCCAGCCAACAGACGGTAAACACAAAACCACCGCTTGGCCAAAATCGCAGCAGAACCAGAGCCAGCAACAAGCACATCATCTGATCAATGCCAAAACTAGCAACGCCCCAGTTCCAGCCAAACAGAAGAAAGAAAATGAATGATAGATAGTAAACGCCTCTAAATAAATAGTACATACTGCCACCTCCAGCAGAACCAGTTATATGTATTTTAATCATTATTTAAAATATCATTAAAATACATGTTTTAATTCTTAGTTATCTAAATCATACTTTTCAATCCAGTCGTCAAGAAACGTTGACGCTCCATTAAACCCCTCTTTAGCTGCGATAAGGTCTAGCTTATCCCGATTTTGAGGTTTCAACGTAAACGTCCAAGGTTTCCTAGTTTTCCCAGAAGGACGACCTGGTTTTCTTTTTTTGGTGTCTCTAACTGTTATTGGATCACTCAAGGCTTGAGCGATTTTATTTTTTTTAGATTCAAAAGCCATAAGCCATAACACTCCTTATTTATTATAATCCATATTTATATAAGTATTATAATATGAACATTAGAGAGTGTCAAGTGCCACCATCATATCATCCAGCGTCTGGCTCAGCCTTGAAAAGAAAGAACGATGCTGGCTGAGAAGATTGGGATCCATCATCATATCAATCATAGTCTTCTCTTTTGTTGAGCGATTAAACAATTCCTTTTGAGGGATTTGTCCAATAATATTAGGATCATCAGCTAAAGCGGCTACCAGAGCTTTGGAAACCTTGGTATTATGAGCAATTTTATTCAAGAGGAAATAAAGTTTGGCAGTAATCAAACTTTCACGACTAGGTCTAATAATTTCCTCTTGACGGTAACGAGATAAACGCAGTTCCAAGTTTGCTTTAGCTTCAAAGGAAAATTCACTGGGAATAATTGGGCTGATAATAGCATTGCTAATCGCTATAGCATTTCTGGTTGCAATGCCAAAATCAGGACGACAATCTAAGATGACGTAATCATACTGTTCCAGATTACGATCTTGATAATGAAGATCAAACCAATCATACAAGTATAGATTCTTATTGGAATCTGTTTCTAACATCCGCTCTGCTTCATCCAACCGCATCGATCCAGGAATTAAATCAATATGAGGAGCAACATTGAGAATATCAACATCTCCTCCATTAGTGTAGATATTAAGGACAGTTCCGCTATCTTGGTAGACATCATAGTAATGAGTTAAATTACACTGATGATCTTCATCAAAAAAGAGAACATTCTTTCCTTTATAGGCTAAACGCTGACCAAATAAAAGAGCTAAAGTTGTTCTACCAACTCCCCCTTTCAAGGCTACAAAGCTGATAATTTTCATAGGTTTTCTCCTTATTATTTACTTTGTAAGTATTTTAATACATATTTATATGTGTGTCAATATAAAAAACATTATTTATAAAAATATTTTTATAAGTATTTATATATATCTTTTTATTGTGATAAAAAAGGCAGCCGCTAAGCTGCTGCTTTCCGTTTATTAGCCATAGAACCCGCCTAGGTTACTACCGCCAGAAAACTGAGAGAAGGCCAGCTGATCGGCTGCGATATTATAGTTCCCAGCAAAATAGACATTATCCTCACCTGATTTTGTCAAGGTAACGATGAATTGGACAACATCCTTATTATCAGATTTTGACACTTCAACGGTTTCAAAGTGATAGCCATTGGCTTTGACCACCATTGCCAATTGCGTCAGATTAACACCGCTGGTCATCCCTAGATGATGATCCGTTGACGGCTCAACTTTAGACAGCCCCTCAACTGAAGACAAATAATTCAGAGCATCCTTAATAGCGGCCTGACATTTTTGACTGTCTTCAGCTGAGGCCTTCTGGTAGGGATGTTCCAGCTTGTTTCTAAGTTTCAGGTGATTGCGTTCGTTTCTTGTCAGTCCTTTTGAGGAATGAGAAGAACTGGTTTGACTAGTTTTGGGTTGATGTATTTTATCAGCTGGCTTTTGCTGCACAGCCACAATAATCATCAAGGCGCCAACCAGTATGCAGAGAGCTCCAATAATAATCGGGGTCATTTTCTTTCTTCCTTCTTTCATGATCGTGTCCTTTACTTCTTCCATTTGGGTTTCTTGTCGTCGGGATAAGCGTAAGTATACTGATTGTCCGTCTGGAATTGCTTGGTTGCAATTCGATAGTTCCAAGTATCATTTTTGCCATAAAAATCACTGCCTGAAATCGGAGTATTTTGCTCAATTAACAAGATATCACCATTCTCAAAGACATGGCAGACAATCCCAGTATGACCGTTTCCACCACCGCCGACTGGGGTTGAAAAGATCGCTCCAGCTTTTGGAGTAGTCTTCACGCTATTATGAAAGACTTGACTGGCCCATGCTTGTGCTTGTGCCATTCCATTCCCTTTAATACCTCCTGTATGTCCCCAAATCAGATTCCCAAGGCTTTCGGTCAGGTCAACACATTGTCCAGAACCTTCTACCCAGTTATCAGGGCCACCATACTTAAGTCCCAAATCTTCTGGATTATGGATATAGTCTTTTAAGCTCTTTGGAACTTCATCGGGTTTATACCCCCAAGCTATAGCATCACTAGGAACCGTACCAGAACCATCAGTTGCACCATCGTCAGAATCCGACTCGCTATTGTCACAATCTTCTTCGGGTTTAGCACTGGATTCCGAATCGGAATCCGACTCTGTCCCAGAATCTGAAGATTCATCAGAGGAACCGTCGCCTTTACCAATTTTAGAGGTTTTCACAGGCTTCTCCCCATATTTTTTGATAGCTTCCTTATCTAACCAAGCATAGCGTTTTCCAACAGACTCATAAAGGGTTTCAAGACTGGTTTTATAATCAGGGGCCGTTGCCCATCCGCCGTCCGCAATCGCATCAAGGGTGCTTTTTCCATCACTATTATTAATAGCTTTACTATAAAGCGTTTGGTTTCGCATAAACTCAGCTTTACCGACTATCCCAGCATCAAAGTTTTTAAAATAGGCATAACCACCGCCCGTATTATCACCAACGGTCGTTCCACTACCAGTCGCTGCTACGGCATCACTCCCATACAGCTTGAGCGTATCGGGATAGTCCGTTGCAGTTGACCATTTGACACCGCCCATATTATGGGCCTGACCAAATGACGGAACGCTGGAGTTAAAGCTGGTCTCTTGCATGGTCTGCGTGATAGATGCCGATGGCAAGAATCCCCCAACCTTCCAGCTATTGAGATAGGCCTGCTTATGATCTTTGACGAATTTGTCCACCGAAGCCGCATCTGAAGAGATGGAGGGACTGTCGGCCGCTGGTGTGGTTTCCGTGACCTCATCATCCGTTGAACAATTAGATCTGGAACCAACCGCCCCTGAAACAGCGCCTAAAATAGAAACTGCTAAGACAAGAGCGACAAAAACGCCGCCGATGAAGGTGCCTATAAAGAGCCATCTCCCAATTTTACGCAAAACATCAGACATAGAATCCCCCTCACCAAAGGCCAGCCATAGTTTTTAACAATAGGTAGAGAAGAATTAACGGGATACCAACCCAGATGCCAGCCTTCTTAAGAAATCGAATAAAAGCCTCATTCCTTTCGGCCTGAGCTCGTAACCGTTCAGGATCAGACTCACCCTCAGAAGCAAAATATTCTTTTTGTCGGCGGCCCATTTCTTTACGAATCACAACATAGTCATGGAATTTAGCTTTCTGCTTCTCAATAGGTCCCATTCCATAGTAGGGATCATTGTTTCGTCGTCCTCTAAACATCATTTATCCTTTCTTTAATACATTTGACCGTAGCGATACTGATCATAATCCAAATAACTTTGGGTAAACACGATATTCCCGACGCCAGCGATATTTAAGAAGAGCTCTCCTCGATCTAACTCAGGCAGGGATTCCAGTTCTGACTCTGTCATAGATCCTGCTAGAGCATTCGCTAACAGTGGGACAGTCGTTTCATCTGTCTGAGCCATGACCCGGTACTGCATCATTCCAAATATCCGTCTGACTGCGATAACATAAGGGTCTCTCTCAATACCCCCGCCAGACTCAAAGATAATCCCTTGAAGAGAATTAACGGAGAGAACAACGCCGGCAAAGTTATCTCCCATATAGCCGATAACGTTCGCTAAGGTCTCAACACTCATTTCAAAACGAGGGTCAAGTAGGGTTTGGGCATCACTAATATTAACAATATAGTGGGGCATATCTTCTTCCTGCAGCTGAGGATCATCCCGCATGGCCTGCTTGCAGCGTTTGCCGTTGTTGACAACATCCGCAGAAATAATAGAGAGCACATTAAAGACTTGAGCATTAAAAAGATTATCGTCACTTTTTAACTTAGAAAAATCAAAGGTCACAACCTGCTCTTGAGAAATATCCTCAAACTCCGTAGTGCCTTCAAAGATGGCCCCGTAGGAGCTAAGCATTAATTTAAATGTTTTTTTAATGCGTTTCGTTGAGGCCAGCTCAACTTCATCAACATTTATTTGAGCCTTCAACGAGCGCTCATAATCTTCCAGATAAGGAATAAAGTCTGATAAAACGGGGTACTCATCCCGTTCTAATTTGGTAGCGCGCAGGGAGTTTTTATGAAGACTTGGGTTTTGAACCCAAATATTTTCATCAATATAAAACTCATTAAGGATTTCTTGGAAAGTGGCGAGATCATCATTGGTCACATCTTCATTCATGAGCTTAAGAATATTCTTAAGCTTATTGATATGGAGGTTATAGGACTCCTCTTCATCAACATCAAGCCCATTTTCTTCAGTAGCTTGAGGAAACACTTGAAAGATATTAATCCGATTTTCACCACCAGATAAATCAAGAATTTTGCCCTGTTGTTTTCTGGTCAATTCTTTAAAAGCGCCAGAAGCATCAATATTTCTAATAAAGTTTCCTCGGTGGTACATATCATCAGTATGCCGCAATAGGAAAGTGGTTTGTCCCATCCGAGGATTCCCAGAAATAATCATAAAAGACCTTGTCCGCTTATCATCCCGTGTTAAAAAATTAAAATTAACTACGCCTTCTGTCCTCGTTAGCCCGTAAAACGATCCCCGTTCATCTTCTAGCTTCGTGTGATTAAAAAAGTAACCACCCGCCAAGTCATGAGCACGGACGGTTTGCGGCTGACGGCTGTTGGGCAAGAGAATTTGTTTAGACGTTGGAATAAAAGGGGCCTGAAATTCCAATTCCTGTTCCCCTAAAAGAATCGTAGACTTATAAGCGGACGTTTTATCCTTAATCTCATCAACCTTCTTAAAGAGGTCTTTTTCTGTCCAAGCTGATACATAAACCCGAACATAAAAGGCAAGTACCCCAATGTTTTGCTTATCAATTTCTCGGAACATTTGACGAAGATCAGCCACCTCATCAATTTCTTTCATGTTCGTCGTGGTTTTATTCTTTTCAGAAATCCGAGTCATTTTTTCTTCAATGGACTTTTCTAGTTCTTTTTTAACCTCATCGCTGTCTCGATGTAAGATAGACACAAAGGATTGTGTGTCTTTCAGCTGGGTCAAGTCTTGAAGCCAAAATCGTTCTAATCCTTCTGAAGGAAACATATAAAAATGCAGGCAGGTATGATAGCCATCTCCGCTTTTCCAGTAATCATCTGCAAGAAATATAATCCCACCTTGCGGCTGTACCTGCCAAAGAAAATCCAAGTCGTAACCATCTTCTTTTAACTGACGTTGACGTTTTAATGATAGTGTCGGCATTTTCTCCTCCTAGATCTTTTCGTTCATGTTGTAAAATTGTTTTATAATCTGGAACTTTTTCCAGCGGGGGATGTCTCTAGGCAGCAAACCGCCATTACCATAGCGCTTAGCTTTAGAAACAACGTCATCTAGCTTATCGGTGCTTTCTCCCCACAGCCATAAAATAAATTCATGATTATAATTTTTCTTTCGGACAACCTGTTCAACAGAAATCCGAACCTTCAAGCCATCTTCACGGTCTTTCAGCTGAAGATACCGCTGACTGCCTTCTGGAACTAGCTTTAGTTCCTGACGGACCTCAGATAGGATATGACGTAAATGTTTAATCTGAGGATCCGTATTGGTTGGCAGTGTAGTGGTCTCAATTTGACAATCAGGAGTAAACCGAGTCAGCCAGAGCCGAAAATTTAAGAGTGTCCGAAGTGTCTCTTTTTCCGATAAAGAGTCTAAGTCCTTCCCCTGAATTTCCATCAACTGGAGATAGCCATTGTTGACTAGGTCAATATAGCCTTTACGGGTGAACATAATGCTTTTGGTGGGAAGGCCCTCTACCGTTGAGTGAAGATCAAAATAGGTTTGATTATCAATCTTGGCATTCCGCCAAACCTTGGAAAGCAAACGAGAAGTCTGTCTCTCCTCTTGACTACTTTTTTCAATTGGCATGCGTTTTCTCAGCCTCCTTTTTTTCCATAGAATTAAGAGCAATATAGCGATGGCGTCGAAGTCTAATCGTCAGCCAGACCGCATGATAGTTGCGTTTTCCGCCGTTATAGGGTAGTAATAAATAGACAGCCAAACTGGGAACCAAAAGCATAAAGAGCAGCATTTGAGCCCACATTGACGGCGGAAAATAATTCAGCGCAAACATAAAGGTGATGGTCACCGTTACGGCAATGATGAGGAAATCCCTCATCAGGAACATCCACATTTTGGTAGCCGTCTTGGTATCTTTAACGATCCCAAAGGTGTCAAAGTTCTCGTTCATAGAGCACATCCTTTCTGTAAGATAGTAAGAGTTTAAGGGATAATCATTTTTTAACCAATTTACCGACAGTTCACGGACAAAACAAAAAAGCCTCACGCATGGTGAGACTTTTTCATCAAGCTGAAGAAATCATCTTCTCCTAAAATTGTTAAGGCTTGGCCAGAGGCTTGTCTGGCTTTAGCAGCGGTATATTTCAGCGAGCGTTTATCTGGATTAAAAAGGTCTAACTGCTTATGTCCAGCAATAAGGAGGGTCGTCTTATCAGAGACAAATCCCTGGTAAGTTCCCCCTTGTTCCTGAACAAAGCGGATAGCCTGCTCTCTCGTAACTGGCCGTAAACTTCCTGTTATAGCCACGACCTGATGGTGAAAAACTCCCATACTTTAATCCTCATCACTTGTATAACCTTTAATATGGTTTTGTCCGCTGCTCAGCTGTTGACTGCCTTGTTGCAAGTTACTCTTAGCCTGACCGAGGTTAGAGCGAGCCTGAGAGGCGTGACGTTTCGCATACCCCTTGGTTGGGTCATAAGCCAGTCCAGCCGTCTTAGGTGGACGATTTTGTTTAGCTTCTTGACTCAAGGCATTGTCAAGACCGCTATTGTCCATACCTGAGTTTTCTCGCATTTCAGATATCGTTTGACGTTTATCCATTGGGTCAGTGGTTAAAGCATTGTAAGCCCCAACCTGACCACTGTCAAATCGATCCGCTCCTTTATCCAGAACCCCATTGACCTTATCTGTACCCCAATCTAATCCTGACTGAATGGTATCAGAAGCCTTTCGAACACCGTTAGTCATACCATTTTTAAAGGCACCGCCAACACCTTGATCCCGCACGGCCTCATTGATACCCTTGAGAGCACCCGCCACTTGAGTCGCTCCGCTAGCGGCCTTCTTAGCCCCACGGCCAGCCGCTTTAGTCCCTGTCCAAGCTGCTTTACCGCCAGCTGCAGCAGCGGAAGCGGCTCCATGGCCAAAAGCTGTAGCACCTTGTGTTAAAGCACCCGCCATCAGCAAGCTGCCAGCCACTTGTTGCATAGCATCAGAATGACCTGTAGAGACACCCAGCCAGCGTTCAATCGCCGAAGAGCCTTGCATAGCCGCCAGGAATGTTCCGAGATAAACCAGAGCCGCAGCCAGGACTTGTTCCCACATGGTCAGTCCGCTGAAGAAAGAGTCCCCCAGGCCTTTGACAGCCGCTAGGCTGAGACTTGGGAAATCTCGACAAATCTCTAAGACCACTCGCATGATGATAACTTCAAAGAGAATCCCCATAAAGGCACTAAAGATCGTCATGAGCAGCTCTTTATTCTTTTTAGCACTGGAAGCCGCTGTAAAGTAACCCTGAATCGGGAAAATCATGCCCTGCAGCACAATATCAACCACAGACTTACCCAGTTTCACCGCCATAAAGAGGAACAAGAAAATCAGAAGCCCGTATTGTAAGAACATCCCGATCCAGTTCACCTGATAGCGCATGTAGGTGGATTCCATGGCATTGAGGCCTTTGGCGAACCGATGCTCATCAATAGTTTCAAGGCCTGAACTGTTAGCGTCCAGCTTATGCAGAAAAAGGCCCTTGACACCTTTATAAGCCCCATTGTTTTCGGAATCCATATCTTCTAAAACTTTAGTATTGGTTGCCCCGTAGTTAGCCGTGAAATCAAGATTGGTCACATAATTGCCACTTTCCCGTTGTTTCTTGTTATCCGTGATGTAATTTAGCTCAACTCCCGACTTCTGAATCGGTTTGAGGTTGCCCTGATCATCCAATTCAAACTTGGAGGTGTCCCAGTCATTGTTGATAAGAACTTTCAGGTCCACCACATTAGACTTTAGAGGCTGAAGGGCGAGAGAACTAAAGCCCTTCCCATTGGAGGTCATGGTTCGGGCTGTTTGCGCATCCTGAGCAATAGCTGTCCCAAAAGTAGTAATCCCCAAAGGGAGGACAAAGATGACAAAGGTCACTAGAAGAAAATTACTAAAGTATTCGCCATACTTAGGCTTTTTCCCCCAAGCCGTTGAGATCATTTTCCAGGTTAACACTAACAGGAAGCCTGATAATCCAAAGAGCTGGCCATAATGGTAAATCTGACCGATAATCGTCTGTTGATCCCCCAAATACCCAAAGAGGCCAAACAGTTTAAAGAGATTATTATAGACATGTTCCAGAGCAGCCGTAATCTGGTAGAGCGACTTGGCAATGCCTCCCGGCAACATGTAAATAAAGGCCCAGAAGGCCCCCTGAGGGTGAAGGTATTGAGACCAGTAATGATAGAACTGGACCAGCTTATTAGCTGTATCATCATCAAGATTCTTACCATCTAAACCCGGAACATCCTTCACCAAGTCAGAGAATTTTTGATAATCCATAGACTTATCCTTTCTATTTTTGATGGCTCAAGAATAAGGGATAATGGATTTTTACAAAAATTACCGACAGTTCACGGACAATTAAAAAAGAGCCTCACAAGGTGAGACCCTTAGTCAATTTATAAAATTTCTAGTTAGCAGTACCTTTGAAATCAAAATACTCATACTGAGCATCATTTTCCAATTGAAATAGGTGCATACTCTTACCATTATCCGATAAAACGATGCAGTAAACTTCTATACCAGCACGGTCATTTTTCAAATCTTCTTTATGTGGATCTGCCTTAATCAGAAAATGAGTCTTCCCTTCATAATCTGATTTATGGCTATTGTATACCTTCTTATAATTTTTAACATTATCAATTTTACTAAGATCTTTTTCAGTAATGACTTTAAAATAGATACGCTCACCATCTGAATTTGTTATGATATGTTTCTTAGTATTGAACTTTAGAGTATCTTTACCACTGTCATCATTAAAAGCTGAAGTAGTGTAGCCTATACCCTCAGTCGTCCCGCTATAAGATTCCTTCAAATCCTTAGGAATGCCTTCCTTGGTATACTTGGAACAAGCTGCTAAAGTAAGGACAGTGACAAGAGACAGCGCCACTAACAATAGCTTCAGACTTTTTTTCATCTTACTTCTCCTTTTTTACGTGTTTGTTTACCGTCAGTATAACAAAGATAAGGATTAAAATCAATAGCAAAATACTTTTTTATCCCTATTTTAATCCTTATTGATATAACTATTACAATAAGGATATTTATCGTTAGAGCACATTACTCTTATCAAGAGAGACTTACCCTTTATTCCTCCACAGGCACAGCGAACGGCCACGCCCATTCAAATTCTTGTTTAATTTCCGCTTCAGTCAATTCTGTGCTATCTCGATTAAAGTAGTAGGCTTGTTTACCTAAGCGAGATATAGAGATTCCAAAAGCTGTTCGTATCAATGCAAAAACTCGCTTACCCTCTCCATGAGGATTAGGTAATACAACTCTATATTTTTTCATTTTTTATCCTCCATTTAATGTGAGTCTTTTGGTTAAAGGACATCACTCATATCCTCTAAGTCCCAATCGTCTTCAAAGTTTGGATCTTCAGCTGAGGAGAAATCCTCACCGCCCAAGACTTCAGCCACATGAGCCGACAGTTGTTCCTCGTAGGTGTTATACTGCGTTTTGGTTAAGGGACGCTTGCGAGGAGCTAATTTAGGGGCTTCTCCCTGCCGCATCGGGTTCGTCAGCAGCATTCGCCAACTGATCAAATTATCCAAAGCCTGATCCGCTGGAACCGCAATATCCTGCAAGTTAAGATAACGGTGCGGACTGTCCACAGGAATGTCAAAGAAGCTCTTGGACTGATCAAATTCGTCCTGCAAGAACATATACCGCATGGGCATAGCCGTCTTACCCGTTAGGAAAATGGGATAGGTAATAATTTTAAATCCGTGATTATCCCGTGCTTTAACCCCACGCAAAATCAGAGCTTCTCCTTCCTGCAGTTTAGACAGCTGGCTCTTATCCAGCAGTTCCTGCTTTTCTTGGTTGACGGTGACATTGGGATTGGCTTCATCCCCCAGAATATTACTGGAGCGGTTGCGGACGGTAATCGTCTTGTTCCCTGATTCACGGCTGAAGTATTCCGTCGTCTTCCCCTTTGATTTAATATAAACCTGTATTGAACAGTTATCTTTAATGGTCTGGGCAACCTTTTCACCATATTCCTTATCCAATTGTTCAAAGTTTTGAACCCACAGATAAAAGACGATATTCAGTCCCAGATTAATTGAAATTTTAGTGTCCATGGCAGGAATGGCAGGAAGATTGGTGAACTCATCCAAGATATAAGTTATGCGATTGACACACTTACGGCCAGGAGCTGTCCCAGCCAGCTCAGCATTGACATTAAAGAGTTGGTCCAGAAACAGAGTGACCAGCGCATTGTACTCTTTCTTATTGGGCGGCGTCACCAAGAAGATCGCCTTTGGTTTATCCGAATAAACCAACTCAATATCTGACGGTTCTAAAAGACCGCCGTCTGGCTGAGAAACGATAGACAGGGCAATCGTATCCAGAATCGGTTTCTTGGTATACTCATCCAAAATATAGCGTTTGGTGCCCTCATGACAGCGATAAACCTTTTCAGCCGCAATCTCAAAAGTTTCGTCTTCAAAAGCAACCTCAATGGTAAAATGATTAGGCAGCTTCGGTTCAATAACCATATTCAAGTAACCGTAGCCATCGACATCAGCCGCCTGATGATCCACATAAATCGTTTCTTTCGTCAGGCCTAGGAAATGATTAGTCCCCTTAATAGTGACCTGAGCCTTTTGAAAGGCATAGCTATTAGCCAGCTCTTTGTTTGTGCTGGATTTAAAAAAGATCGACAGCCGACGCGGAAAGCCAAAGGAAGCCAATTCCACAGAATTCATTGACGTGAGCTTAGCAATATTATCTTGAAGATACAGGTTGATCCCTGACATCATACTGGAATAGATATTTCCTTGTGTTTCTCCAGCCGCAAAGTTTGACGACGCAAAAGCTAAGATAGCCTGCTCTCTAAACTTAGAATACTGAACCTGATTTACGCGTTGCAGGTTATTAAAGTAGGCCGTAATTTTCGAGCACCGCTCCACAATCATATCTTGAGTCGGATGATCAATCAGATTGCCGTCAGGATCTTCATAAACTGTTTCAGACCCTAGGTTAATCATAAATTTAGCGATATTACGGATGGTGATCGTTAACCAAGCATCCTCTTCACCATTTTGGACCGTTTCATGAGCTCGGTCCAGCAAAGCCATAGCGACAGCTGTAAACAGAGCGATAGAGCTGTCTTCAAAATACTTGGCATTGCCGTTGCCTATGCCTGATTTGGTATGGCGGTAGATGGCTTCTGCCGCAGCATTAATATAGCTCTGTGTTTTTTCATAATACCCCTTTTTAGCTGCCTCTATCGCCAATTGAAGCGGCTGATAGGCCATAGAGTAATCAATATTTAAATAAGAGAGCACCTCAACATCATAGTTGCGTTTCCGCAAGGTTTCGTACTCTGATTGGTAATGTTCCCCTTTCGGGTCTCCCATGATCAGAGAAGGCTGAACTTCTGCTCGACTGTTCATTTCAATCGTGGTCGTGATCCAGCCTTCCCCTTTACCCGAGCGAGTCATCCCAGCCGATAAGGCATTAACGGTGCCATCGTCAATATAATAGGTGCCCGACGGCGTCGCAAAATTATTCAAAAAGCGTTGACAGTCGCTTAGCCAACGGCTAACCGTGCGATTTTGCCAAAGCATTTGACTGCCTAAAGTGATCCCTGGTAAAGAGGCCTTTTTCAAGTGCATCACAGGAAAGCCGCCATTCCCAGGATAGGTTTTGGTTTTATTCGAAATGGCCTTATATTGTCGCTTTACTTCCCTGATAGTCGCAAAGCGATCATTGCCTTTTTCATTGTTGTTATAGTCTCGATACTGTTCGAAATTGACCCAAGCTGAGCGCCAAGCGATAGAAAGACCCATCCCAAACAACGGTAAAGCTAATACGGGCGCAATCTTAAAGGCTTCAAAGTAAAAGAGCCGTCGGATCAGAATACTGGACCAATTGAAGGTGATCAACGTCAAATGGCTAGTGACCGATTGATACAAGAAGTGATTGATGGCCCGAATGACAGAGACCAAATAATTGGTCAATAATAGGGCAATGAGGCTAAAAGCCAAGCCCATAGCTCCAAAAGAGCGGTAAGTACGAAAACGTAAAAAAGGTTTCATTTCTCGCTCAAAACGCTTGGCTTCCCTACCGTCTTTAGAAAAGGTATGGTAAAAGAACTGGAAGATCCGATAAGCCAACCGCACAAAGCCATTTAATCCCAGTAATAGCAGCCAGGCCAAAGGCCAAACGATTAACCGCCCCACTTCTTTAGGACCTTTGCGCTTCAGCTCTTGACGGATACGTTTAGGGGATAGCTGTTTCTTCAAGGCTTGCGGATGTTTCATCCAATCCCCTATCTGTTTGGCGAACCTGATGACAGGCTGTTTATAGTGACCATAACCTTTATAAGCGAGATACCCAATCCCAGTCAAGCTCAACAAGCTATTCAGCCAGCTGGAAAAGGCAAAGTTCAGCAATCCATCAAATAGTAGTCGAATACTAGACATAGCTGTCCTCCTCTTGATGTTGGCTCAGGTAGCGTTCTAGCTGCCCAATATGCAGACTGGAATAACAAAACAGCTGAAACTGGGTGGATTTCGTGAGTGATTGAAAAACTCTGCGAAATTGCTGGACAAGACTGCTTAAATCTCCTGAACAAAAGAGCTCTTGTTTATCGTCTTGTCGCAATTGATATTCCAACTGCAGCGAATCCGCCAATAAATCATCTAGGCGTTGAGGTTCCATTATCATACTAAATGCTCCTTTCTAATGGTTGGTTTGTCCTCATCATAAGGGATAACGTTTGTTTCTCAAATTTACCGACAGTCTAAAACGACTAAAGCCACCTCAGCAATACTGAGATGGCTCCAGCGGTCTTATCAACAGTCCTTTCTAATTTTAGTTGGTTTCCTTAATTTTCAGCTTGAAACGAGCCGCTCCCAGAGCTGACAGACCGACAAAGATAGCGCCAAGACCAGCTAAGCCAACGGACTTCTTATCCCCTGTCTGAGGTAAGGCGGCCGCCTTAACGGGTTCTGCAGGTGCCTGCTGCGGACTTGGTGTGGTCTTCTCTGGCTGAGGCGCTGGGGTTTCAGGAACCTTCACGGCTAGTTGATAGCTGTGATAGCTAGCCTTGACAGGCTCAGGCTCCGCTGGAGTCGTCAGCTTGACTAGAGTAATCTTATCAGGCGCCTTGTTGTCCGTCTGGAACTGAACTTGAACCTGACCGTGCGTATTGATAATCCAATTATCATCCACCTTCAGGACTTCTAACAGCTCACTTTGAGCGCCATTGCCTGCCACTTTAACCGATTTGTTAATAGCTGTATTTGTATTAATCGTTTGAGTGAGGTTATTATCGACATTATAGATACCTGAGCGCCAGATGATAGTGCCATTGAGATCTTTCACGACCATTTCAGCTGATTTATTGACTGCGGTACTTGGACGGTGATTCGTATAGACATACTGACCAAGGTCTACACTGTCAATCGTAATGGTTTGGCTGCCATCCCCGTTAGACGCTGAATGCCAGTTTAGCTTACCATTGAGAACACCTGTCCCAAGGTTGCCTAATCGGTCATTATCCCCATCATTCATATCATGGGTTAACTCAAAGACTCCCGTAGCTGAGTCCACGGTGGCGTGCATTTCTGAATTCCCATATTTTAGGCTATCCACGTTTTGAGTGGTTTCTGTCATGCTGGCTGTAAAAGCGGTTGAGTTGAGATAATCTGTCAGCTGCTTGTTAAGCTGATCAACAGCAGTTTGATTTTGTTTTTGAACACCTCTTGCTTGTGCCCTTACCGAGTGATAGTCTTCAACCGTTTTCCCTTGGCTGACAGGCTCTGTCTTAACGTCTGCGACATAGTCCTTATAGTCTTGAGCTGCTTGATCCACCGCTTGGTTGGTCGTCTCAACAGCCTGTTTGGCTTCCTGGTAAGCCTGATGGGTTTCGGTAGCTTGAGCTTGAGCAGTCTGCAGATTCTGAACTTGGTTAGCCTGATCCGCTGCAATATCCGCTTGCTTAGTGGCCAAGTCTTGATCATTCTGAGCCACCCCCATGTCCTGGGCAGGGGCTTGCGTCACCTCCACCCCTGCCTGTTGAGCATTAGCGGCCGCTGCTTCAACGGACGAATTATCAACCGTGACAGCCTGAGTATTTTGGTCTGCCACTGAGGCTTGTTCGATGGTTTGGCCAGTTTGAGTTGATTCAGCTGGGGCTGCTTCATCGGCAGAGACAACTGTCCCAGCTCCTAGAGCCATCACTCCAGAAACAACCAGTGTTCCCAGCAGCTGTTTGCCACGTTTACGGTAAGACCCATGGCCATTCAATTTTTCTGTCGCATTCAATAAAATAGTTTTATTAGTTTTGTTCATCTGTTTTTTCTCTCCCTATACTGTGTGTTTTAATCCTTTTTACTAAAATTGAATTTGGTTTTTATGAAAAGCAATACGGCGCTAAGTACAGTTCCCAAACCAGAAACCAGGACAGCCGAGCTGGAGCTATCCCCTGTATGTGGCAAGGTTTTCATTTGGCCATCATCCCCCTTAACACTTAAGGTCTGATCGGAATTAACGGTAGCACCAACAGATCCAGGATCAACCGTCTGTGTTGATCCGTCTGCTTGACTGACGATAGGTTGACCGTCTTGAACAGAGACGATCGTTGTTCCATTGTCAGTGGTAACTGGCTCCTCTGGAGTGACATCTTGGACCACTTGACCGGTCACTTCACTGATCAAGCCAACTTGACTTTGCCCTTGGTCATACGCTTGCCCAGCCGTTGGCTGATTACTAGCAGGCTGAGATGGTTGGTTATTTTGACCCGTTGAGCCATTTTGGCCCTGCCCCTCAGTTTGAGATGGGCTATCAGGTTTAGAACCTTGGTCCGATCCGTTTACACTAGGGGTAGACTGATCCGATGGAGCCGCTTGAGGTTGACTGTCATTATCCTTATCAGTCGATGCGGAAGGCGAGGATGACTCTGGCGCAGAGGCACTCGGTTGAGAACTATCTGGAGTTGCAGAACTTGGGACTGAGCTATCTGGTGCTGACGTTCCAGCACTGTCTCCGCTTGGAGCTGGCGTTGCCTGTCCCCCTTGTTCTGACGGCTGCGTTTGGCTCGAATCTGGTACACCTGGCGTATCCGACGAAGCGGGAGCAGATGGAACTTGTGAAGATGGCTGACTGGCCTGATTCTGACTGGTTCCTTCGCTCGACGGTGCAGAAGCACTTGGTTGATTGGCTTCAGCGCCCTGTCCTGTGTCTTGACCAGAACTAGGAGGGTTCGGAGTGGTATTGTCCGCTGCTGGCTGAGAAACGACTGTAGCCGCTGACGTTTGCGGCGCAACAGCTGTCACCTCATCCGCAAAAGCCGTGCCAGTACTGGCTAGAGCCAAGCCTGATAGTGTCACGAATGTTAGTACTTTGCTTTTTGTCATGTTTGATTTCCTTTCTAGTTAGCCTTATCTTTTGGATAAGTTTTTTCTGTTGGTTCTGCTGTTAAAACAAAACCATAATCACTATGCTTGTTTTCCTTGACCTCAAAGGTCAAACGAGACTGCTTGGTATCGTCCTTGGTTTTAAGACCTAGGACATAGTTAAGGGTATAGGTTTTTGAGTCCGCATCATAGCTAATGCCTTCCAGAATTGTGGAGGTAATAGTGGCATCCTTTGGAGCGGTATACCGGGCATCGCCTTTATCTAGGAAGGGTTTTAGAGCAGACTTGTCATTACTGTAATAAGCTGCGAGGAAGTATCTTGAGAAGGTATCTACCTCATGCTCATGCGTTTGGACCTGCTTCAGACTAGTCGTTTGCGTATAAAGATAATGAACCTGATTGGCTAACCGATTCGCACGACCGAAAGATACAAAGCCAAAAAACAGCCCCAAAATACCAGTTACAAACCCTGTAATAGCCACAATTTTCAGCCAGCTCGGTGTTTTTGCGGCCGCAGCTGAGGGCAGCCGAGCTTGTGTTTCCCTAGTTTCTTCCTTCAGCTGATCGGTTTCTGCAGCTTCAGGAAATTCAGGTAAATCTTCCTCACTGACAGCCCAACCATTTTTGTTAAGGCTCTCAATATAGGCAGGAAAAACCTGATCGGTAAAGTAGGCTTTCTTTTTACTATAAGGATAGGATTTAAAGCTATCCTGCACTAGCACAGCTTGCATCAGCAAGCCCAATAGATCATTAAAGCCATTATCAATGACCAAAGGCCTTATAAATACCTCATCTTGACTCGAAACCTTACCGTCTGTTTTATGGCAGATTCTCAACGCTTTCAGTTGGAAAGAACCAAATTGACGCTTAAGGTTTTCTAACAAGACCATGGTCTGGTAAAACGTTAGATAAGGCAGCGTTTCCTCTAACAAAAAGCTGGTTTCAGGCATAGCCGTATCAATTCCTTTGATCAAGCCTAGCAGTGGCTCATTAGTTTCAGGGGAGTAACCGTCTTCCCATTCAATCTTAATAAAGAGATTGTCAGAAATTACGGTTTTCTCTCCTGAAGAAAAGAATGGAAAAACCATGAGTTAACCTCCTTAAAATCCTTGTTGGGTCCACGTATAACACCACATGATGAACCCAGGAAGTATGCCAATTCCCATAGCCGCTAAAACAATCCGGCCAAGTTTCATCTTCATTTTCTCCTTTAGCTCTTGGCCAGCAAATCCATAAATGATTAACGTCACAACCCCAGCCAAACCCAGACCTGCGAGCCCGACAAGAACGGCCTTGCCTCTTAGCTCATCAAGTTTATTTTGAGTGCCACTAAATGGATCGCCAGCTGCTATAATCAACCCAGCTTTTTGAGCTGTAAATAGGCCTGTTGTCAAAAGTTCTTTCATCAATAAATATCTCCTTTACTTAATTATTTTGACTATCCTAGCATAAGGGATAATGGATTTTTCTCAAATTTACCGACAGTTCGCGGAACTAAACTAAGCAGCTTTTACTAACTGTGCCTGAAATTCCAAATGTTGTCGTTCTTTTTTATGAGAAGTATCCTGCAGTTCCCCTACAGCTGTAATCACGATATGATGGCCACTCACTGAACCATATTCTCGTCTCAGCTGCCGTTTCAGATCTGCAATTGGCGCAAGAACTTGATTTAAAATCAAACGAGCCAACGGACGAGCTCCATTTTTACTGTCAGTTCCGTTTCTGGCTAAGTAGTCTGCAACAGCCTGGTCATAACTAAGACTCATGCCATACTTAGCTAAGCGCTGTGACACGAGGGCCATATTTTTATCGACAATTTCTAAAATAATTTCGGTTGTTAAGGGGTTGAAAATCAGCTTGTGGTCAAAACGGTTAATGAATTCGGGACGTAAATCATCGGATAAAACACTAGTCATCCGCTTTTGAAATTTCAAAAGACGGTCAGGATCCAATTTATAAATATCCCCTTTAATATCAAACTGATCCAGCACAGCTTTAGCTCCTAAGTTCGTCGTCATTAAAACTAGAGTATTTTTAAAGCTTACCAGCCGGCCAGTCGCATCCGTTAAACGCCCATCATCCAGGATCTGCAGGAACAAATCCAAAATGTCCCGATGAGCTTTTTCAATCTCATCAAAGAGCAAAACACTATAAGGTCTGCGTTTAACGCTTTCCGTCAGCTCTCCCTTGGAACGTGTCTGGGTATCCCCAATGAATTTCTTAGCATCTTCTTTTTGCCCATACTCAGACATATCAAAACGAATGAGTGCGTCCTCAGAGCCAAAGAGCCCTTCTGCTGTTGCTTTAGCAAACTCGGTCTTTCCGACACCAGTCGGGCCTAGTAACAAAAACGTCCCATAAGGCTTTGTTTCATCCTGCAGCCCTTCTTCCCCGACAGAAACCGATCGTAACATAGCTTGGATGGCTTCATCTTGGCCTTTAACCCGTTGATGGAGAATCTTATCAAGATTAATTAGGCGGTCATCATTCCCTTCGAGAATCGTCGTGACAGGAATTCCTGTTTTTCGTTTGAGGATTTCTGCTATCTCAACTTCCGTAATGGCTGTTTGACCTCGGCTGGCAGCCAGACTCCCAGCCTCATCCATTAAATCAAAAGCCTTATCAGGAAGGTACTTATCGGTAATGTAGCGAACAGACAAACTGACTGCCTGCTGAATCGCTTCATCTGTATAAGTCACTCGGTGAAAGGTTTCATAGGGACCTTTAGCCAACTGAAGAATCGCAACAGCCTCATCCTCGGTTGGCTCATTAATCATAATGGGCGGCATCCGTCGTTCTAAGGCTTTATCCGTCTCAATATAGTCGTGATACTCATCCAGAGTTGTTGCTCCAATCAGCTGAATTTCCCCGCGAGCCAGGACTGGTTTGATGACATTTCCAGCATCTAAGGCTTGGCCGTCTTGACCGCCAGCCCTGACAATCGTATGAATTTCATCCATAAAGAGAAGGACTTCTCCTCGCCGCTCCACGAGTTCAGTAATGATTTGCTTGAACTTGGCAATAAAATCCCCCTCTCCTGTCAAATTAGACAGTTCTAGATTATAAACGGTTAACCCTTGTAACTGAAGAGGGACTTGTCCCCTTGCAATTTTCAAGGCCAGTCCTTCAACAACAGCTGTCTTTCCGACACCCGGCTCCCCAATCAGAACCGGGCTATTTTTGCCTTTACGCAGTAATGCGAGGATGACATCTTGAACCTCTTCGTCACGGCCGTAGACTTCATAATCATCAGGCTTTGACAGAACTTTAGCGGATAGATTATCGGCCAATTCCTCTAAAGCACTCAGATTTTTTGCGGATTCATCTGCCATAAAGACCTCCTTTGCGTGTCATCTGTTGGGTCAATTTTTCTTTAATCCCATCAACAAATTCTCCAGGAGACAATTCTCCTTTTCCAATCTGTTCCAAGAAACTTTCCCAGCCTGCGGTGGTCGTAGGATCCGAAAAATCATTATCCTGAAGAGCTGAAATTAAGAGATACCCTTTTTGAGTTGGGTAAAATTGACCTGTTTGCTTATCCAGTTGAACATAGCCAGCCTCCTGAATCTTCTTCAGCATCGCCGCTCGGGTAGCTGAGGTTCCTAAGCCATAGCTTGGCAAGACCTTCCCCATTAGCAAGCTTTCAGTCAATCGCCTTGGCGGTTTTGTTATCTCCGATCGGACAACCGCTTTGGTTGGGATCAGACTATCCAGTTGATAGTCAGGCAACAAATGATCTCTTTTGACCTTTTTCTCCATCAAGCCCCGCCAGCCTTCTTCTAAAATACGGTAACCTGACGTTTTAAATTCAAGACCCGCATTTAAAAGGGTGACTTGCGTTGTTTCATAGCTGTAGTCTGGAGCAAACATCAGCAAGCTCCGTTTGACAATTGCTTGATAAATCAAGTGCTCCGCTGAAGACAGACCACCTAGGTCAGGTAGCTTTTGGGTGGGGATGATTGCATAGTGAGACTCAACCTGTTTAGGGTCAACATAAGCCTCCCTAGGTTCAGGATGGGCCACTTCAAAATGGCAATCAATGAAATTTTGGTAGTCAGCTACTAAACTCTTAAGATAGTCAAACTCCTTGAAGGTGATATGCGTCACATCTTGATTTCGAGGGTAGGAAATATACCCTTTCAGATAAAGACTTTCTAAATATTTTAGCGTCTCATCTGCTCGAAAGCCAAAGCGGCGAGAAGCCAGAGCCGTGAGACTGGAGTAAGAAAATAAATCTGGCGCCAGTTTGGTAACAGTTTTTCCTTTGATACCAACAACTCGGCTGGCAGGTTCTAACCCTCGTAACAGTGTCAAGGCTTCTTCACTGGTCACCAACGGATCCTTATAAGTAAAGGTCACTTGATGAACCATATCCTGCAGATCCAGCTTATAGTAAGGCTGCGGCTGGAAGTTCTGAATAGCCAGATCGTTTTCACAAATCAGGCGCACAATGGGCGTTTGGACACGACCGACAGATAAAGCGCTCCCTTTTCCCCGTCGCAACTTGAGTGTTGTGAAGGGAGATAAGTTCATTCCCACCAGCCAATCGCTTTGACTTCTGGCCTCTGCTTCTAGGAAATAGTTATAGGTTTCTTCTGGGGCTTGCAACTGCTGAAAGGCTTCTTTAATGCCGTCTGAGCTCATAGAGTGGACCCAAAGCCGTTTGGAAACCTTATCTAAGCCTGCTGGAATATGGGTAAGAATCGTATAAGCAATCCGTTCTCCCTCACGGTCCGCATCCGTTCCAATAATCACCTGATCCGCAGCTTGTACCTCCTGAGAAATCTGTTTAAAGAGATCCCGAGATCGCTTATCCTTTTTCAGCTGAAGATCCTTAAAAGAAATATTCAATATTGGGAGCTTGGATAAATCCCAATTATCCTGAGGTAAAGGGTACTCAAATAAATGCCCCTCGGGAGCAATTAAACGGACTTCTCCCTCAAAAAAGGGGCTTGATTTGACGATAGAAACGGCCCCCTTATGGGTAGCCTGACCTAAAGCCTTAGCGTAGGCTTTGCGTTGATCAGACTTTTCAGTTAATATGACGGTTCTCATTCATAAAATGTTTCCTTTCTGTTTAAGATAATAAGAGTTTAAGAGATAATGGTTTTTTCTCAAATTTACCGACAGTTCACGGACATGAAAAAAAGCCTCACGCATGGTGAGACTCTTCCTCAAGGATTTAAAGCATTAGGGACAGTCGGTTTTGGACTTGGTGACAGCCCTCTGTCCCTTGTTCTGGGGAGCTGGGGATTGGTTTGCTTTTCTACACATTTCACCACTTGATCCGCTGCTTTGTGCACCCGCTTCATGGAGTAATCCAATTCCTGATCACTCATTTTAGTCAGATTATCGGTCCAATTGGCCATATAAGGGATGGCCTCTTCACTGGTATCTAAGCCAAAATGTTTAGAGACAATATAAGCGGTCATCTCTGCTTCCAGCTCTTTATGACTCCTTGATAAGTCAATATCTCCCTTATTCATAAACTTGGGATTATGCAAGGTCGCATGAGCTAACTCATGGATGCTGGTTGTAATTTGTTCTCCTGGCGTATTTTCAGGATTGATTAAAATCATTTGCTGGTCACGGAAATAAGCCCCTTTAGCATTTCCCAGCTGGTGAGACTTATCAAACTGCATACCAACTCCTATTTTTTTACCGTAGTCACACAAGCCTTTTAAAACCTTATCTGTTTGGACTTTATCCACATCAAAATCAAAGTGACGGTTGGGCATAGCCTTAGGATAGTTTTCAGGCTTTAAAGTAGTTTGTGAGAGTTCAAAAACCTTATAAGTCGTAAATTTCCCGCTCATAAACTCTTTGACAGGTAACTCTTTGGACTTAATCTTGGCTTTTTCAGCGGCAGAGGCTTCTGACCGAGGCTTATACTTGGTCCGACCGTGCTCGTTTTTGACAGGCTTTCCAGCCGCATCCAAAACAGGAATCATATCAACCATGACTGGCCGCAGCAAAGTGATCTGTGATTTTTCTCCTGCCTTAACCGATAGCTGATCATAGGTCTTTGTGACGGTTTCTCCCGTCTTTTTATTGATAAAGGTTCGGGTTGAGTGATAGACATCGGCTGATTTAATGCCTAGTTTTTCCCCCATTGCCTGCCACTGATTAAAGGTGGCTACTGCTTGAGCTCCTGGCCATTGTTCCTGCACTAGGGCAGCATTTCTCGGAGACATGGTAGGAAAATGGCTCATAAAGTCCAAATAGTCCTTCATCGCTTGTGGATCAGCAGAATACTTTCTAATCTGGTCCAAAGCATGAGCGCTCAATTCTTCAGCGCTTGCCTTACCAGGGTCAAAGTTTTTTTCATCTGAAGAAACTGAGGCTTTCTGCTCAGCCTTTAGGCGGTCTTCTTCCATTATTTCAGCCGCACGCTGCGACAGACTTTTTGTAGAGGCGGGGGGAACCACATTAAATTCAGGTGGAACTTCAGTAGTCAGAGCAGGAGATTTTCCTATTTCCTCAAACTGTTTATTTTTGAGCACCCTCAGCATATCTTGACCGCCGTCTTGAATATATTTTTCATTGACAGATAGCTGTTCAATTTCTCCGCCACGCTCACGATAAATCCCTAAAACAACTTGTTTATCAAGTCCTTCTAGGTTCGTGCTTAACTCTCCTTTAATCCTCATCAAAGAGGCAGGAATTAAGCCTTCTTGCTCGGTATCCCTAAATAGAATCAGTAAATCACTATCTTCTGGGTTAATGGCTTTGGACATATCAATGTTGTGAAGTTTTTCTACTTCTGATAAGTCATTAAAAATAAAGGTTCCAGTTTCAGTAATTTCAGGCAGCAAAGGCAATACTTTCATCTTGTCTCGACTCGCATTAGACAACAAGATATTATCATAGTTTCCTCTACCGTAAGCAAAGTCTTCTAGTGCCTCTTCCATAGTCCTGCCAACTGGAGAAATGCCCGCTAAATGCGCAAAATTTTTCTTCTGGAAATTCATTTGGACAACTTCTTTGTTCCCCGTCTCGTCAGCAAACACATAGGAAATCTTACTGTCGGCCAGTTCTCTTAAATACCATTGAGCAGTGGTCTGGAGTGTTGGAGCAAACCGATTCAGACGCCGTAATTCTTTAGCTTCAATAGGATGATAACCTGATTTTCTAGTTGACACGTCCGCTCCGTTAGTGGTAAACTGTAACTGAGCGATGGCAGGAAAATCAGGTTGAGGATAATCCTCAACAGGCTGCGATGCTGTCCTAGGAGACAAGTCTCCTGAATAATCGGAAGTGCGATGAAATTCGCCCGCATCGTTAACTGAAGGCTCTTGAGTATTATTCTCAAGGGCTTTTTCTTGTTGTATTGGGACAGAAGAAGAAATCATTTCCCTCATTTTCAATCTCTCACTGTTCAATCTTTGAATAATCTCATCTTCCTTTAAATTGCTATCGAAAGTCCAGTAATCCAATTCAAAACCATTCGATTCTTGTAAGAAATTCTCCAGATCTTTAAAAACATAATTTTCTCTCAATGATGCTTTATCGGTATCCAAAAGGTATTCCCAATCTTCACCAACAATGTATTTTAAAGAGTCTTCATATCCCATTTGGGTTACCAGAAAATCAGTTGTCCCTGGGCCAGAATGGAATTTAAAAACAATTTTGTCTTCTTTTGGACTGAGAGAACCGTAGTCACGATAACCAAATTGACCATCTTCAAACAAATAAAATTCAAGATTGCCGTCACTTTGATAAACATGCCAATAATCACTGTATAGCAAATCTTGTCTGAGAATAAGTCGTGGAACAGTTACAGAGTTTTGGTCAACCTGATTTAAAAAATTGATTCCAGAAGATTGATTATGGTCTTTTTGTGCTTCTGTAAAAAGATTCGAGGAACGATCATTTGTCAAAGAATTTGGAATATCCCCATCTGAAAACTGAAGTTTTGGATATTGCTTCCATTCTGAAGCTGTATCAGGAAGATTCTTCAACTGCTCGTATCTCTCTGTCGCAATCATCAACTCACCTGCTCCTAAAGCTTCTTCTAATTTGGCTTGAGCTACATCAGAAGTGTAGTAACCCGAATAGACTTTTTCAAAGCCATCATCTTTAGCCTGCAAGCCATAGAGATGATACCCTTTAGCTTCTGGATCAATGCCTTCTTTTAAGGCATCATTCCAATCCTGCTTAATTTGATCCTCAGCCCCGATTATAGGGACATCTACAGTAAGCGGAATTCCTTTTTGTTGGAGCTTAGAAACTAGATGGCGGCCAGCCTCATCATTATCTACAGCTAGAGTAATCATTTGGTTATCCCTGATGACACGATCAATAGTATGGCTTTTGATACTATTATCAAGAAAATCATGTAACTGTTCAGGGGTTCGGGATTGAAACCACTCTAAATTATTATTGTCTTGAGCTGCTAATTCAGCTGCATAACGACTGATGACCCCTTCTTTAAGGCCTTCCATTGAAATTAAACGAACATTCTGAAGTGTATCCCTGTGCAGCTCATAGTAGGACATCAAATCAATAGGTGCTTCCATAAAGAGCAAGCGCTGAGGCTGGCCAATATCTACATGGAAATTAGAGAGACCATCAGAATTTTTCATAACTTCTTTTAAATAACCTTTTTTAGGATACTTTTCAAAATTCTGACGGATTCCTTGCAAAGAGGCGCCGACTAATTTCCCAGAACTATCAAAACTTTTGAAAACCAGACCTGGTTCAATCTGGTCATTTCTCAAAATATTTGCCTGAGCTAAAACACCTTGACGGTTGAAAAAATCAATGGTTTCAGCTGATAAGCCTCGCTGCTCTTGTAAATAGCGACGGCCTTCTTCAAGAGGTTTCTCATAACGCTGGAGGTAATAATCAAAATCCTCTTTTTCCTGTGGCTGATTATAATCTTGTTGGGTGAAATTTCCTGTATTTAGAAACTCAACTGCTTGATTATAGTTGACTTCTTTAATGGTCTCAACTAAAGAGATAACATCCCCGCCAACCTGACGGCTATGCCAATTCCAAAGGCCTTGTTTAGGACTGATAACTAAGCTATCATGGTCTTTCCAGCGATATTGACTACTAGATCGGATAAGATCCATTCCCAGACTTTCAGCCACTTCTACAATATCCCGAGACCTAGCTAAGTCTCGCTGCTCTTTGCGACTTAAATTTGCCATGACTTTACCTCCCTACTGCACTAGCGGACCGTCTATATCCACAAATGTTTCCCTAGGAAAATTGATCAGATCACCAATACTAAAGGACCTATAATCCAAAGGATTTTCGTATGATAGGGTCATAGATAAATCCTGATTCTGGCCAGTCCCATCAAAAGTGATAATCTTACTGGTATCATCCATCGCAACGACTAGCCAATCAGCTGAGAAATCAAAGTCGCTTTCCACAACACTTGGAAATAAAAACATAAATACGTCTCCTTTTCTTTAGAATTGGAGACAGGATAAGGGATAATGCAAATTTTTTAAATTTACCGACAGTTCACGGACAAAATTTTTCTCAGAACACAAAGGTATTTAAATAAAAATAGCAAAAAGGCCCTCTATAAAAGAAAGGCCTTTTTTCTGTATGATACTTAATTTAATAATTATTAAATTGAGCAAAATCAAGTAGAAGTTTTATATAGACTGGCGGTATTCTCTTACCTAAATCCCAATCCTCTAATGTCCTTATGGGGATGGAATACTCTCTTGAGAATTCAGCTCTTGACATATTACGAGTGTCTTTTAATGAGTTGTTGGCCAAAGTGTAAATCTTAGTCAACATATCAGCAACTTCCTGTGGATTATAGTCATCCATCCACTTTTGCCAACCACGTTCAGCTATGTAAAGCTCCAGAGTAATGCCTTCCTCCAATGCTTCGCTATATAGCTGTTTAAACAGCTTAAATTTCATCTTTGTTCTCCTCTTGGTACATATTTATCAACTAGTTCAAGTCGATATTTGTAGGCTTCTATAGCTTTTTTGAAACCCTTTTTGCTATAACGTTTTTTTCCAACCGTTAGATAAGCCATATATCTCACTCGTCCATCTGCAAGATGATAGGCTTGGACACCATTATAGCCAGTTTTATTATTTTTTTGGACTTTTTCGTTTATCAAAAAAGTAGCAACACCCTCAACACGCTTCTGGTCGTATCCTTCCGAGGCTCTTTCCTTTAGCGTGCCTTTTCCTACTAGCTGTCTTGCTGTTTCTTTAGCTAGACAACCGCAAGATTGTGTCTTTCCGTTTTTAATGGCAGTTCCTCTCACCTCAACTATCTTCCCACACTCACATTGGCACAACCAATGTGAGTCTTTTTCTGGACTCTTAACTTTCTTAATAACAGTGAGCCTTCCAAATTTTAGTCCTAATAGCTCCAATTTACGCATGTCATCCTCCCAGCAGCAGGGGCGAAAGCCCCACTAATTTTGTTCAATAAGAGATTCCAAATTCGCCCATTGAAGGTCATCCTCGATGTAGTCGATCAAAGTATCAGAAACATCGTTGATGCCATCCTCAGTAATTCCAGCCTCGTCAAGACTTTCTCTCCAAATCCACTTATCCAGACCAATCTCCCAAACCTTTCTAACTGGCCAATAGGCGCTTCCTTGTTGGGTGACACCGTAATCTCCATTTTCTAAGACATAAAATATCATACCGTCAAAATTGATATTTTCTGCGATTTCCTTCGCCATCGCCCTTAATTCTTCTGCTTCCATATTGTTGTTCCTCCTTTATCTTACATACTTATTATACCACGCAATGCGTGGTATGTCAACACTTTTTCTACTATTTCATCAAGTCATTAAGCTGTTTATGTAGCTTTTTGACTTCTTTTTTTCGCCATTCCCCAAGAAAATCTAGTAAAGCCGAACTCACAGTGAAAAGGGCGTATTTATAAGGGCCTACAGATTCTAACTGATCTAATTTAGCGACTAGTTTTTCAAAGTCTGTATTATCAGACATCTCAACAAGATTGGAACAAAATTGAATAATATCTTTTGCAAACAATTCAATCTGCTCAAGAATATTTCTAGAAGGATAAAGAATCTCAAATTCCAAAATCAAGTATTGCTTAATTTCTCTTTTAGTTTTTTTCCATTCCATTAAGCCAACTTCCTTGATCAGTTCCTCAATTTTTTGATTTTTCATTTCCATTTTATTCACCTCTCATTTTAGCTACCTCTTTTTATTTTATATAAATATTTTAATACATTTTTATATATTTGTCAATATTTAAACTCATATTTTTATACTTATTTTTATTAGAGATCTGCTAAAAACTTCGGGTTTCTTCTTCTTCACGGTCATCACTTCTTCGCTTATTACGGTATGCTTGCTCTTCCTGTCTGGCCGCCGATTTCAGAGACTTAGACAAACCAGACATAAATTGACTGGTAGCCCTAAACCCCTGCCGACTATGCAGCTGCTCCCGCTTCTGAGCCTTCTGTTGGTTCAGCTGACGAGACACCATCTGGTAAAGACCTTGACTTTGATTTTCAACTGGGGTCACTTCTTTTTTCGGTTCGGATAATTGATCGTAATAGCCCATCAAGACTTTAAAATAGCGGGCATTCTCTTGACGATAAGGCCGTTTCAGCTGCTCATCAGCCAGCTGTTTCATGGTCTCATTATTCGTATGAATTTTATACTTGGTTTTAAAGACAGCTAAATGGGTTTCTAATTGCTTTTGATAAGCTTGTCGATCCATATTTTGACCAGAAGCTATACTGATCAGCGATTGATCATGCGTCCGTCTCACGAGATCCAACTCCTTTTGAAGTCGAGTAACAGGCTTCTTGATGCCTTCTGCGGTTGCCTTCTCAAGTGGAAACTGCCGACTTTTGGCATAAGTTTCTGATAAATCTGCTTTTCTGATTTTATCCTTATCTTTCAACTGATAACTAGGGGTCAAGGCTAGCTGAGTAAGTTCCAATCGTTCCGCTACTTCTTTTTGTTTAAAGGCTAAGTAAGCTTGGTTCTGCCGTGTTGGCTCAATTTGTCCTAGGAGACGCTGTGTCACCAGTAGGCTGGCTTGTTCTTCTTGATAACTTCTCAGCCTCAGTGCATAGCGAAAGAGACCAAGCTCCTTGCTTTCTTTTTCGTTTTTACCGTCTTTTTGATTGGCCGCATCAATTAAACGGCTGAGATCTTCCTCACTAAAAACATTCAGGTCATTGAGCGTCATTTTTTTCTCAGCCAGATTTTGCCTCACCTGACTAACATCGTAGTAAGGATGAGACTCAAAGCCAAGGACCTTGCCTTGACCCTGTCCCGATTGATCATAGTGCTCATAAACAGGTTTTTGAACCTGAATAGCCTTGGTCCCTTTAGGAATTTCATATCCTCTAGCCTGCCAGCCTTCTGCTGTTCGTAACAATCTAGCAGAAGGCGCCTGTTGTAAAATACTTTCCTGATTGTGTTGAGAGAAATGCTTCAGGTTTGAGTCTAAGGACTCGGAAAACTGTGGGGCTTCCTGCTTAAACTGCTTCAATATCCGATTGCCCAGCCGCTCTCTGAGTTCCAGTTCCCGCTTCTGAAGAAATTTTTCCAGCTGATATCCCTGACTAATCACATTTCTTCGATGCTCCTCACCAGTAACCTTCCGAAAAGCCTCGTAGTGGGTTCCTTCTGCAGCCGTATAGCTGGCCTGATAGAGCTCTAAAAAGGCCTTGGTCTCAGACTGCCAGGCTTCGTAGACAGACTTTCCCTCATTAGCCAAGTAAGAGTCAATATACTTATCCAAAAAGAATTTACTAACCGCAAAATCTTTAGCGTTAGAGCCATATCGCCACTTTTTTCCTGAGGGTAAGTGGTTAAAAGCCTGCTCCAAAAAATTTTTCTCAACCGCCTGAGTAATTTTTTCGGGCTTAAAAACCTCTTGGATGAGATCCGTTTTTAAATTGGCTAAAATTTGTTCCTGGCGCAGGTGCTGCTCTTTAGTGCGTTCACTCAGCAAACCGTGAAAGACTTGACTTTTAAGTTGTTTAATCGTCTTCTGGGAAAAGTTGCCTCGATACTCCCATCGTCTTCTTGGCTGGTAGAAAATTCGATCCCTAGCTGAATTTTTTTCAGCCAGTCCAAAATGCACATGGACATGTTCGGTATTTAAGTGGATATTTCCCCACCAAAAGGCACTGTCATCCAATCCTTCCTTAGCGATGACACCAGGCATGGCTTCACGAACAGCATTTTTTATAGCTTGTTGATCAACCTTGCCTGTCTCAATATCATAGAGCCCCTCTTTAGCTAAAAAGGCATTATCAAAAGAGATAACACCTTGCCACAGCAAACAGCCATGTTCATAAGATTCCGTTAGATCCGCCTTTAAGTGATCAACCTGATCTCTGGCCAAATAATTAACATCTTGGGTAAAGATGGCCGTCACTTCATCATTCTGATTTTCAGTAGCATAAGAGCGATTCATATAATTGATGTAGCTTTCAAAATCCAAGCCTTGTTCAGGAACGGCTGCATGAATCGCAGCCATTTGAGCCTCTGACAGCCCTTCTACGGCCTGTGTCGTTTGATCAAGAACAATATCATTATCAATCTCTACAGCTTCGTCACGGTTAGTATAATCAACGTAGCGGGCATTAGCTTCCGTATATTGCAGCATAAATGTAATGCTTGGGCTTTGGTTATTCATCATTCTCACCGCCTTTTCTTAATTCCTGTAAACAGATCACAATATAATTAGAGACGATTACTAGGAAAACATAAGCAAAGAGGATATAAATTTTTTGGTGGTGCTGTTCCCCTACTAAGCTATCAGCCAAGTAGAGACCGCCCGCCAAAAAATAACAAAGGCCAGTCGCCAAGACAATGATCCAGTAAGCAATCGGACGAATCCCTTTCAGCTTATCGGCCAGACCTAAGACCACCTGAAAATTCATCAGAAACAAGGCCAAAAATCCCCAAAATGATAACGGCATCATGACCCCTTTCTAACTCCACCCGTCAGTGGCAATTGACAGTGATGGGAAATAAAACCATCTGATAAATCTTCTTTATTAAAAAAGCATGGGGTCTGGTAAGCAATCAACTCGCTACGCTTAAAATTTTCTCGTAAACTGGCAGAAGCCCGATTGACTTTTTCAGCAACTTGAGAAAAATTGAAGCCCAAACTCAAGTAGGTTGTGACTTTCTTTTCAAAAGCTTTTTTCTCTTCCTCTGTCGTTAAATAGTAATGCGTGGTCTCAGCTCTTTCATCTGCCAAATTTTCTTCATGGAGTGCTTTTTGATAATTGGAGTAGAGCTCACGCATGGCAGAAATAATTGTTTGCCAATAGTGTGAATAGGGCTTTTTAGTATAAGGATTAACCAATTGGTCTACTGGTTCCTTAAATGATCGATTAACCTTATCAAAGGTTCCTAAATTTTCAAAAGGATCAATATACCCTGTAAAATCATAGTGGATTAATTGGTGATAAAGTTCTTGACTTTTTGTCATGGTGACCTCCTACTACTGATGGAACTGATTGGCGGTCTGAGATTTGGACACATCTGCTTTTATTAACTCATCTATTTGCACAAATAAGTCTCTTTGTTTGGGATCACGTCCCGAATTCCGACTTGCCAAATCAAACGGATCCCAATTAGGACCATGCTGGCCCAGCTGAAAATTGGCTAAGCTAATATATAACAATTCATCTTGTTGCCGCTGCATCTGTTTGAGCCGACTTTCAATTTTTTCAGCTGCCGTTTTCTTCCCTTTTAACTCCTGAACACGACCATCAAACGGCGTCTCTTCCAAATTATTTTCGATGAGTAAATCATAACAGAGCGAGATACAATCTTTTATCGTGACGCCTTTTTTTCTGATGGTTTCCTTGCCATAGCGATACCGCATCAAAGCGGTTAGTTTTTCTTCAATGTCAGGCGTCATGTAGACGCCGACACGTATTTCTTTTTTGTGATTATCCATCTTTACTCCTATCAAAATTTTTTCCTACCAGCTAATCAAATCCTAACTGCTTCGGGATGGATTGGTGAGTGAACCAATCATAAAGCCATTGACGATTTTGTGGCTGAATTAAAATAATTACCACAATGATCAGTACAATAAAAGCAATTTTCCCTTTTTTCAAATTCCGCCACCTGCCCTTCTTTCTGCAGCTAAAGCACCCACATCATCCATAAATGCCAACCAATCAGAAACTAAATTTTCTGTTACATCAAGCTGTGCTAAAATAGCCGCTTCTGTAATATCTTCTTTGACCAGTGTTTCAACTAAAACTTTCTGTTGATCTTTAATCTCAGTTAGCTCTGTCGCAAACTGATTATCATAATAATTGAGTCCATCGTTAGCAACTATCATCTGACATTGGCTCAACATAAATTGATTAAAGGATGGGTACTGATAAGTCTCTGAAATTTTTTTCAACTGCTCATAAACAGCATCCGAAACATTTCTAACTTTAATATCTTTACTCATGATGATCCTCCAGCAATAATTCTTGCAGGGCCTCAAACTCACCTGACATTAAGAGCGCTTCTTCCCGTTTTTGACGTTGCTCAGTGGCCAGAGGTTCAATCATACCTTCATACTCTAGCCAACGAGAAATATGTCCATTAATTTTTTTCAGCCGCTCATTCATTTGATTCAGCTGTTCTTGTTTTTTGGTCCATTGTTGTTTGAGGAAAGCTGTCGTTTCTGCCATCTGAGTTAGGTGAGCCAAGTACAAATGTTCTGCCCGATTGAACTGGCCCTGATGAATTTTATCTCGACACATTTTTAGAAGAAACTGATTAAATGACGAAGCCTTTTCTTTTCCGGCCAGTGCTTTTAAATACTTTAGCTCACTATCAGATAGGCCAGAAATTTCAACTCTATTTTTCTTTGTTTTTGCCATAAATTTATCCCCTCTATTTTTTTTCAAACTCATCATAAGGGATAATAACTTTTGAGTCAATTCCCTAACAAAGAAAAGTTTTTAGGCGGCCCAAAAACGGCCGCCCTTCTTTTTTCTTTTTACGGAGAAAAAGCCAAAAGAAGCAAAAAAGAAAACTCAGACTCGCACCACAACGAAATATAAAATTTCTGTTTGTGCGGTTTTCCTTTGTCTGAGACTTTCCTCCAAGGCTAAGGCCTTTTTAGAGGTCTCAGAGTCAGAAAAGAGCATAAGGGAAACTGTCCCCACGTTCCGTGTGGACCCGTCAGTGACGGGGTTTCCCGTACCGGTAACTTTCTCTGCTATCGCATACTAACAACACTAGGTCATTTCGGCCTTTTTGCATACCAACGGCATACTAAAATGACAGGCAATTTTCAAATAACATACAATCAACACTAAGATTTTTTGGCCATTTTTGGGTGAAAACTGCCACAATTTTAGCACAGCTGTTGACGAAAAGAGGCCAAATCCTTTTTTAAGATTCCGCCCATTTTCAGCTGAAGAGGTCGTCAACTTTCGGGCTCATTTTGAGTCGCCTGCCGCTTTTCTTTCTCCTCATTTTTGAGAGTTTGTAATTCATTTTTTAGCTCAGAATGGACCGAAACCAAGTCAATTGATTTCTCCTTTTTCTTGCGAATTTGAAAATAAATTTTTCCTAAATCTAGCAGATAAGCTTCTTCTGCTTTCTTGCGTTCGGCCTCAATCGCCTTCAATTTTTCTGCTTGTGCTGCATAATCTTTATCCAGCTTAGTTAAATTTTTCATTGCCATTTTGTTTCTCACTTTCTACCATTTATTTTTGCCAGACCGATAGAGTTTAATCGCCATTCTGGATTAACGTCTGCTTTTTCATATTCCGAGAGGGATAAAGATAAAAGTTTGTAATTTAACTCATCTTTTTCAAAAGGATAAACATAAAAAATTGGGGTTAGTATAAGATTATCTTTTTCAAATTTTCTAAATTTTTGATGACTTAGAATATTATAAACTCCGACAATCTTTGTCGACTCCTTCTTTAACAGGAAGCTACATTCGACAAATTTCTGATAATCATTTTTGATGGCATGTTTAGAAATCGTTCGCAGACGATCGTCAATATTTTCAATAGCCGCATCTTTAAAAATATTTGTCTCAGGAATATTTGAATCGGTTGATTTTCGTATCCCCAAGTACGATCTATTCAAAACTTTTTTAAAGAGATAAGCTTGGAAAATTTTGGGGCTCAAGAACTTAATAAGAAGATGAATCACACCAAAAATGAGCCACACTTCTAACATAGAAACCAACAATTGTTCGCTTGGTGATAGTCTTAAAGAAGCCATTAGGATTACAAATTTCATCATGAAATAAATCGTGGAACTTAAAACTTGAGTGATAGAAAACCACTCCTTTAAAAAAGATTCGATAAGATAAAAAGCAATGATCAACATTAAAAAGACTGGCGTTATACTCATGCTCATTTTCACTAAAGTTACTAATGTTTTTTCAGGGAACCATGTATGAGCCCAAAAGCTAAACAACATTCCTAAGAAAACTATCGCCACCAATCGAAACAGCCATTTATCCACAAAGCCTATGACCCAATTTAAAAATACAACGGCTGTCAATGCTGTACTTTCTTTACGGTAATTTTTAAATAATTGAAACATTAAAATCTCCTTTCTCTATTTATTCAGATGAACCGATTGAACGGGACTGGCAAATTCAAAGGTGCCATTTTTAACGGCTTCTTTTTTCGCAGCTAACGATTTCAACTTAGCCTGTATCGTTTCGATATTGGTATTTGCCTCTTCAATCGTTGTATTTTTCGAGTCAATATCATCTTGGATTTTCTCAACATTAGATTGATTATCTTCCAAGTCTTGCCCCGTTAGATACTTAGCATCTTTGTTCAAATGTTCAATCTTAGAACCGTCATCTGAGATAACTTTATTCAGCTGATCAATGGATCGATTGAGAGATTTTAGCTGCCCTTTTTGGAAGGTCACTTCCTTATCTAGCTCTGATAAAGTGAAGGCTTCTCGAGATGTTTCAGCAATCGATTTGGGCTTCAATTTTGGTCCTTGAGTCGTTACATAGAACTCAACAATATTGTCATTCGAAGAGGATTTCTGACTCTGATTTGAAGCAAATGAAGAGGACGATGACGAATCGCTCAAGTCAACATTGATTTCAGAAGTATCAACCGAATGGTTAGTAATATCGATCGCAATTGCCTCAAAATTTTTAGGAACACCTGTGATAATCACTGAAATTTTATTATCAATAATTGGCACAACTTCCATCTGCATCGCTTCAGATGGATTCTTGGCGTACATCTTCCAAGAGAGATTATCTGAAGCAATACCCAAGTCCACATCCGTTGTTTTATCTGATGTTTCAAACTGGAGAACAATGGCTCCTTTCTTCTTATCATAAGTTTGAGACGTCATCTTAATACTGCCAGAATTATTCTGGAAAGTTTGTTCGGTGGCCAACTGGGCATCTGAATATTTCTGCTTATTTGGTGAGAAATAAGAGCCAACTACCAGGTATGAGATGACCGATAAAAGAACCAAAACATTGACAAGTTTACGCCTGACTTTATTGCGTTTATACCATGTAAAAGGCCAGAGAACCGTCTGAAGAAATGGGGATTCATTCAGACGGTTACGGACCTTTTTGAGACTATCCATAGGTTACAGTCCTTTCTGTTTAAGATAATAAGAGTTTAAGGGATAATCATTTTTTAACAAATTTACCGACAGTTCAGCGTCATTTTTTTCTAAAAAAGTCCCAGGTAAATCCCTGAAACTTTGTGCCCAATAACCGCTGAAAAATCATCAAGATAATAACTAAAATGGGACTAAGAATTTTATTTCTTTCCTCATCATTCCAATAGTAACTGACTCGACAGATTGGCAGCAAATAACAGGCCAATAACAGTAAATCAAACGTATTATGAAAAAGAAAATTAATCATGAGCGGTTACCCCTTTGGGATATTTCGATGGCTGTAACTCCTAGTAACGTCACTCCCAGAATAAGATCAAACCACCAAGGAGCTTGAAGAAAGTTCCCAAACCAATTAGTCACATGATTCAACAAATCCAAAAGCCATTCGACGAGTTTAGCAATCCATTCAACTATAATAATCATTTAATCCCTCCTTTAATTGATCTAAAATCCCATACTTTTTCTCGTACTGTACTTTCACTGTATAAGCCATTAACATTAAAACAGTTGACAATACTAGAGTAATCCCTGATAATTCTAGTTTATGTTCCCAATAAAACTGAGAATTTAAAAGAGTTCCTAAAAAAGTAGGCGTATGTCTTATATCAACATGACCATGATAAGGACGTAACCCTTCTTTTGGGCTATAAGTCACAAAGTCTTTTGAGTCCTCATTTGTATAATCAACAATACGATCATACATCTCTTTAGAAACAGCAATACTATCTGCCTGCTTTTCTTTCAGTAACTTTGCAGATAGATCATCAATCTGATCACCTTTGAAAGGGTCAAGCTCAAATGCATATTCATTAGAACTAGAATTATAAATTTTTGAGATAACAACCTGATAGCGTTCTTTATTACTAAAGGATTTGTTATAAACCTTTTCAGTGGCTGTTGCTTTGATTTGATAAACTCGAGTTGTCGTAATGCGGTTATAAGGATCCTTATCCTTATAGATCATAAAAGCCATATAGAGACTAGTCACTATAAAAACAATAACGGCTACTATTACATAAGTTCTGATAACCCAATACCAATTAATCTTTTTATTTTGATTATTTTCCATCATCAAAAGCCTCCTTTATTTGATTAGAATCTGCCATCTTTTCTTTTCCTCTACCATTTTTAGCATAAATGAACGATTGAGAAGTTCCCTTTCGGACCTTAATGACAGTAGCAGCCTTTCTGACTCCATAATAATTAACAAGTTCCTTACCAGATTCAGATTCAACATCTATATAATAAGTTGGATAAGGACTATCTTCGGCAGCTTTGATAACTGCTTGTTTTCCAGCACGACAATATGGACAGCCAGGCTTATAGAACACTAGATTAACATCCTGATCGACCACCGTCTTTTGATACACGGCAGCTGACAAATGCTTATCATAGTCTTTGACAAAAGCTGAGATACCAACTTTAATACCGCTTAGAACAATAATAATAACAGCCAAAAAGATTAGCCAGATTTTTTTAGATGAGTTCATGTCAATTAACCTTCCTCTTTATAATCATCAATAGAGTTATATTCCAGCTTAGCCTTAGCAAACTTTTCTAAGGTCCACTGAATAACACAATAGTTACTCCAGAGATCCCCATCTAATTGTTTTAAATCAATCAGCTTCTGAGAAAATCCTTCTAAGTTCCCCATGGTTACCTTAATAAGAAATTTGCGCCTATCAACCACAATCTTTTCCATACCTTCATAGATAGCTGAAAAGTAATCATTCTTAGGTTTATTTATAGCTATTGAAATATTATCAAATGTTATGCCATACTCATCAATGTCCAGAACCAACTTGGTTTGTTTCATAGAATACCGCCACCCGGTTCTTTTATAAAATGTTCGTGTAAATACATGCCTATACTTACGCTCTGGTTGGTTAAAAGCTAGGGCCAGCTGGTCATTAATTTTTCTTTTAGTCATAGATAAAGCTCCTTTATGTATATCCCTGTCTGGGATTCCTTCGCTTGTGAAATTCTTGCTATTTGAGCTTATAGCTTCTCCGACTATGAACCAAAAAGCAAGAAATGTAATGATAACCTCAAAGAAGAAAGCTAAAGAAAAACAAAGTGTAACAATATTTTCGTCTAAAATAGACATTAAATATTTATATAAAAATAAAGACGCTACGTACCAGACAGCGGTATAAATATATTGGAGGATTGTCCCTTTGCCTTTTAACTTTGGATTAATCAAATAAAGATAAATCATTTTCCATCACCCCCCGAAAATTGACCTCATAATATGATTAGCTGCCTTTCCTGCTTCTTTAACAACAGGAGAAAGAAAAAATGAAACTACCACTACGAAAATTAGTTGTAAAATGAGTTCCGCTTTATCAATTTCCTTCTTTTCTCGTCTTTCATTGCGTGTTGGATTATCTTTCATTTGTTTTTCCTTTCTACACTAATCGCTCTGCAATCGCTTGGATCACAGGAACAGTTACGCTGTTCCCTGCTTGCTTATACAGCTGAGAATTAGAGTTGACCGCTTGAGCCCTATCAAAAGCCCAATCAGGAAAACCCTGCAGGCGCCAACATTCTCGAGGTGTTAGCTTACGAATCCTTGCCCCTTGCTCTATGCCAAAGGTTCCTACAGACGTTGACCCAGAATGACCATTAGCCGTTAAAGTCCCAATCATCTCTTTTTCTGATTGATTATGTAAATCATAGATCTTAAGATAATTATTTTCCTGGTAACTGTTACTGGTTAAGGTTGGGGCCAAATCATGGTCACCGCCTTTGTTATAGCCATGGCTGCGTTGAATGATCTTGACGCCTTCTCCTTTGTTTGTAGTGATTGTGGGAGCTAAGCCATTCGTTTGATAAACCTTGCCATTCATTCCTCGGCCAGAGGGATGGATGTTACCAATGACCTGCGGCTGTTGACCTTCAACAATGTACGATCCGTTACGTTGGGCTTCGTAGTATCTGGCGTTGAGAGTATTGGTAACAGCTTCTTGTCCTTGAAATTTTTGAGCTTCTGTGTCGCTGTCTCCGAGAGGAAATATTGGTCGGGTACCTGCTCCTCTAAGATGTCCGATAATGTAGATCCGGCGTCTATCTTGGGGGACACCGAAATGGGCGCTGTTAAGCACTTGCCATTCCACATCATACCCCAGTTGGTCCAAGGTTCTGAGCATGGTCTCAAATGTAAGGCCTCGGTCATGGGAGAGGAGCCCTCGGACGTTCTCAAGGAATAGATATTGAGGTCTGAGAAGAGATGCGAACCTTGCAATTTCAAAGAAGAGAGTTCCTCGTGTATCTTCAAAACCTCGTCGGTTTCCCGCAAGGCTGAAAGCCTGGCACGGAAATCCGCCACAGACAATGTCCACACCTCTGAGTCCTTGAATAATGTCATCTGACACTCTTCTGATGTCATGTAACTCTATTTCTCCTTTCGTATCATAAATAGCCTTATAACTAGCTCTGGCAAACTTATCGATCTCACAGAACCCCAGGCAGGTATGACCTGCGGCTTCCATACCTAATCTAAATCCGCCGATCCCCGAAAATAGATCTAGAAATTTCATATTTATCCTTCACAGTTCCAGATTACAGATTAGGGACAAGAGATTTTAATGTCCTATAATCAATTTCTTTGTCCTCAAGGACGATTTCTTTATAAAACTCGTCAAAGTCATCTTCTGCCTCTTGTTGCCTAGAGCCGTCATAGCCCACTAGAGCAAAACCTGCTCCAAGTCCAAGAGTAGAGGCCGTAATGACGTCAACAAAAGTTGACATAAATCCTTTTACTTCTTCTGAACTAAAAGGTCTTAAAGAAATGATTCCCGAATAGGTAACCCAATCTTCATCATCAATAGTCCAATAGACAAACTTATTTTCCCCTATTTTTCTATAAAATCCGTAAGCTGTATTCCCGTTGTTTTCCATGTCATTCCTCCACCTTTCTAACTTGCCAACCAAGTGCGTCAGCAACTTCCTGAGCTTCCTCAAAGTTGTTAAAGCGTTTAGCCACAGAATCAGCTCCTGGCATATCGTCTACTGCTACAACCGCAAAAACGTCATACCAGTTTGTGAAATAGAGGTGATTGCCATCTGTGACAACATAACTATTATGATTTAACACGGTTATTTTCCTTTCTTTTCAAAAGCATGGCCAACAATAACAAGGCCATAAAACTCAACATGTTCCTCACACAGAAGATCTGAGAGTTCTATTGTCTTTTTACGCTTATCAGAAGGCTCATAATAGTGACGAAACTCAAATGAGCCATCCGTCCAGTAAACAGTCCAATGTTTCCAATCCAAGGAATTCTCAGAGGCACGGCTTTCTAGGATATGGCCTTCATAAATCATGTTGCCTTCCCTATCTTTTATTCCTGTAGAAGACAGTAGTTCAATACCATCAAAAGAGCGGATACCACAATCACTGTCATCAACATAAGGCAAGGTCCAAATGATTTCTCGATCAAAGTCAATGCCATGAACTGGTAAGATTTCTTTAAATTCTTTATCCCAAGCTAAAAATTTTTGCATTATAGATACCTCACATCCATACAAACCAAGCAACAGCCAGCACATCAACTAAAATAATAGAAACAAAATATTTGATATCATCACTTACAACAGTTGCAACAGGAAAAAATAAATTTGCAAGCACTAACAACAGTGCAAACATTCTTTCTAAAAAATAAACATCCATTTATACCCTCTTTTCTGCCATTTCCTTCAGATTCTTCCACATCTTTTTTTCTCCTTTAACTAAACAATTCTAACTGCTGGGCTGGCTGAAAATTCATCCAGAGGACTTCTGTCCGTGGCAGCCCTTGCTCTGCAGTAGCTGCGAATTCCAGACGCTGCCAGTTTGATAAATACTGGTCATACAAGTCACTGGCATAGCCGCTAAGAATGATCTGAGCCTTGCTCTGATTCAACAGTTCTAACAGCTCTATATGGTCATTATCCGACATCTCATACTTGTATTGCTCTCTTGTTCTGGTTGACAGAACGTAAGGAGGATCAATATACATGCAAACCTCTGGATGATTAAACCGAGAGATCAATTCTAGAGCAGGCCTATTTTCTATCTGCACTTTTTTTAGGCGTAAAACTACCTCTTGAATTAAATCAGGCAAGTCAGTCCAATGCTTAACGGCATAAGCACGTTCACGGCCAACTATGTCATTTTTCCAGCCTGACTTTTCTTTCAAACGAAAACCGTGAGACATAACTGACCGAACAAGGAAATTAAAAGCTTGATCAACTTCTGTTTTAGGGTGCTGTTCCCAAGCCATGTTGTAGATTTTGCGACTGTAGGGCGTTAAAAACAGCTTTTCCTGAAGGGAGCCAGGATCAGACTGAATGACCTGAAAGAGATTGATAACATCATCATTGAGGTCATTCACTGTCTCAATAGGACTGGCCGATTTGGTAAAGAGCACTGCTCCAGAGCCAAAATAGGGCTCCAGATAGCTCTTATGTTCAGGCAGTAAATCTACAATCTTCTGTGCTAGATTCCATTTACTGCCTGGATATCGTAATAGTGATCTCATACCAATTCACCTCTTTAGAGAAGGCAAATATAAAGTGCCTTTATAATTTTTAAAATACCTTTTATTCAGCATCCTAATAGCAGCCTGCCCTTGCCGTGTGCGAGGTTTTTCTGTTGCTGTCTTAATACTTTTAAGTACTAGGCTTCGATCCCCAACATAATCTAGCAATTTATATGTCATAATCTTCTCCTTCAATTATCATCTTTCCCAAAAATAACATCAGGAATCCAACTGTCTGTATCACGATCATGATACATAAGTGTGAGATAATGGCCATTGTCTCTGGCCAACTTGATCACCGCTACTAATGCTGGAGTTAAGCCAGTTACATAAACTGTGAGGTCCCCTGTACCTGACTTGATATCCAAATGGTCTAATTTTGTTCTGACAACATCATATAAATAGGCAGGATTGATAGGAAATGTAATATCTCCCTCTCCAAAAACATAATCTTGAACAGGCAAATCATGTCTGCCTGCAATGAGTCCGAGTGATTTTTCTATTCTATTTTTCATTTTTAGTCCTCCATAAAATCAAGTAAGCTAAGCTGAACCTTGGTTACCTTAGCAAGCTGGTGAACTTCCTTTTTCACCTGTTGGTAGGCCTCTAAAATAGACCCAAAGGAATCAATATCAAACTTGGTATAAATTCCCAAAATTGGCATTAGAGGATAATGCTTTTGTTTCTCCTCTTTGAGAAAGTGGCTGACACCCTTTTGGGAACTGATTATTCGATCAACCCGTATCAGAGCTGGAAGCGGCGTCAAATAATCAGAAGATTGATAAAACGTCAGACAAACCTGACCAGGTTCAATTTGGGAAAAATCTTGATGATTCTGAGCTATCTTAAAATAATAGACATCAGCTTCTTGCCCCAGCCCAGTAAGATAGTAACCTTTTATAATTTTGGTTTGGGGAACAGCTTGTTCAGCCATAAAACCTCCTAACTAGCCCTAAAAAATTTGAATGGGGCATTGTAATAACAAATTTTTTCCTCGTCGTATTCACTAACTTTTTTAGTCACCGCTTCTGGTAGTTTCAAGCGGAATCGCTCTAGATACTGATGAGCTAAACCCAAGCTATCAAATGTCTTGATTGCTCCATTTTCCCTCACATAATCCCCAGTTTCATAATTTAAAATAATCCAGCACATAAGATTCTCCTTTTTGGCACCTGCTAACAACTGCTAAATTAAATTTCCCCACTCTGTCTTTTTAAAATAAGCATGGCCTATCCTAGATATAAATGTAATGGCAGATTGCGGGTTTAAAATTTTAACCAACATCAGTCTCAAACAAATAGAGCTGTCTAGCCTGTTCTAGGCTTTCCAAGGCTTCTACCATGATTCTTGCTATCCTTCCCTTCTTTTCTCTAAAGAGGTCTGCTAAATAATTCATATAAGCCTCCTGTTGCTCCTTTTTCAGCTGGAGAACCTGCAATAAGAGCGTTCTAATAGCTCCAATCCTAATACCGCCTCCACGACCAGCTTTGACGGTATAGAAGACTTTCTGATCTTCCTTCAGCAGTTGTAAAACTTTATCCAAACTGCGCTCAGGAATTTTGAGAGCCTCTCGGATTGTCTTCTTAGACGTGTATAAGATTGGACTATCCATTGAGGTTGTTTCCCTCAGGTAAGCCAGAATATCTTCCTTCCACTCATAAAAATGAGAGCGGGATCGCTGGCTGCGTTTTTTTTTGAACTTGGTCCACCCTTGACGGATGAAGAGGTCTTTTACCGTTAAATCAGTATTGACCCAAGTCTTGCACAGCAGCAAAATATATTCTCTGCTGGCCGCCTCATATTTCTCCGAGTAGGCACTTCTGATGATCTTGAGGACTTCCTCTGAGGCGAGCGGTTCGGCCAATCGGTCATTAAATTGATCTAAAGCGGCCTCACAATCGTCCTGAGAGACACCTGATGAGTAGTTCGCTAAAGCCAATGTAAATAATACATTGTTTCTACCCATCCGAGCTTTAGCGCCTTTAATGACCGACTCATTCATTAGCTTGTGATACCAGGGCTCATCAATTTGTTTCTGTCCTGATGTTCCTGCAATAACTGTCAGATTAGGCCGTTTGACAGGCCAATCCGATTGCTTCATAGACCAGTTGAGCCATTCCTCGAAAGAATAGGTGTAGGCCTTATGATAGAACTCCAGGTTGTCTTTCCGTGGCATTCGTGCAATTCCAAAGTGATTACACGTCATATCGACTGGTAGGCCTTCTTTTTGAAAAAACAGTCTCAGATTTTGAGAAATGGTCTTAGCCACTTTGACCACTTTAAACTGAGAGTTGGCCGTGACATAAGCTGGCTCAGAGAGAGCAAAATAAGCTTGATAACCATGGTCTGACTTTAAAATAGCCGTTGGCATAAAGCCTAGATCAATCGCAGCCGTTAGAATATCACTGCTGGTCATAGCTTCAGCCTTAGACGGAATGTCAAAGTCTACAACAAAGGTATTAATCTGTCTCAAATTATCCTCGCTGTGTCCCTTAGTAATCCGACTTTCCTTATCACTATATGTCCCGTAACGATAAACGTTTGGGGTCCAGTGACTAAAGGTCATCTGATGATCCTCTAAAGCTTCAAGAGAGGTCAGGACTAGTCCTTTAGCGCCAATCATAGCCTGCTTAGAGCGATAACCGAAAATTGCGCCTTTAGTTCTTTCCTCAGCTGAAGATAGACTTTTTAACCGACTATTTTTAAATCTTGTTTGCCTTAGACCATCTTTTAATATCAATTCATAAATGCTCATTCGTCATAACCTTCATATCCCTTGATATAAACCGTACGCTGATTAGCATCCAGATGAAAAGCTTTAAGATTACTATCGCTTTCCACAATCATACTGTTGCCATAATCCATAGGAATAAAGACATTATCAATAGTCAAAATGACTTCTGCCTCAGGATTAAGCGTTTGTAGCTGTTGTATTAACTCACGAACTCTTGTCATACATAATTTCCTCCTACAATCCCATTGTTTCAAATAGATCTAGCTGATCTTGAGAACTCACTGATAATCCTTTAGTTTCTGTTTCAACTGCAGGATGATCATGATCAATCACCTCAAAGATCTTCAACTGATCAATATCTAGGACAAGTTCTAAACCTTTCATAGCTGCTGCTCCTTCCTCTATAAACTCACTATTAAATGAAACGGCAACAAAAAAGAGAACAGATGTAACTCTGTCCTCTAATCAAGGTTAATTTATTACTATTCTAAAAACTCTTACCACTTACGTTATACACTCAGCAAAAACAGCGGACCTTATGGGCACGCTGTTTTATAGTTATCCTACTTCAGCTAGAATTTGCTTGATTTGGTCTTTGGTATGAACACCTGCTACTTGTTTAACCACTTGACCATCTTTTTTGAAGAGAAGGGTAGGAATCGACATGATACCAAATTTACGAGCTGTTTCTGGATTTTCATCGACGTCCATTTTAAGGACGCGCAATTCGTCTTCATCATACTCTTCAGACATTTGTTCCAAGATTGGTGATTGCATGCGACAAGGGCCGCACCATGTTGCCCAAAAATCTACAAGGACAAGGCCTTGGGCTGTTTCTTCTTCAAAGGTTTTATCAGTTACGACTTCTGCCATAATAAGATCTCCATTTCTTTTGATTATAGTGCCATTCTATCGGAAAAAGATGGCTTTGCCAAATATTTGCTACGAGAATTAAATTTCACTGCCTAATTGATAATTTGTTCCTTTCAAAGCATTTTTCAGTGACCATTTCCAAGCTTTGCCTTCAATGGTGACTTGATTTTTTTCAAGATCAACAGTAGCTGACTCGACGCCTTTAACTGCTGACAGTTTGTCAGTGACTGTTTTAGCGCAGCCATCACATTTCATTCCTGATACTTGATACGTTTTTGACATGATAAACTCCTTTATATATAAGATATGGCAGAGAGGTGATAGCTAAGCGCTCCGTACTTGAAAGCAAATGCCAATCACTAAAGAGGCTCAGCTATCTCTCCCACTAACTGCGTTAGGTTAGTCAATTTCACTAACCTAACGCCGGATCACTAAACCGTTAAGCACTCTAAAGAATAGAGAACCTCACGATGAACTACTAAAAATTTTAGGAAAATTATACTCCCTACTCCATCATTATTCCTGTAAGAGCTCAAACTGTGGTCGTTTTTTCTCTTTGCACAGCTTGTAAAAATTCAATGGTGAAGTTTTGAGACTTTAAGCTATTTGGGGAATAGGGAACGAGGATGCTATGGCTATAGTCATTTTTTGATTTTTACCTATAATTATTCAATCTCATCAGGTGGACAATGATGGTCATGTTCAAAACTACTATCATCACATTCGATAGTCGATTGTACGACCTGATAATTTTCCAGAAGGTGATGGATCTTATCCTTGACTAATTTTTCATCCTGCCGGTCCGATAAGATAATATGAATCATGGCGACATGCTGCCTACCATCTATGGACCAGATGTTGAATTGGGGGACGGCTTTAACTTCCTCTAAGTCCGCAATAGCCTGACGTATTGTCAACATATCTATATCTCTTGGGGATGCTTCAAGAAAAATCCCTATATTTTTAACAAAGCGCGGGATGGCCTTGCTGAGAATGAAGAGAGAGATAGCCAGTGATAACAGCGGATCGAGAATATACCAATCGGTAAAATGGAGCAGGATAGAAACAAGGATTACTGCAAACCACCCCAAGGTATCCTCTAAAAAGTGCAGACTTAAAATTCTCTCATGTTCACTCTTTCCCCGACTGAGCAGATTTTGAGCCGCCAGATTCACCGCAATGGCGATGATGCCCAGCCAAAGCATACCCTGAGCATTGACAATTGGGGGGTGGAAAAGCTTGGGAATATTTTCTACAAGGACAGCAATAGACCCAGCAATCAAGATAGTTGCTGTGATCATAGCTCCTAAAAGGCTAAATCGATCGTAGCCCAGAGTGTAACGATCATCAGACCTTTTAGTTGCAATCTTCTCAAATAACCAAGATAAGCCGATAGCTAGGGCATCACCGGTATCATGAACAGCATCTGCTAAGATAGCACTGGAGTTAAAGAGGGTCCCAAAAATGAACTCCGCAGTCGCAAAGCCGAAATTTAGAAGAAAGGAGCCTAAAATAGCTTTTTCAGATTGATGATGTCTGCTTTGGTGATTGTACCCCATTGTTGTTTCCCCATGTCTTATACTCTTCGATACTTTAAGCGAAGGCTATTGAGAACTACTGAAACTGAGCTAAAGCTCATGGCAAGACCTGCTAGCATAGGATTCAGAAGTGGCCCTCCAAATAAGTATAACACACCCATGGCTACGGGAATAGCTAAAATATTATAGATAAAAGCCCAAAAAAGATTTTCCTTAATGGCTTTAATAGTCGCCTGACTGACCGTCATGGCCTTAGCAACGTCCATTAAGTCAGGCTTCATCAGCACGACATCAGCTGATTCAATGGCGATATCGGTACCAGCGCCCATAGCTAAGCCAACATCGGCTGTTGCTAAAGCTGGCGCATCATTGATCCCATCACCGACCATGGCGACTTTTTTACCTTGAGCTTGTAAATCACTGATCGTTTGGGCTTTTTGATCAGGAAGCACTTGACTAATCACGTGGTCAAGTCCAGCTTTTTGAGCGATAGCTTGCGCTGTTTGTTCATTATCTCCTGTTAACATGACAAGATCAAAGCCACGTTCTTTCAGCTGGCTCAAAGCTTCCTGACTGTCTGGCTTAAGCTGATCAGCCACTCCTAATAACCCCATTAACTGTCCTTGACTGGCAGCGTAGATTGGAGTCTGTCCTTGCTGTGTCAACAAATCAAAATCAGAGCGAGCTGGGGTGAGATCAATAGAGGCCTGCTCCATCAGATTTTTATTACCAACTAGCCACTCTTGCCCATTGATTTGGCCTTTAAGTCCAAAACCAGCTAGGTTCTCAAACTGCTCTACATCTAATAACTGAAGGTGATCTTCTTTAGCCTTAGCAACAATTGCTGAACTGATAGGGTGGCTAGAATTGGCCTCTAAACTTGCTAAAACAGTCAGCAACGATGCTTGATTGACATCACTTGTATAGCTGTAAAGCGATAGCAACTCTGGTTTTCCTTGGGTCAATGTTCCTGTCTTGTCAAAAACAATGGTATCAACTTGGTGTGCCAATTCAAGACTATCACCAGATTTGAAAAGGATTCCATGTTCAGCTGCCAGACCTGTCCCAACCATAATTGCGGTTGGTGTGGCCAACCCTAGGGCACAAGGGCAGGCTATCACTAAAACACTGACAGCCACAGTCAGGGCGAAGGTAAAGGACTCTCCGCCGATAAAGAACCAGACTAGCCCTGTTACAAGGGCAATCCCCATAACAATCGGTACGAAGATACCTGAAACCTGATCGGCAATTTTAGCAATCGGTGCCTTGGTTTCTTGCGCCTCTTCTACTAACTGAATAATCTGTGAAAGCAGAGTATCTTTGCCCAATTTTTCAGCCTGAACGGTTAAAGCTCCCTGGCTATTAATAGACCCGCCATAAACTTGATCACCGACAGTTTTTTCAACAGGGATAGATTCTCCCGTCAGCATAGACTCATCAATTGAGGATTGACCAGTCACTATTTGACCGTCGACTGGAATTTTTTCACCCGGTTTAACTAAAACGCGATCACCAATTACCAGCTCCTCAATAGGTAGCAGTATTTCCTGATTATCTCGGATCACCAAGGCTTCTTTAGCCGAAAGGTGCATGAGTTTTTTAATGGCTTCAGAGGTACGCCCCTTAGAAAGAGTTTCAAAAAACTTTCCGAGAGTAATCAGGGTCAAAATAACCGCAACAGACTCGAAGTAGAGTTGATGGATGTGGTGGTGATGTCCCAAAATCACATGGTAGGTGCTGTAAAGACTGTAAAGAAAGGCTGCGCTGGTTGCTACTGCAACTAGGCTATCCATATTAGGATGGGCCTTGATCAGAGATTTAAATCCTGATCTGTAAAAGTGCCAGCCCAATACCATAACTGGTACTGTTAATAGAAGCTGAATCAGAACAAAAACCAGCGGATGAGAGTGATGATCTAAAATCTGCGGCAGGGGCATCCCAACCATACTTCCCATTGATATATATAAGAGAGGAAGGGTAAAGATTGCAGACCAAATCAAGCGGACTTTCATACCGGCAAGGCGCTTTAGCTCTCGCTCTTCTTGGCTGGCATCTTTCTTTTCATCAAAAACATGAGCACTGTAACCTGAATCTGCAACCGCTTTTGCTATCCGATCAGCATCTAGTTGTTGCTGATCGTAGGTCACTGCCATCTTTTCAGTAGTTAGATTAACAGCGCAACTTTCTATACCTTTTAATTTTTTGACAGCTCCTTCGATAGTAGCGGCGCAGGCTGCACAGACCATTCCATCGACAACATAGGTTTCTTTAACCATAAAAATACCTCCTTACTCATTTTAGGCTGCGCCAGTTTCATGACAGCGGCACTGGCCAGGTGTGCAGTCGCAGGTTACCTCGGTAAGAGCCTGTTTAGCGGATAAGATATCCTGCAGCGTCTTGATATCTTGCGCCGTCATAGGTGTTTCTCCTAACAATTTCCCCAGAAGGTCTGCATGCTTGGTGACACAAATCTTATCTAACTCTCCTTTTAGACTTGCTAGGTTTGCATCGTCTTCTGATACTTCTGTCCAATAAAGATAGCTGCGTCCCTCGCGACGACTAAGTAAAATGCCCTTGTCAACTAAACGGCCGATCAAAGTCTTGATAGTAGATTCTGACCAATCCTTCTTACTAGCCAAAACAGCGATAATCTGTTTACTGGTGACCTGCCCCTTTGTCCAGACAACTCGCAGGACTTCCCATTCTGCATTTGAAATCATATCAGCCTCCTTCAAAGTATTTTTATTTACGTTTGTAGATGTATTATACTCTATTTGTTTACGTTTGTAAACTTTTTTGTTTAAAAAAGAAAAATTAGCAACAACCTACCAATGGCACGCAAACATCCCAGAGAAAATAGGAAAGCAAGAACACATGGTAGCAATGCTATCATCTATAAAATAGGAATAGGATAAAAATCACAATTTCCCAGAAACCAATTTCCCTCCTCTTTCTATTTTGGGACTCGGGTCAAATCATCCGCTGGATAAGAGAAGGGCTAGGAAAAAAACAGCCAGTTTTCATACTTTAATCCTCCCCTTAATGCATAGCGGTTGGCTGATTTTCCTTTTGCTACAATATAGAACTCAGCCTAGAAGTTTATTTCTCTGAACCTCTTGCCAACGTAGGATAAATGAAAATGCCAATGGTTTAAATTGTCCTGAAGATAAAGGATTTCCCGCCCGAGCTAAGTTACTCAAACGCTAGATTTGAAGCAACTAATAAACTTTTCAAGGATATTAGGCGTCAAGGCTGGGAAATTTCTTTCATTTGATCATCTACATGATAAGATACACCTACATCATTAACAATTTAGTCTGGTAAAACAACCTTTTGCTCTTATCTCTTCTAAACCGAGTGCTTAAAAATTAAAAGCCGGGATAGTTTTTCCACCGATTTGATGCTTTAAACCGCAAAAACTCCCTTCATAGATGCGGATACTAGTGAAATTTTTGTTTTTTCACCGTCCACTACGAGGGGAGTTTATCATTTTTTATGCGTAATTTTGTGGATTACATGCTTTTGTGGCTGAGGCCAAGCCATCGTGGAAAATTATCCCAAAACTTTTTTGCTTAACCTTTTTTCTCCAGATCGCGCAGCATCTGATCGATCTTATTCCCATAAGCGATAGATTCATCCTTGATAAAGGTTAGATCTGGGATTTTATACATTTGGAGGTTCTTACCAAGTTCCCGCTTAATGGTTCCCTTGGCTTTTTCCAGACCAGTTTGGGCCTTTTGATTATCCGAAGCTAGATCACTCATAATGGTGTAGTAGACCTTGGCCATAGATAAATCTCCCAGCATTTGGACATCAGTGATGGTTACACCAGAGACACGGGGATCCCGTACTTTCTTTTGCAAAACTTCATTGACCTCACGTTTGATTTCCATACCTACCCGATCGGTACGAAATGAATTAGCCATGTGCCCACTCCTTTCTCTAAATGATTGGAGGCTTAGCGCTCAATTTCTTCCATGATATAGGCTTCAATGGTGTCATCAACTTTGATATCATTATATCCTTCAATCATGAGACCACCTTCTTGGGCATTGCCAACTTCTTTGACATCATCCTTAAAGTGACGAAGACTGGCTAATTTACCATCGTAAATAACGACACCATCACGAATCACACGCACACTGGACTCGCGGGTGACTTTACCGCTCGTCACCATAAAGCCACCAATGGTACCAACCTTAGAGACTTTAAAGGTTTCACGAATGATCGCTTCTCCCATAATTCTTTCTTCATATTCAGGATCCAGCATGCCTTTCATGGCATCTTCAATTTCTTCAATTACCTTGTAGATGATGCTGTGGAGACGGATTTCAACTTCATCACTTTCTGCCTGCATACGCGCCTGCGGTGTTGGACGGACATTAAATCCGATAACGACGGCATCAGACGCCTCTGCCAATGTAATATCCGACTCGTTGATAGCACCGACAGCCGAATGGACAATCGTTACCTTAGCTCCCTCAACTTCAATCTTTTGCAGTGACGAGGCGAGGGCTTCAACAGATCCTTGAACATCTGCTTTGATGATCACATTAACAGATTTAACTTCACTGTCTTTAAGAGTATCAAAGAGATTTTCCAGACTAACGCGATGATTAACTTGACGTTGCTTAAGCAGGGCACGCTTGGCACGCTCTTCTCCAGCTGCACGGGCAGCTTTTTCATCTGCATAGACGGCGAAATGATCACCAGCCATCGGTGCTTCGTTAAGACCAGTGATAGAAACTGGTGTAGAAGGCAGGGCAGACTTGACACGGCGGCCTAAGTCATTAGCCATAGCGCGAACTCGACCGAACGTATTACCAACAACGATCGGATCTTGCACATGTAGCGTTCCTTGCTGAACCAGAAGGGTGGCAACAGCACCTTTTCCTTTATCCAAACGCGCTTCGATCACCGTACCGATAGCGCGAACTGTCGGATCAGCCTTCAGCTCTTGAATTTCAGCAACGAGGAGTACTGTTTCCAAAAGTTCATCAATATTTTTATTGAATTTCGCTGAAATTTCAACAAATTCAGAATCACCACCCCAAGCCGTAGAAATGACACCATGCTCAGCTAATTCCCCAATAACGCGCTCAGGATTGGCACCTGGCTTATCAATCTTGTTAATGGCAACGATAATTGGTACTCCAGCAGCCTTGGAATGGTTGATGGCTTCGATGGTCTGCGGCATGACACCATCATCAGCTGCCACAATCAAAATAGTAATATCAGTAACAGAAGCACCGCGTGCCCGCATACTAGTAAAGGCAGCATGTCCCGGTGTATCCAAGAAGGTAATCTTCTTGCCACCAGCTTCGATCTGATAAGCACCGATATGCTGGGTGATTCCACCGGCTTCGCCTGTAGCAACACGTGAATTACGCAGGGTATCAAGCAAGGTTGTTTTACCATGGTCAACGTGTCCCATAATAGTCACAACAGGAGCCCGTTCGACCATCTGATCTTCATTGAGGTAATCTTCTTCAACAAAGAAACGCTCAATATCTGCATCATCCACTTCAATCTTTTTCTTCGGCTCGATGCCATAATCAACCATCAGTAGCTCGATAGTATCACCATCCAAAGATTGATTTTGAGTAGCCATTACGCCCATCATGAAGAGCTTCTTGACAATTTCAGCTGGTTCACGCTTAATACGTTTAGCGATGTCTGCAACAGTCATCCCTTCTGTATACTCAAGTTCCTTAGGCAATTCGTGGAATTTCCGCTCTGTTACTGGCTTAGGAGCCGTATTGTTATTGCGGTTATTCTTACCTTTTTTATTTTTCTTATTAGTGTTCCAGTTGCTGTTTCGTTGATTTCTCACTTGGTTTTGATTATTCCACTTTTTATTTTTATTTGACTTTGGTCCGTCTTCATTCTCGCTAGCAAAATCGCGCGATTTATCAGGCCGATTTCCCTTCTTACGGCGGTTATCCTTGGCAGGAGCCGGCTTAGTCACAGCAGCAGGAGCTGGACTAGCCTGAATGGGAGGAGCTACGATTGCAGAAGCTTCCTCTTTGGCCTGTCTCCTTTGACGAGCCTGCTCTTGTTGTTGAGCCACTCGCTGCTTATTTTCCTGTTCCTGACGGAATCGATTCTCGCTTTCTCGCGAGTACTCTGCATTTTGCTCAGCTTTTAAGGCAGCAGCTCTAGCTTTGAAGTCGATACGCGGCCCTTGATTTTGCTGCTTACGATTATTATCGCGACGATTGTTATTTTCGCGATTTCCCTGACGATTGTCACGGCGGCGTTCATTGTCTTGACTATCACGGCGATTGTTTTTGTTGCGGCCGTTTTGTTTGTTTTGGCGGCGCTCTGCCTCTGCTTTTGCTCTAGCTTCACGCTCAGCCTTGAAATTACGGATTTTAGGCTTGGCAGCAGGTTTAGAAACGCTCTTGTCCTGAGCTGTTTTAGTAGCAAGTCTTTGAGCTTCTGGTGCGGTCGTCGCTTGCGCTGACTTCTCTGCAGCGGTTTCTTTGTCATCAGCTTTTGCTGCAGCTGGTTGAGTTGAAGCAGCTTGCTGGGCTACACTTTTGGGAGCCGATGAGGTAAAACTGCTGGTCAAGCGTTGGGCATCCGCCTCTTCTAAACTTGAGGAATGGCTCTTAACATCCAAACCCAAGCTTTTGGCTTTTTCAACAACCTCTTTACTTGGTTTGCCAAGTTCCTTGGCAATTTCATATAATCTTTTCTTAGACAAATCTTGTCCTCCTATTCTTTAATCCATAAGAGTCCTCATTTTCTTTGCAAATCCAGCGTCTGTGATGGCCAAAACCTTACGAGAACGGCCGATAGCAACGCTTAATTCCAGTGCTGAAAACACTGTGGAGAATTCTATATCGTAGTAGTGACATTTATCAGTTATTTTCTTCTCAAGATTGGGGGCAGCGTCATTAGCTAGAAAAACTAGTCTAGTCTGGTGCTTCTGCATCGCTTTGATAACTAGTTCCTCACCTGAGATAATACAGCCAGCCCGTTGAGCTATCCCAACTAAGTTCGTTAATTTTTCTAGCTTATTCAAGGCCCAACTCTCTTCTTTTGACTTTGTGATCTACATAAGCAATCAATTCATCGTAGAATTCCTCAGAAACGGCCATAGAAAAACTGTGGTTAAAGACTCGCTTTTTCTTAGCTAACTGGGCTTCTTCATTGTCCAGTTTAATATAGGCTCCACGGCCGTTTTGTTTGCCTGTCGGGTCGATAAAAACTTTTCCTTCCTTATTTTTAACAATACGAAGGAGATCCCGCTTATCGATAACTTCCCCTGAAACAACTGACTTTCGCAAAGGTATTTTTCTTGTTTTTGGCATAAAACACCTTCCTTTACTTTTTAATCTGTATCCCTTAGCTATCCCTATTCCAGCTCTTCGGCCGATAGATCTTCTTCGATCACTTCAACTGGAGCAGCAGTTTCAGCTGACAGATCTTCTGCCGAACTTTCACCATCCGAAAGTAGAGAATCTGCATCAAGATTATAAAGTTCTTCTGTTTGTTCACTTTCAGCTTCCATTGCTTCGTACTCACTGGCTGACTTGATATCAATACGGTAACCAGTTAGGTGGGCAGCCAAGCGGACATTTTGTCCACGACGTCCGATTGCTAGTGACAGTTTGCTATCAGGAACCACAACAGTGGCATGCTTGCTGTTTTCATCATCGAAGATCACATAGTCCACCTCAGCAGGGGCGATAGCATTATAGATAAATTCTGCTGGATCTTCTTCCCACTGAATCACATCAATGTTTTCTTCCACTGGAATTTCGAGTCCTGTCTTAGTATCCACACGAACTGGGTGAAATTTACTAATAACCTTTTTGATATTAGCACCACCGCGACCTACGATGGTACCGATAGCATCAACATTGGAATTGTGACTGCGGACAGCAACCTTGGTACGGTCACCTGCTTCGCGAGAGACATTCATGATTTCGACAGTACCGTCGAAAACCTCGGGAATTTCTTGTTCCATGATGCGTTTGATGAATTGGGGATGGCTACGACTTACAAAAACGTTAACACCGCGCGGATTATTCTCAACCTTGTAAACGTAAACCTCAATGCGGTCGTGAGATTTGAAAGTTTCGCCCGGAATTTGGTCCTGATGAGATAATTGGGCTTCAATCGAACCAAGATTGACATAGATGAAACGCTGGTCAAAACGTTCAACCGTACCTGTCATAATTTCACCTTCATGCTCTTTATACTCACTGTAAGTGATCTCACGCATTTGACGGCGCATTTTCTCCATGATGGTTTGCTTAGCTGACTGGGCAGCTACACGTCCAAATTCCTTTACAGATTCTTCAAAGCGAATTTTATCGCCTAGTTCATAAGCAGAGCTAATCTTTAAAGCTTCGGCAAGACTGATTTCCAAGCGGCTGTCAAAGACTTCTTCAACGACTTCGCGGACACTGTAGACTTGGAAATCACCGGTTTTTTCATTATACTCTACTTCACAGCTCTCGGACTGACCATAGCGACGTTTATAGGCTGATTTCAATGACTCTGTGACGGCGTCGATAATATCTTTTTTATCAATATGTTTTTCTTCTTCCAGAATACGGAAGGCTTCTAGCATTTCTTTGCTCATAACAATAGTTGCTCGCTGTTTTAGCCGAGCTCTTATCCTTTCTAGTTGTATAATTTAACGCGTTTATAGTTGGTTCAACACTTTTAAGCCTAAAGCCTAACAGCCATCCTAGCCTTGGCCACTGTCTGATAAGGAATCTCGACTGTCTTTTGCCTAGTCTTATCCATATAAGTTATCGTCAGAGTTTCACCGTCAAAAGCAATTAAATCCCCTTCAAAAATTTTTACTTTATCAATGGCTTTGTAAAGACTGACATTGATATAAGAACCAATAACACTCTTGAGACTGTCAGCGGTCTTAAGAGGGCGCTCTAAGCCAGGGCTGGAGATCTCTAGCATATACTGGTTGGGAAAGGGATCTGGTTTGATCGTATCCAGTAGGGGACTGATAATATCGGTCAAGGCAGCCGTGTCATCTACAGTGATTCCTTCAGGCTTATCTACCAAGATAGATAGAACATAATCAGAACCCATTTTTTCATAGACCACATCAACCAGTTCAAAAGGCTCAGGAATGACTGGCTTAACCAAGTCACTCACGGTATCTACAATAGTTTGATTGGCGATAGTAACTTCCTCTTCTTTCTAGTTTTCAAAGGAAAACAAAATCAATACATAAGAGGCGAAGTCATAACTCCGCCTCCTTCTTTTCGTATTCTTGAGCATAGTATAGCATGTTAACCCCTTGATTGCAAGGATAATATGCACTTTAGGCCCATATTTAACCAATTTTTTCAAATCTCACAGCAAAACCTGCTTCTGCAGCAGGATTAATCTGATAATATCTAGATCTCTCATCTATTATCTCAGGGGCCCGTAGAATGCTGATAGCGCAACGGCCCTATATCTGGCTGCTCAATTTTAAATAGAAAGGATATCACTTTCTCTTACTGGGTATTCAAACGCAGACTAACTTCTCTAAAATTACTATTCTTAGAGCTTTTGGAGGCTCTGCATTAACATCTCCATTTTGACTGTATCCGCTGGCTTCCTTGCCTCTTGTTATCTAAAGTCAGCCCAAAAGCTCAACATTAGGTGGGGCGCCTCGCTTTCAGACAAACGACATTAGACCCTTAAAATTCCAATCGTTTTTTATTTTTAGAACTGTAGCAACACGAAATTTGGATAGCCACTCTTATTAACCAAACGGAGTTAGCAAGAGGGGAAATCTAATTCTAATTCACTCTAGTGATTGACCCTTGTTATCAAGTGCTCCGCACTTAGATAACAAGCCACTGGCGTATCTTAAAAACAAGGAGAAGAGGGGATTCGAACCCCCGAGCCCCGTTAAGGACTACACGCTTTCCAAGCGTGCGCACTCGGCCACTATGCGACTTCTCCATTATAAATGTCACACAAATGACATTATAACATAAAAACTTTTTAAAACCTAGCCTCAACTCGATAGATAGTCTGACCTTTTTGAGAAAATTTTTCTTCATATTCAGTCATTATATTTCCCTCAAAATTGCTGGCATGCAAATCCAGCCAAACCTTTTGCAAGGTCATGCCATACTGCGAAAAGCTAGCGAGACTATACTCAAATAATCCACGATTATCTGTTTTAAAATGAATCTCGCCATGTGGTGGTAAAATCTGCTTGTAGGAATCCAAAAAATTCTTATAGGTTAGACGGCGCTTTTCATGCTTTTTCTTGGGCCAAGGATCAGAAAAATTGAGGTAAAGGAGGTCAATTTCTTCCTCATCAAAATAATTAGTTAAGCTGGAGCCATCGACTCGCAGTAAGCGAATATTGTCCGCCCTGCTCTCTAATACCTTGTCCAAGGCATGGCTGAGAACTGATACTTGAATATCAATTCCAATGTAGTTAATATCAGGGTGAGCAGCCGCCATGCCTGCAATAAAAGCTCCCTTGCCTGAGCCTACCTCAATGTGGATGGGATTAACATTGCCAAAAATTTTATGCCAGTTTCCCTTGGCATCCTGAGGTCTTAAAACAACAATCTGAGGATTATTAGCGAGATGCTCCTCGGCACCCTTACGTCTTCTTACTCGCATTTTACTTTTTACCAACTATCTCGCGAAACTTGCGCAAATCGTAAATTTCTTGATTAACATGCTCCATATCATTTTCATCATAACACTTGAGTACTTGGGTCAAATAGGACAGCTGTCCGAACCAGGCTACTTTTTTCATGACGAGGTCATTATTTTTATAGCCATAGTAGCTGAGCCATTCACTCCAGTGAGTATAAGGAATATAGTGGCTGAGCATGTAAGCAACATCGTACATACGGTCAGTCAGGCGCACAGAATCCCAGTCGACAAGATAGATTAAACCACCGGTCGTAATGACCCAATTGCTGTGGCGTAAATCACCATGGACAATTGTTGCTTTTTCAGGGTCAAACTCAGGCAAATTATCCTTGAGTTCTTGAGCAATAGACTGGAGAAAAGAATTCGCTCGCAGCTGCTCAGGTACATTGTTTTCCCAATCAATGACTAAATCTCTCGGCGTCTCAATTTTATAGTTAAGCTGGGAAAGCTGGTTAACCAAGGTTCTTGACCGGTGCATACGCAAAAGAATCTGGATGATTTGTTTACTGCCCATGTCTTGCTTATTAAGAATGCGACCATTCAGCCATTCTTGTGCACTCATAACATCACCATTCGACATCCGCTTAGCCCATAGAAGCTGGGGGGCAATTTGTTCCTTAGCCAGAGCAGCCAAGATTGGTGTTGTATTCATTTTGACGAAAACGCGGTCGCCATTGGGATAAGTCCCAACATAGGCCTTGCCGCTTTTACCGCGCAAGGGTTTTAAAGTTAAATCTGAATCTGTAGTTGTCACAATAGCTCCCTTTCTATTAATGCTTATTTCGATGCCTTAATTGTCTTCTTATTTTACTTGTTTTATCAAGCCTCGTCAATCATCTTCTTCAGCTTATAAGGCAAGTAAAGTTCTACCAAGAAGAGGGTCAGCCCACACAAGAGCACTAACCCTTGCCAAGAAAAAGCAAAAGTTAGAAAAATAAGTACTTCTATCAAAGAAATGACATAAAGGATTCCTCTCAAAACTTGCTTGAAATTACGCTTTTGCAATCCAGCTTTTAAGGGAAATAACTGGGTAAGATACTGATAGTCATAGTGGTTGGCGAGGGCCAATAATTGAAAGAGTAACAGATAATTGAAAAGAAGTGACAGAACAACCCCTATCAGTCCTGTTCGGATAAATCCTATACTAAGAAGGCTGAGAACCAGCAAACGTAGACTAAGTCCTAAGTAATCACCGCTGCGTAGGTAAGCTCTCAGGTAGAGATTGGACCAGAGACTGCTGTGCTTTCGGGGTAGCCGAGCCAGCAGCCCATCTAGATAAGCACGGCGTTTTGTTAGACTGGAAATTCCCTTGACCCTAGTAAAAAGAGAGTAAAACTTAAGGATAGACTGGCGACGTCCCTGCTCCTGCTGGATGGCTTCGGTCCAATTGAGGCGATTTTGATTGACTAATTTCCGGCTTTTGAAAACTAGAACGATTGCCTTGATCAGCAACATGAGAATCAAGAAAATGCTAAAGCTTAGTTTAGAAAAACCTAAGGCTAGAAAAAGAGGAGCTAGGAGTACTAAAAACAGTGTCTGCACGCTCCCCCAAAGTATAAAGGAGCGTAGCCTAGCCTGCCTGATATGACCAACTATTTGTTTCTCCTTAGGTAGGTAAAAAATCTGGTCAGCTGGCTCTAGATAGGTCGCTATTCTTCCTGACCACAGCAGCAATACACTGGATACGCCTAATCCTACCAGAATAGGCCAGTGATTTTTAGGGAAGTGCTGCAGGAGGTTACTGTATTGGACCAAAAGAAAGCCCAAAAGAACAAACAATACGATAACAAAATGATCATTGAAGACATAACGTAGGTACTTGATGCATTGTTGGTTAAAGTCAAAGCGACGTTTGGCAAATATATCCTTCATCCTAAACCTCTTTTGTCAATGTCATGTAGATATCATTGAGACTAGCACCATCTTGACCAAAATTCTTCCGCAAATCTGCCAAAGTCCCCTGTGCACGAATCTGTCCTTGATGAAGAATAACGAAGGAGTCACACATTTTCTCAGCGGAGTCTAGGACATGGGTAGACATTAAGATGGCTGTCCCCCTAGCCTTTTCTTCTGCTAACAAATCAGTTAAATCATTGATAGCCACAGGGTCCAACCCAAGAAAGGGTTCATCAACAATCAGTAGACGCGGTTTAACAATAAGCGCGCAGATAATCATAACCTTCTGCTTCATTCCTTTAGAAAAGTTCACTGGAAACCAATCTAACTTATCAGTGAGACGAAAGAGGTCCAAAAGCTTCTCAGCTCTTTCCATCGCTTGGTCAGTCGGAATATCATAAGCCATAGCAACCGTTTCCAAATGTTCCTTTAGGGTCAGTTCCTCATACAGACTGGGGGTCTCAGGGATAAAGCCAATTTTTCGACGGTAGGCTGCCTGATCCTGATTCAGGCTCAAACCATCAATCGTGACGCTACCTTGATAAGGGGTTAAAAGGCCGATAATTTCTTTAATAGTTGTTGATTTCCCAGCACCATTGAGGCCGATCAGACCAATCAATTGACCATCCGGTACATCAAAAGAAATTTCCTTAAGGACAGGCAGATTGAAGTAACCGCCTGTCATCTTCTCTATTTTCAGCATAGTGTTCTCTCTAATTTTTGATATAATCATTATAACAAAAACATCATTTGATGAACAAATTGGAGACTAAAGGGCTGCAAAATGGTTCTGCCACCTTAAGGCAATATTTTCTTTTGCTGCAGCTGCCTAGTTTACGTACTTATAGATTGAGAGGATTTAAAATGGACAAGTGTATTTTTTGCCAAATTATTGCGGGAGAAATCCCATCATCAAAGATTTATGAAGATGATAAGGTTCTGGCCTTTCTGGACATTTCGCAGACGACCAAGGGACACACCTTGGTTATTCCAAAAAAGCATGTTCGAAATATGCTTGATATGTCTGAGCAGGTGGCGACGGATTTATTTAAACGCTTGCCAAAATTGGCACGCGCTGTTAAAACTGCTACAGGAGCTAAGGGGCTGAATATTCTCAATAATAATGAGGAAATCGCCGGTCAGAGTGTCTTTCACGCTCATGTTCATATTATCCCTCGTTACAGCAACCAAGATGAAATTGGTATTACCTTTACTGAACATGAACCTGATTTTGAAGCACTAGGGCAGCTGGCTCAAGCGATTGCAAATGAGGTGACTAAATGAGACTGAAAACCTTTTTACTCTCGGGCCTAGCTGGCTACGGTACTTATCAAGCCTACTATCATCGCTATACCATTAGAAGAACTCTCATAGAAGCTGCTCAAATCTGGGAAAAAGCTCAGACCGATGTCACCAATATCAAAGATAATTTACAAATTATTCAGCAAGAGCTGAAACAGATTAAAAACCATAAGACAGATCTGACTTACCAGTTCAATATTTTTGAGCAGGAGGCCGAGGGACGTCTGCATGAGATCCAGCAACGGATGAATAAATGGCAAGGCAATAATGATTAAAGAGCTTTTATTAGTCCTAAATATATTTGCGAGCAGCTTGAACAAGGTCTTATAAACGGCTTCTAAACTGCTTTCTCCTGCCACTTTACTCAGTCTCGAGCTGCTTGCTTATCCATCAGTCATAAGCTCTAAAAAAGCAATTTTTATCCTATCTCAAAAGACCAACTCTGCATCACTGTCGAGCTGGCCTTTTTTATACCAAAATCAAATGAGACAAGGTGGTGAAGTTAAAGTGGCTAAAAGGTTATCTAGGGAAAGCTTATTTTGTCGCTGCTTTGAAGTCATAAAAACAGCGAAGCATCTCATTTACTAATAGCAACCATCACTGGCTTCTTTAGTCCCTCACTAGATTGGATTGATCATGAAATTTCTGCTCACGTCGTAACCGGCCGCAGGTTACCATTAATAGCTAGGGATACTATTGCTACCATAGTTACCATTGGAGCCTGCTTCACCAGAATTACTATAAGCACCCACATCATTGCCATATCCGCCTACTGCGCCGCCCGTATCACCGCCGCTAGAACCAGCTCCTGGGGCATAGCCACCGTCACTATAGCTGCTACCACTACCATAATCGCTATAACCACTGTCAGAGCTAGCGTCTGAAGAAAAGCTGCCATCACCATAGATGTCTTCATAGAGAACTGCATTCGTTTTTAAATTAGAAGCTGTTCCTTTTTTCAATCCTAATTCCTTTTTAATGCGATTTTGAATCTTAAGAATACCATCAGCATCCGCCAACTGGTAAGAACCACCGTCAATCATAGCATCTGTCCCTTTAAGCTGGTAGGTTTTGACATTGCTAATAGCGTCTTTGTAGCCTAGAAGGTTGGTTAGGTTGTTGGAGGATAAGTCAATGTCTGTCTGCATATTTTTACTAACAGCTTTGAGGATTTTTTGATAATTACTAACGCTGCTGCCCATATTGAGCAATTTGGCAACAACCTTTTGGATAACTTCCCGCTGGCGCTTTTGACGGCCATAATCGCCTTCAGGATCATCATAACGCATCCGAGCATAAACCAGAGCCTGCTGACCATTAATATGGTGGGTTCCTGGTTCAACAGTTGCTGTGTACTCAGGTTCATTTTCAGCAATAGAGATGGGAAAATCAAAATTATTAGTAACTTTAATACCACCAACGGCATCAACCAAATCAACCAACCCCTGCATATTGACCTGCATATAATAGTCAATATTAATATCAAGGAGATCCCCAATGACCGATAAGGATTTCTTGGTACCACCACTAGCATAAGCTGCATTTAATTTAGCCTGATTTTCAGAATCTGAGTCTCCAGACATGTTAACTAAAACATCGCGCTCCAAACTAGTCATGGTGGTCTTCTTTGTTTTAGGATTAACGGTGACCAGAATCATAGTATCACTGTTACCTTCCCATGTTTCCTTACGCTGAGAATCACCGGTATCCACCCCCATGAGCAAAATCGAGAAAGGCTCAGTCTGCTCGATGGCATTGCTGGATGCTCCGTACTGCTTAAAGGTCTTGGCTAATTGATTATTAGAAAAGCTAAGGGCACTCCCGCCATAAGCAAGACCTGCAACAACTGTTGTCACGATAATGGCAGATAACATTAAAAAAATTTTTCTTCCTAGTTTCATATCTATCCTTACTATAGTGCTCTACTCATAGAGTAGATATCAAGATACTGATTATCTCTACTTAGCACAGCAGCCTTCTGTCTGCTGACAATCTCAAAACCAAACTTTCGGTAAAGATGAAGAGCAGGCTTATTTCTAACCTGAACAGTCAATTCTAACTGTTCCAATAATTGAGTTTCCTGCGCCCAATCTAAGACTAACTCCAGCAGGGTCTGACCTAGACCATAGCCGCGATAATCTTTAGCAACAGCTAGGAATAGATCACCTGACCAACCACCTGTTGCCATCTGAAAGCTGACCAAATTCAAGAGGCCAAGAACCTGGCTTCCTGACTTGGCAAGCAGGCAAATATCACGCGCACTTTTAGACTGTTTCAATAAGAATTCTGCCATTTGTTCTGGTGCCAGACTAGGCCTATCCTTAATAATCAAGTCAGTCTCCGCTGTAAGCTCATTTAAAAATTGACTCACATAAACAGCTTCCTGAGCTCTGGCCTCTTCAAAAACAATCTCTTGGCTAGTCATTAAGCTTCTCCACTAAGTCACGGGAACGCTGTCCAGTCCCCCTAAGAGAGACCTGACGACCATCATTAGTTAGAGCAATGACTATTTCTAAATAGTCAGCCGGTAGGCTACCGGCTAGAAGCTCTCCCCATTCAATAACAGTTACTCCATTACCAAAGAGAAAATCATCTAAGTCAATAGAATCCGGATCATCCCCAATGCGATAAACATCCAGATGGTAGAGCGGGAGTCTTCCTTCGTACTCGCGCACAATCGTGTAGGTCGGACTTTTAATCATTTGATCAATCCCTAATGCTTTAGCAATTCCCTTAGTCAGCGTGGTCTTACCGGCTCCGAGTTCCCCCTTCAGCACAAGAATATCTTGTGCCTGTAGAGCTTGTCCGATTTTAATTCCAATAGCTATTAGCTCATCTTCACTATGACTATACAACATAAAGCCATTATATCAAAAAAGCAGTTTCCGTCCAATTTTTTCTGCCCATCTGGTCTTTTGTTCTGCAAAAAAGACTGCCGCAACAGCCTTTTTGCAAGAGAAACTAAAGAATTGCTAAGCTTATGAAGTTCAGTATAAAGAGAAGATCCAAAATCCAGAGAATGGCATGAATATCCTTGGCTTCTCCCTTGATAATTTTTACCAGAGTGTAGGTGATAAAACCAGCAGCAATGCCATAAGTAATACTATAAGCAAATCCCATAAAGATGGACGTAAAGAAGGCAGGTACAGCTTCTGAGAGCTCATCCCATTGGACATTTTTCAGATTAGATAGCATCATGATCCCAACAATAATCAAAATCGGAGCGGTAGCCTGTGTTGGTACAATAGATACCAAAGGACTAAAGATACTAGAAACGGCAAAGAGAATCGCCACAACCAAGGCAGTCAGGCCTGTTCGTCCACCTGCACCAATGCCTGCTGCTGATTCAACGTAAGTCGTTACATTGGAGGTTCCAGCGATTGCACCAACTGATGTCCCTACCAAATCTGAAAATAAAGCACGATCTAGCCCTGCTGACTCCTTGTTTTCACCGGTAGTTGCTACAATCCCAACCTTTTCACCTGTACCAATTAAAGTACCGATTGTATCAAAAATATCAGTCAGAGAAAAGGCTAAAATTGCCATGAGGACACCTGGAATCTGCGAAGGAGTGGAAAAAAGAGAACCCAGTCCCTGACTGCCAAGAGCTACTCCAAAGATACTTTTCAAGTCGTGAAAGGAGGCGGTTAGACTTGTTGCCTGCCAATCAATCGCCCCAAGTTTAACGACCCCTAGGAGAATTCCGACAAGGGTGGTTAAGGCAATGGAAATAATGACTCCACCACGAATTCCTTTAACGATGAGGATAATTGTGATAGCTAAACCAATGAGCGCAAGAAGAACAGCCGGATTATTAAAAGGCACTAAGCCTGGTGTTGCTGAAGCATCTGCAGTAATAGAGGCGGCGGCTTTGCCAGCTCCTTTACCTGACACTGTATACGTGTGAGGATCGATAGCAAAGTGGAGAAAGCCGGCATTTTTGATACCAACATAGGCTAAAAAGATACCAATACCAGCTGAAATAGCTGATTTAAGGGTTGCTGGAATAAATTCAATAATCATCTTACGAACCTTGGTGACCGTGATGATCAGCGAAATAACTCCACAAAGGAAGACCATAGCTAAAGCTTCCTGCCAACTGTAGCCCAATGAGAAGACAACTGTATAGGTAAAGAAAGCATTAAGTCCCATACCAGGTGCTTGAGCATAAGGCAGATTGGCATAAAAGGCCATCATGAGTGTTCCTGCAACTGCTCCAATAATCGTTGCTAGGAAAACACCCTGCTGGGGCATTCCTGTCTGACTTAGCATGGCTGGATTGACAAATAAAATATAGGACATGGCAAAGAAGGTAGTTAGCCCTGCCATGATCTCTGTGCGGAGGTCTGTTCCGCGTTCCTGCAGTTTAAAAAATTTTTCCATTTTATGGAAGCATTCCTTTCTTATACTTCATCATCCTTAATTTTAAAGAACAATAATTTGATTATACCCTATAATCGTTCGGAAAACAACTCTATTTATCCAAAAACAGCCGAAACAAGCTAAATTTAGTTCACTTTCTAGTGCTAAAAATTAAAATCAATCGCTTTTATATTTTATCTTTCATTACCTATCGATCCCCCCAGATAGCTCCTCTTGTTAGATTCCTTATTTTTTTCTGTTATAATAGGAAATATGACTCAGAAAATTATTGCATTGGACTTAGATGGTACCTTGTTGCGCAGCGACAATACTATCTCGAAGTATACCTTAGATACATTAAAAAAGATTAAAGCACTGGGACACCAGATTATTATTGTGACAGGACGTCCCTACCGCATGGCACAAGAGGCCTATCGGCAACTCGAACTCACAGGACCTATGATCAATTTCAATGGTGCACTGACCCACATTCCTGAAAAGAAATGGTCAGGCGAGTTGAATATGAGGATAGACAAGGACTACTTATTTGAAGCCCTTGCTAATTATGACGCCTTTGAGACAGACTTCTTAGCCAGTGAATACCGCAAAAACTTCTATATTACAATGGAGAATCGTCAATTGATCCCGCCAGAAATTTTCGGTGTTCCTAAGATTACTGACCAAATGGCCTTAATTCCTGAAAAAATTACACGGGATCCTAATGCTTTGCTTATGCAGACTCATGCTGAGGACAAATACCTGCTGGCAGATCAAATTCAGCAGCACTTTAAAAACGAAGTAGAGGTTGACTCTTGGGGAGGACCGCTCAATATCTTAGAATTTTCACCTAAAGGAGTAAACAAGGCCTTTGCCCTAAAGCACTTGCTGGAACGGTTGCGCAAAGATAAACAGAATCTTATCGCTTTTGGTGACGAACACAATGATACAGAAATGCTGGCTTTTGCTGGTACAGGATATGCTATGAAAAACGCCAGTAATACCCTCTTGCCTTTTGCAAATTTTATAACAAAATACAGCAACGATGAAGACGGGGTTGCTAGACAGCTGGCGGAAATATTCCTTTAACACTCAAAAACGATCATAATAATATAGGTAGAACCAGTCACCTTTAAATAAGAAGCTGACTGGTTTTTATGTGTTTGCAATCGGCTTAAAATTACACACCTTTTGCAAACAGATACATGGCTTCCTTTAAGACTCTGTCACTGTAAAAGCTACCTACCAGTCTGGTCCTCATTTTCAACTTTGGGGCTGAGACAAAAATCCTGCCGCCATAAATTATTTGAGATATGACAGTTTGACGCAGTAATTGATTGAACGTCCTTATCTTAGGGCATAGATCCATTTTCAGATCCCCTCTTAAACAGTTCACTGGACTGTTTGAGAAAACCAAGATCAACTATGCAAAGGTGGGATTGAAATGCTCCGGTGGAGTTTGGCTGTCTGGGGATAGACTGCCAAATCCTGCCGCCTAAAAACAGGAAAGTGGCAGAGGCCCGGGCCTTAAAATAAGAGAGCGAGGAAATTCAAAATCGCAATTTCATCATGATTTACCGATTGAGTCCCACTCTCAAACAAGATTTATAATTTAGAATGGACGCACAAGCAGCAGATAGGGTCAAAAAGATAGATTTTTTCCTAAACGCAAGCGTCTTCATCAAACCTCCTATTTTTGCTTTATCTGCGGTCGCCCTTAGTATCTTGTAAATCGAACTCGGGCTGCAGATTGTGCAAAAAAGATAGCTTTTTTCCTAGACGCAAGCGTCTTCGTCAAACCTCCTATTTTTGCTTTATCTGCGGTCGCCCTTAGTATCTTGTAAATCGAACTCGGGCTGCAGATTGTGCAAAAAAGATAGCTTTTTTCCTAGACGCAAGCGTCTTCGTCAAACCTCCTATT
>NZ_JBRUHS010000011.1:0-74868 GCF_053206945.1 Streptococcus dentasini
CCGCTTTTATAATCCTTGGCAGTAACTTTTTACAGTCAAAAATGGTAAGTTAGAGTGATATATATCGGGTCCACTTTTTAGTAATTAGAAGAGGCCTTTACTGATGTTTTTCTGACAGCGGATTTACTGATTTTTGGTAAGTTCTAAAGAATATTTTAATAGCCAAAAGGCTCTATAATTTCTAGTGAGGATTCTGCCCACTACAGAAATTATAGAGCCTTATTATGTTAATTTTCAGCCTGTTTCATGCTCCTTGATGTTGTGATACATGCCCTTATGCGAGCGGGTGAGTATCGAAGGCTATTTGAGAGCATTCAGATAGTCGTATTTTTCAAAGGTATCGGAACCGGCTACGGCGACAATGGAGGAATCTTCAGGAAAGATGGTATCGGCTAGGAGATTGGTTTTTAATTCTTCATTCTTTTTTGGGCGATAGCCGATGACATTGATATCATACTTACTGCGCAAGTTAAGTTTAGAAAGTTCTTTGTTGCGCCAGCTTTCAGGGAGTTGAAATTCTATGATAGCAATGCCTTCTTCCAAATGAAAGATATTTTGGATACGATGCCGCAGTATGGTGGAGGCTAGGGTGTGGCCGGATTCTCGTTCGGGTGAGATAACACGACTAGCCCCCATTTCATAAAGTACTTCTTCAAAGGTCGTATTACGAGCCTTGGCAGCAATAGAAGGGACACCCAGTTTCTTACAATTCATCAGCGCTAAGACAGAAGCGTCTAGGCTATTACCTGTAGCAATGACGACTTGTTGGCATTGGTCAATACCGGCGTCACGCAGGGTATCAATATTGGTAATATCTCCTAGAATAGCTTTGTTGACCTTATTAGCAATGGCTTGAATGTGGTCGGGGTTATTGTCGATGGCAATGACCTCCTCACCGAACCTTGCGAGTTCTTCGGCAAGGGTAGTCCCGAAAATACCGAGTCCCAAGATACCAACAATTTTTTCTGACATAATATTCCTTTCATTAGCCCAAGGTTAGATCCGTTTGGGCGTAGTTAATGGTTTGTTTATTTTTTTGTCGCAAGCTCAGGAGCACTGTGATTGGCCCGACACGTCCAAAAAACATCAGTGCCATGATAACCCAGCGTCCCCCCGTAGATAAGTGGCTTGTCACGTCCATAGAAACACCGACAGTCGCTAGAGCGCTGCAGGACTCAAATAAAAGCTTGAAAGGGGATATATGAGGTTCAAGCTCCAACAGGCTAACATAACCTATCATTAGAATGACAAAGAAAAAGACTAAGATCGTCAGTGTTTGCTTTAATAACTGGATAGGAAGGGTTCGATTGTAGACACTGACTTGAGTTTGTCCTGACAGCTCAGCTCTGAAAATCAAGAAGGTAATAGCAGTGACAATGAGTTTCAGGCCTCCGGCGGTCCCGCCTGGTGCCCCTCCAATAAGCATTTGAAGCATGAAGATAAAGTTGATGGAATTGCCGGCCTGTGTGTAATCAATTGTTGCAAAACCTGCCGTTCTCATAGTGACTGTCTGAAAGAAGCTAACGAGACCTTGCTGGAAGAAGCTAAGGTTACCGATAGTGGCGGGGTTGTTTAGTTCTAGGAGCCAGGCCAATATAGTTCCTAGAATGAGAATGGTAGAAGTTGTGACTAAGACCAGCCGAGTCTGAACAGAGAGCCTTCGCCTTGCCAAACGAAACTGACGAGGACGTTCACTCAACCATGATTTTACCATGTCGATAATAGCCATCCAGTTGCGAAAACCTAGGCCACCTGATATGATGGCGAAAGCAGTGGCTAGGTTGACAGTCCAGTTGAGCTGATAATGAAGCAGGCTGTTTGCGCCAAGATTGTCAAAGCCTGCATTGCAAAAAGCTGACACAGCAAGAAAGAGACTGTTGAAAATGCCGTGTAACCAGCCAAAACGAGGAATAAAGTCTGTCATTAAAATAAGAGCGGTCAGACTTTCTATAGTCAGTGTTATCTTATAAATGCGAAAAAGGTAGCGCTTGAGGTCAGCGCTGGAATTATTGCCAATAGAAGACTGAAGCAATTCCTGTTGTTTAAGCGACATGCGACGATTGATACTGTAGTAACTGAAAGCGATCAGACTGACAAGCCCAAGTCCACCAATTTGCATTAGGCACATAGCAACGACTTGACCTATACCATTGTAGACTTCTCCCATGGGGAAGACAGATAAACCGGTAACACAGACCATAGAGACAGTATTAAAAAGATGATCAAGATAGCTTGTGTTTTGAGCAGAGCTGTATTGCATGACGGGCAGGGATAGGATTAGACTTCCAATCACAATAGTGGAAATGAAGCTTAGGCTAATGCGTTGAGCAACTGAGAAATTTTTAAAAAGTTTAAACATGATTGATGAGATTTGTTTTATAGCGGTTTCTTATTTGGAAGGCCTGCCCTGCGAGGGTACTTATTTGGCGTTTCCTTTTTCTTTTCGATAATAGTAATGGTTCGCGGATCTCCATTGGGCAGATGGTAGGTTTGGGTATCAGTAACTTTAGCAAAGAGCAGTATCAATGCTTGCTTGGCTTGTAAGAGTTCTTCGTCAGCAGCAGCAGCTTTAAGAGCTATGAGATGACCGTTGACCTTGAGAAAGGGGACAGTCAGCTCTGTCAATATTTGCAAACGGGCAACAGCTCTGGCAGTTACTAGATCAAACTGTGCTCGGAAGGCCTTATCTTGTCCAAAGTCTTCAGCCCTTCCATGGTAAAAATGAACACCAGTTATGTTGAGTTTTTGAGCAAGGGTCTCAAGAAAATTAATACGCTTATTGAGGGAATCGATGATAGTCACCTGAAGTTCTGGACAGATAATTTTCATGGGCAGGCTGGGAAAGCCGGCGCCGGCTCCAATGTCTAAAAGTCGTATGGGACGATTAGTGACCATGCCTTGCAAAACAGGAGCCAAGGAATCGTAAAAGTGTTTTAGATAAACCTCGTTTTTTTCGGTGATAGCTGTTAGGTTAATCTTGTTATTCCAGTCAATCAAGAGTTCAAAGTAGGTCGCAAATTGCTGTTTTTGTTGTTCTGTCAGGGGATAGCCGGCTGCAGCCAGCTGCTCGTAAAATTCTTGAGGTGTCATCAGTTTCCTTCTTTTATCCATTTTAATAGCTCTATTCTACCATGTTTTAGATTATAGGTAAAAATAAGGAATTATTGGTGGAGAAATTTTCTTTTTTTCAATGCTTTTGCAAGTCTGGACAAAAACTGGTTCAGTCCTTATGTTTTTTGGATAAACTCTTAAAACAAAGGTTGCTAATGAGACTAGTTCCACTGCTCTTATCAATGATCTTTAACGATCCCCCGCACGGTTGAGGTACGTTTTTATCACAAGGACAAAACGAAAAATACGATCCATCTAACTGTGTGGACTCCGATAGCTCGAGGTGTAATGGCTCTCTAAAAACAAAAGGATGGGCTGATATTTTGGGGTTCAGACCATTCCAGGAGATCGAATACCTGAAAATAAGAGAGTTGCTGGCAATCAATTTCTTCTAATTTCTGAATTTTGTCTACACCCTTTTAATTTCTCCTTACTGAAAAGGCTTTCTTTTTGTATAATAGAGGTGTATCTTTACTTTTATTCTCAAAGGAGATGACAATGTCTAAACATTATTTCTTAAAAAGTGCGCTAGTACTATCTCTTTTTGTGGCAGCCAGTGGTACTGGCCTTCTTGTTCAAGCAGATGAATTATCTTCGGCTAATAGTGGTGCGGTAGCTTCAACAGCAAGTGGCAATATAGCTGAGGAAGACGGCCGCGGGGTTCCTAATCAGGCTGCTGAGTCGGCTGTGCCAACTTCTGAACAAGCCAAAACAAGTGCTCAACCTTTATCTGTTGAATCCGTGCCTTCATCTGGAAAAAGTTCGGAAACGTTAACAAGTGAAGCAGATACTGCAGGGTTTAAAATGGCTCCTCCAGTTACAACAGCATCTCAAGCTAAAGAGACTGTGAAAACACCAGAGCCTGTTGAAGGACAGACTGTTGATATGCGTATTCTCTCAACAACTGATCTCCATACCAATCTAGTCAACTACGACTATTATCAAGACAAGGCTTCCCAAACTGTCGGGCTTGCTAAAACAGCTGTGCTTATTGAAAAAGCGCGTAAGGAAAATAGCAACATTGTCCTTGTTGACAGCGGAGATACGATTCAAGGGACTCCATTTGGTACCTATAAGGCTCTTATTAATCCTGTTGAGGAAGGGCAGACCCACCCCATGTACAAGGCCTTTGAAAAATTAGGCTATGATGCTGAAACTTTGGGCAATCATGAATTTAATTACGGACTTGATTTTCTCAACCGTATGGTTAATACATCAGACGTTCCTATTGTCAATGCCAATGTCCGCGATGCTCATACAAATCAGTATTATTATCAGCCCTATATCATTCTCAACAAAGTTTTCACTGATACAAAGGGTAGACAAACAACTGTCAAGGTCGGCATTACAGGCGTTCTGCCAAGACAAATTCTAGTTTGGGATAAGGCCAATCTTGAAGGCAAGGTTATCGTTGATGATCCTGTTGAAGCAGTAAAAGCTATCGTTCCAAGCATGAAAGAAGCTGGTGCTGACATCGTTTTGGTTCTAGCTCATTCGGGTATCGGTGATGATAACTATGAAGTCGGCGAAGAAAATGAGGGCTATTTCCTAGCTGGCATTGATGGGGTTGATGCTGTTGCTACGGGACATTCACATGCTGATTTTCCTAATGGTGACGGTACAAGCTTTTACGCCAAATACAAAGGTGTCGATGATATCAACGGTCTCATCAATGGCAAGCCGGTTGTTATGGCTGGAAAGTTTGGTGATCATCTTGGTATTATGGATTTGACTTTGACCTATAAAGAGGGTAAGTGGCAGGTAACCAACAGCAAGTCTAAACTCCGTAAAATTGATACGACTTCTCCTGTAGCTGACCAAGAGCTGATTGATATGGTCAAAGAAGAGCACCAAGGTACGATAGATTATGTTCGCCAAAAGGTTGGCCAAACAACAGCACCGATTAACAGTTACTTTGCTCAAGTGCTGGATGATCCGTCCATTCAAATTGTAAACAATGCCCAACTCTGGTATGGTAAAAAACAATTGGCTGGTACAGCTGATGCCAATTTGCCAATTCTTTCTGCTGCCGCACCGTTTAAAGCGGGTACGCGCGGCGATGCCACTTACTACACAGACATTCCTGCCGGAGCATTGGCTATTAAAAATGTTGCCGATCTTTATCTCTATGACAATGTCACTGCTATCATTAAACTTACGGGTGCTCAAATCAAGGAATGGCTGGAAATGTCTGCTGGACAATTTAACCAGATCGATCCTAACAGCAGCAAACCTCAGCAGCTGATTAACAGTAACTATCGTTCTTATAACTTTGATGTGATTGATGGCCTGACTTACAAATTTGATATCACGCAGCCCAACAAGTATGACTACGAAGGAAAATTGGTTAATCCGACTGCCAGTCGTGTTCGCGAACTTAAATATCAGGGACAGCCAATTGACCCCAATCAAACCTTTATCGTCATCAGCAACAACTATCGGGCAACAGGTAATTTCCCTGGTGTCAGAGATGCTGCTGAAAAACGGCTGCTCAATCTGGAAAACCGGCAGGCTATCATTGACTATATAATATCTGAAAAAACCATCAATCCTTCAGCCGATGGCAATTGGTCCTTTACAGACAGTATCAAGGGCTTAGATATTCGCTTTTTATCATCTGAAAATGCCCAAAAATACCTAGCTGACCATGCTGAGATTTCCTATATTGGACCGTCTGCTTCTGAAGGTTTTGGGGAATATCGCTATACTTACATGGATTCTGACGTATCTAGTTCACTTATATCGTCAGCTGCTCCCTATGCAAATCAATTTGACAATCAGAATATTTACATTCTAACTACGAAATCTTTTGTCCAAGGCAGAGTGACTGCGAAGCCTGTCTACGTTCAGGCAACTGCAGAACCAATGGCTCAGACTAGTAAGAAAGCTCAGGAAGACCCAACATCACTACCTAAAACAGGTTTTTCTGATATTGAGGTATATTATGTAGTTGGCTATCTCTTCCTGACTTTAGCTACTTTCTTAGCTAGAAAAAGAAGACCATGATTTGTTTAGCGTTAAAAATTTTAAAAGATTCAGTGTTGATTTATCTCATGCTGAGTCTTTTTGTTTTTAATTACCATTTAATCCAATCCACTTAGACAGTTTATCGGTTTAGGAACTCACACTCAAAGGCATTCCTTCTCTTTTTCTTTTAAAAGATAGCGATTGAAAGAGCTGTTTTTTACTAAGGTTTCTGCTATAATAAAAAGGTGACATAAAAGAATGGCAGGTTTTAATTTTACTGAGGTTGGTATGAGCGTGGCTTCTACCGATTTCCTTTGTTAACTTGGAGGATGAACTATGTTGTGGATAATATTAGCAGTTGTTATTATAGTCGTTATTGGTTTTATTGTAATCAGCTATAATGGTTTGGTACGTTCACGTATGCAGACGCAGGAATCTTGGAGTCAGATCGATGTTCAGCTGAAACGTCGTAATGATCTTATTCCTAATCTGATTGAGACTGTTAAAGGCTACACTGCCTATGAAGAAAAAACTCTAACAAAAATTTCTGAACTGCGGGCACAGGTAGCCCAGGCCAAGAATCCAGCAGAAGCGATGCAGGCTAGTGATGCTTTGACCAAACAAGTATCAGGAATCTTTGCAGTAGCAGAAAATTATCCTGATTTGAAAGCCAATGCTAGTTTTGTAAAGCTGCAAGAGGAACTAACCAATACAGAAAATAAAATTTCTTACTCACGTCAGCTTTATAACTCAACAACAGCCAATTACAATACAAAACTGCAAACCTTCCCAAGTAGCTTAGTTGCTGGTATCTTTGGATTTAAACCGTCTCAATTTTTAGAAACAGCTGAGGAGGAAAAGGCTGTTCCCAAGGTTGATTTCAACTTATAGGAGACACTCATGCTCTATCAACAAATTGCATCCAACAAGCGACGCACGGTTCTCCTTTTGCTCTTGTTTTTTAGCCTATTGGCTATTATTGGAGCTGCTGTCGGCTATCTCTGGTTGGGTAGTTGGCTTGGAGGTCTCATTATTGCCCTCATTATTGGAACTATCTATGCTATGTCAATGATTTTTCAGTCAACTAATGTGGTCATGTCTATGAACAATGCCCGTGAAATTACAGCTGGAGACTATCCTGACTATTATCATATTGTAGAAGATATGGCTATGGTAGCACAAGTTCCCATGCCTCGTGTCTTTGTTATTGATGATCCCTCTCTCAATGCTTTTGCGACTGGGTCCTCACCTGAAAATTCAGCAGTTGCTGCAACTAGTGGTATTTTAGCGGCTATGAATCGCGAAGAATTAGAAGGGGTTATCGGCCATGAAATCAGCCATATTAGAAATTACGATATTCGTATTTCAACTATCGCTGTAGCTTTAGCCAGTGCCATTACTCTGATTTCCAGTATCGGTGGTCGTATGATGTGGTGGGGCGGTGGTAGCAGACGTCGCTCTAGCGATAGTGAAGGTGGTGGCAGTATCGGCGTCCTTATGCTAGCTTTCTCTTTAATAGCCTTGATCTTGGCGCCTTTAGCTGCTAGCTTGGTTCAGCTAGCTATTTCTCGTCAGCGAGAATATTTGGCTGATGCCAGCTCAGTAGAGCTGACGCGAAATCCTCAGGGACTGATTAGTGCGCTCAAAAAATTAGATCAATCCCAGCCTATGCAACAACCAGTTGATGATGCCAGTGCGGCTCTTTATATCAATGATCCTAAGAAAAAAGGCGGGGTTAAATCTCTATTTTTCACCCATCCGCCAATTGAAGAGCGGATTGCCCGCCTAGAGGCAGCTTAACTTAAATATGACAAAACTATCGCTCTCGTTGGGCGATTTTTGTTTTCTTGTAAAGAAATTGCAAACTATTTCTGCTATATTAAGAGCAATCAATTTTGTGAGAGTGATATTCCTTGAAAATCAAAATAGTATTTTATTGCGGCAAGCGCTGTATCTTTTAGATGAAAAATGGAATTTTTCCCATCTAGAATAGCTGAGCGTTCACTGGATTATGTTCTGAGACTTATCAATAATAAGTCTCATCTCTTATTATTAGCCAGTTGAACCTTTCAGGGCTTTTAGTTTGTATTGATTTTCTTTGAGTAGGCAACTTAACGACTTGATTAGGAAAAATTACTAATATCATACGTAGGTCGTACTTTCTAGGAAAGGCCTATGTTTATGTTCATCGATTGGGAGAATTTATGTTTAATATTGCAGAATTAAAAAAAAATCCGGATGGTCTTCGATTTGATCAAAAACTGGATATCAAGCCTATGCTATTGGAGCGCAATTCAGAAATTATAGATGTCACAGACGTTAAAGCCAAGGGATTAGTTGGCTATGATGAAGGCCTCTTTTTACTGAATTATGATTTAACTTATCAATTGGTTCTTCCGTCAAGCCGATCGATGGAGCCAGTTTATTTGGATCAAAATATTTTTGTATCAGAAGTCTTTGTAGAAGCAGCAGAAGCTGAGATCCAAAAAGAATTAGTTGAGGATGATTTGGTTTTAATCTTAGAGGATGATCAGATTGATCTCAAGGAGAGTGTTGTTGATAATATTTTGCTCAACATTCCGCTCAAGGTCTTAACACCAGAAGAAACAGAAAGCGATGTTCTGCCATCGGGGCAGGATTGGTCTGTATTGACGGAATCACAGTACCAGACTTTGCAGGACGAAAAGAAAGCAGCTAAGAGTCCCTTTGCTGCCTTGGAAGGCTTATTTGATTCGGAGTAAACCTGAAGAAGGTGAATAGGTAAAAAGAAAGAGGAGGGTCTATCACTGTTTTACGGAAATAGAGATAGACAAACGAATGGAGGTAAGAGTATGGCTAAACGAATCCTAATTATTGAAGATGAGAAAAGCTTGTCACGTTTAGTATCTCTAAGGTTACAAGAAAAGGGATATCAAGTCACAGTCAGTCAAGATGGAAAATCAGGATTGACGATGGCTCTGGAAAGGGATTTTGAACTAATTTTTATTGATCTCAAGCTGCCTGATAAGGATGGTTTAGATTTGATGCATCAGATTAGACGAGAGAAGTCCATGCCGATTGTGATGATGGTCGATCGAGAAGCAATTGCCAGCATCCAATCAAAGACTGATGAACTAGCGGATGAGTATATGATTAAGCCTTTTGCTGTTGAAGAATTACTGGAAAAGGCAGAAGAAGCCTTTGCCCGCGGAAAAACAAGAATTTATCGCCAAAAGGCTCCTTACCATGATTTGATATTAGATGAAGCCAATCGGTCAGTGATACGTAAGGGGGAGAGTATTGCTTTGACCAATCGTGAATTTGCCTTATTATCGACCCTGCTTAGGCATATCAATACAGTGATGACACGTGAAGAACTGCTGGACTATGTTTGGAGCTACAGTAACGGTGCGGTTGAAACCAATGTCGTTGATGTCTATATTCGTTACCTTCGTGGTAAAATTGATATTCCTGGCAATGACTCATACATCCAGACAGTGCGAGGGATGGGGTATGTAATCCGTAGTTAATTGGGCAATAGTCTGATGAGATAGAGTGGCAATAGATAAGAGATGACTGGATTTGACAGGGAGGGTCAATCCTTTTTTTATACTTAAAAATATGATAAAATAAAGTATTACTAAAGAATGATAGAATTGGGGTGTTTGCATGCGTTGTCCAAGATGTAATCGTAATAAATCCAGCGTTATTGACAGCCGTCAGGCTGAAGATGGCAATACCATCCGCCGCCGCCGTGAATGTGATAACTGTGGCGCGCGTTTTACAACCTTTGAGCGCATCGAAGAAGTCCCCCTCTTGGTTGTTAAGAAGGATGGTACGCGGGAGCAGTTCTCTCGTGATAAAATTCTCAATGGCATTATCCAGAGTGCTCAAAAGAGGCCTGTCTCCAGTAGTGATATTGAAAGTGTAATCAGCCGTATTGAACAAAAGATTCGTGGAGAATACGACAGCGAAGTTACCAGCGAAGTCATCGGCAATCTCGTAATGGATGAACTAGCGGACTTAGATGAGATCACCTACGTCCGCTTTGCCAGTGTCTACCGCAGTTTTAAGGATGTGGATGAAATTGAGGATCTCTTGCAGCAGATAACCAATCGTGTCCACAGTAAAAACAAGAAAAATAAGGAACAAGATGAAACCGATTGATAATTTTTCTTTTGTGAAAAATAATCAGGTCAGCAGAGATATGACTAATCTGATTCGGCTCTATTTACCGATTATAGGCAGTGATGCTGTGGTGGTTTATCAGTATCTGACTAGCTTTTATGATAACGGTCAACAGTTGCATAAGATTGCTGAAATTTTAAATCACACACTCTTTGATCTGCCGCGTTTTGAAAATTCTCTTGCTGTTCTGACTGGGATGGATCTGGTGGCATTTTATCAGGAGTTGGATAAATATATTATCGAACTTAGGGAGCCTTTGACACCAGAACATTTCCTCTCTCATGCTGTTTATAGGCGTTTGCTGGAGAGACATATTGGTGATGTTGCTGTGGCAGATTTGGAAAAATCCGATTTAGGTCGGGTACGCAACCTTTCCAAAAAATTTTCAGAGGTTTTTTCAGATACGGGTGAGATTGATGTGCAGCCTATGAGATCCAAAACCTATTTTGACTTGGATAGTTTTAAACAAAGAATGACTATTGATGGTCTGCATTTTAGCAAGGAAAAAGAGGATGTTATCGCACTGAATAATCTTGCTGAAAAATTCAGCCTTACTTGGTTTGATGTTTATCAGTTGGCGAAGGAGACTGCCAGTCACCATAAAATTTTACCTAAGCGCATCGCAGCCAAACTCCATCAGCCTAAGTCCAACAAAGCCACTGAACTCAGCCGCGAAGAGGAAATTATCATCAGAGAGGCTAAATCCTCAGTACCTGAGAATTTTTTAGCCAAGATTAAAGTTGGCTTGGGTGCTGTAACAACGACTGATAAGGAAAAGAAGATTTTGTCAGACTTGGTTGAGATGGACTTTCTTGATGAAGTTATTAATGTCATGATAGTCTATTATTTTAAGCGACACAGTTCTGCTACTTTGGCTAGAAATGCTATGATGAGTCTGGCAAATGTCGTGTCATCAAAAAAGGCTACGACAGCTGAAGCTGCTTTTGAAGCCCTGCGTCAGCACGGTCGAGCAAGAAATCAAAAATCCAAGCAAACTGTTTCCAGTGTGCCCGACTGGAGTAATCCAAATTACAAAGAGCAGACGACACCTGAGGAACAGCAGAAGCTTGATGAGATGAAACGTCAAATGTTAGCGAAACTTGGAAAGGGTGGTGAGTAGATGGAAAGTATAGGGGAGACCTTGGCAAAAAAGACTGCTCATGAGCGTGTTGATCTAGAGGCTCTGACTAACCAGATTATGGCTGATCAAGCAATCGCAGATTTTATTCAAGAACATCAGTTGACATCTGATGAGATCAAGCGGAGCCTGCCCAAATTTAATCAGTTTTTAGGTGAACGTCGCAAGTATCAGACAGCCGATGATAGGTATAGGGCTAAGGGGTATGAACCTATTCTTGTGATGAATGAGGGTTATGCAGATGTCTCTTATAAAGAAACACAGGCCCTCAAGCAAGCGCAGGCGCAAAAAGCCATTGCTGATCGTATTCATGTAGTTAGTTTACCGAGATCTTATAAACATATTACTTTTGAGGATGTCGATCTTACTGGCTCTCGTGCGGATGTCTTTAAATATTTGGTTAGCTTTGTAGACAGTTATCCGGCTCCTGGTCAAAAAGGCCTCTATCTGTACGGGGATATGGGAATCGGTAAGTCCTTTATGCTGGCGGCCATGGCGCATGAATTGTCTGAAAAAAAGTCTGTTGAGACAACGATGCTTCATTACCCTAGCTTTGTTATTGATATAAAAAATGCTATTAATAGTGGCAATGTCAAGGAAGAGATCGATGCCGTTAAATCGGTTCCCGTTTTGATTCTAGATGATATTGGAGCAGAGCAGACGACATCTTGGGTACGCGATGAGATCTTGCAGGTCATTTTACAACACCGTATGCTGGAAGAACTACCAACCTTTTTCACCTCTAATTACAGCTTAGCTAATTTAGAGGCTAAGTTTGGTAATATCAAGGGAGCTGATGAGACTTGGCAGGCTAAGCGTGTACTGGAGCGTGTACGCTATCTGGCTAAGGCTGTTCATCTCCTAGGGGAAAATCGCAGATAGAACTGCAGGGAAAGCAGTGAGTATAGAAAGGAACTTAAGGAATGGCCTTACCAACTGTGGCTATTGTAGGACGTCCCAATGTCGGGAAATCAACCCTTTTTAATCGGATTGCGGGTGAGCGCATTTCAATTGTTGAGGATGTTGAAGGGGTTACTCGGGATCGGATTTATACTAAGGCTGAGTGGCTGAATCGTCAGTTCAGCATTATTGACACGGGGGGGATTGATGATGTTGATGCCCCTTTTATGGAGCAGATTAAACATCAGGCTGATATTGCTATGACGGAAAGCGATGTTATTGTCTTTGTTGTCTCAGGCAAGGAAGGCGTGACGGACGCTGATGAATATGTTGCTAAGATTCTCTACCGGACACATAAGCCTGTTATTCTGGCTGTCAATAAGGTAGACAACCCAGAAATGCGTAACGATATTTATGATTTTTATACCTTAGGGTTGGGAGATCCCTATCCTCTTTCTTCAGTTCACGGCATCGGCACGGGGGATATTTTAGATGCTATTGTAGAAAAACTTCCCGCTGAGAAAGAAGATGATGATCCTAACATTATCAGGTTCAGTTTAATTGGACGTCCTAATGTTGGCAAATCCAGCCTCATCAATGCCATATTGGGTGAGGAGCGCGTGATTGCTAGCCCCCTTGCTGGAACGACTCGTGATGCCATAGATACTGACTTTAAAGACAGTGAAGGTCAAGAGTATACTATGATCGACACTGCTGGTATGCGTAAATCTGGCAAAGTCTACGAAAACACTGAGAAGTACTCAGTAATGCGCTCGATGCGGGCTATTGACCGCTCAGATGTTGTACTGGTTGTTATCAACGCCGAAGAAGGTATTCGAGAGTACGACAAGCGAATTGCTGGTTTTGCTCACGAGGCTGGCAAAGGGATTATTATTGTGGTCAATAAATGGGATGCCATTGAGAAAGATAATTACACCGTAAGTCAGTGGGAAATGGATATCAGAAAGAACTTCCAATTTTTGGCTTATGCTCCAATAGTCTTTGTATCTGCGGAGACTAAGCAGCGGTTGCATAAGCTACCTGAGCTGATTAAACGCATTAGTCAGAGCCAGAATAGACGGATTCCATCTGCTGTGCTTAATGATGTCATTATGGATGCGGTCGCTATTAACCCAACACCGACTGATAAGGGGAAACGCTTAAAAATCTTCTATGCGACCCAAGTTTCGGTCAAACCGCCGACTTTTGTTATCTTTGTTAACGAAGAAGAGTTGATGCATTTCTCTTATCTGCGCTTTTTGGAAAATCAAATTCGCGAAGCCTTCATTTTTGAAGGAACACCAATTCATTTAATTGTTAGAAAACGCAAGTAGGTTTAGATAAAGTAGCTATATACCCGTTTGGATTTACACATGAGACTAAGCAGTGGATGTCTTGTTCCATTAAAGCAGGTTCAATATCTGTAGAAGAAAGCCTAGTTTGTCTCTTTGTTTAGCAACTTTAATGGCTATTTATAGCAAAAAGAGGTTGAGACAAAAGTTCTCAGCCTTGTTTATTTGGTCAATTTTATTTGCTAGGCGCAGTGGTTGGGAGAAAAACTGGTTGGCTCTGCCAAGAAGTCTTACCCCTGCACAGTTCATTAGGTGCTTTAGTACCAATGAACCACTGCTGGTTGGATACCTTATCCCTTGCTACCCAAGCGATATCGGCCAACCTAATCAACTTTGCGGAGGTGGGTTAAAAAGGTCTATTAGACCTTTTTAATTGAGAAGATAGATTGTAAAGCAAGTGTCAAAATGCTCCAGTAGAGTTTGGCAGCCTGAAGATAGACTGCCAAAGCCTGCCACCTAAAAACAGGAAAGTGGCAGAGGCCTGAGCCTTAAAATAAGAGAGCAAGGAAAATCAAAATCGTGATTTTACCACGATTTACTGATTTCTGTCTCATTCTCTATTTTATTCTAGCTTTTATACTCTTGATAGAGAGAAGTTTCTGAAAAGGGGATAATAGGCTGGGGTTGACTGGGGGTGGTAGCAAGAGATTTTTCCAGCCATTTCATATCATACCAGCGACCAAATTTATAGCCGGCTTGTTTGAAGTGTCCTACAACCTGATATCCTAGATGCTGATGGAATTCCTGACTATTGTTCGTCAGGCGGCTATCTGCTTTGGCTGTTGTCGCAATACAGGCCAAAGCTGTCAGGATTCCTTGGGCTTTCAAGCAGGATTCTAGTTGCTCATAAAAGAGGCGGCCTAACCCCATTCCCTTAGCGTTGGGAGCCAGATAGATAGTGACCTCAGCCAACCACTGGTAAGCTTCTCTGGGATGGAAAGCTGAGGCGTAAGCATAGCCTAGGATCTGCTTCTTGTTTTCAGCAACGAAGTAGGGATAGATTTGGCTAATACTTTGCCAACGCTGAGTGAAGTCTTCAAGGGAGGGGCAATTGTATTCAAAGCTGATAGCTGTCTCTTCAACATAAGGTTTATAAATTTTTAACAAATCGGGTAAATCTTCTTGCGTAGCAAGACGAATAGTCGGTGACATAGCAGAGATTCTCCTTATCTCAAAATACTAAGCTGTAGGTGATTCAAAGAAAGTTGGGAAATAGCCCTTAGGACTTAACTATAGAGTTCAAATGCTGACTTGCTTGCTGGTTTGCAGCCTAGGTTTTATGTGTTACCAGTATAACATAAAAGAACTTTATGGCACTATTTTTGTGAAATAGTTTGTATAATCTGCTATAATGACAAGATAAGTAAAATTAGATTGGACTAATGTTTGGTATGGCAAGATTGATTCCGGGACGTATCCGCAATGAAGGAATCGTCCTATCTGAAGCAGGCAAAATCAAAATATTATCCACGGTTGATAAGATTATTAAAGCAGAAGTAGATGGAGTGGCCCTTTCTTTTTCCTTTGATGACGATAAAGTAAGCTGCGAGTGTTTGATGTTTGCGCAAAAGAATTACTGCCCCCATCTAGCTGCTATTGAATATTATTTAAAAAACGATGAGATTGGTAAAGAATTGGTTGAACAGTTGGTTAATGATGACGTTTACCAACAGCATCAAGAGAAGCTTTTTTCTTTCGGTAGCATCTTTTTAGATGGCTTAGCTGTTAATGAGGATGATAGTCTCAAATATCGTTTGTCGGTTACTGGAGAGCAAGATTCCTATTCCTCGGCTATCTGGTGGACACTTTATATTAATCGCCTGCCAGACGATCGCCGCTATATTATTCGGGATATTAGTACCTTTTTAAAGGTTCTAAGGCGTGAGGATTCTTATCAAATAGGTAAGAATTATTTTGAGCCGATTTCTTATATTCAATTTGATGAAGCTAGTCGAGAATTTATTGATTTCCTCTGGCGTCTGATTCCTGATGATGATCCCAATCACCTAGATTATCTTTTGCCTAACCGTGCCCGGCATTTGAGCTTACCGCATGGCTTTTTTGAAGAGGGGATCCATCTGATGCAGGATCTCTACGATTTTCAGATCAGTCTCAATCATCATGATTACCGAGAAGTTTATTTTAAGGAGTTGACAGGGGAAGACAGCTTATATACCTTCAAAGTTCTTGTCCATCAGTTATCTTTGGAGCTGATTATTTCAGAAAAAACCAGTCAATCTTTCTTTGATCACGCTTATGTGCTCTACCGTCAGACCTTTTATCACCTTACTGCAAAGCAGCGTAAGCTAGTCAAGGCTATCAAGGGATTAGCTATTGAAGAAGACTTGAGTAAGCATGTCCACTTTGATTTGGACGACCAGGGGAAATTGGCTGCCAGTCTTTTGGATTTTGCAGAGATAGGTCGTATTGATGCGCCTAGATCTTTTGCTATCAGGGATTTTAAGCCTAGTTTTGACTTGGATTTGGCTGACAACCAAGAGATTTTGCTCAAAGTAACGTATGATTACGATGGCGTTAAGGTAAGAAGCCGGGACGGTTTGAATGAATTACCCTTTAGCAGTAACTTTAAGCGCGAAGAACAGATCAATCGGGTGTTGGCAGCAGAGGGCTTTATGGGGCAGTTCACTGCCCGTCATCTGCCACTTTATGGTGAGGAGCTTTATAATTTCTTTACTCGTACGATCCCTCGTTTGCAGAACTTGGGTCAGGTTCACTTAAGTGAGACTTTAGATGCCCTTCGCTATTATGAAAGCCCACAGGTCAAAATATCAGCCCAGCAGGGATTGCTTGATGTATCTTTTGACTTTTCTTCTATCTACGAGGGAGATATTAATCAAGCCCTTCAAGCTTTATTTAAAAATGAACCTTATTATGTCAATGATCAGGGGCGGTTAGTTGTCTTTGATGAGGAAACCCAGAAGATTAGTCGTACTCTAAAATCTCTGCAGGCTCAACCGCAGCAGGATGGCCGTCTCAAACTGAGTAATTTGGCTGCTTTTCAAATTTCCCAGCTCTATCAGGATTCCAAACGGGTAGATTTTTCAGCTGATTTCCAGCAGTTAGCCTATGATTTGACTCACCCTCAGGAATTTAAAACTACTCAGATATCTGTTCAGGCCCAGTTGCGGGATTATCAGCTGACGGGTGTTAAGTGGCTGTCTATGCTGGATTATTATGGATTTGGTGGCATTTTAGCTGATGATATGGGATTGGGTAAGACCCTGCAGACAATTGCTTTTTTGACTTCCAGATTGCAGGAAAGTTCTCGAGTCCTTATTTTATCACCTTCCAGCTTAATCTATAATTGGAAGGATGAATTCACTAAATTTGCTCCCGAACTTGATGTAACTGTTTCTTACGGTTTAAAACAAGAAAGGTTGTCTATCATTGAGTCGGGGCACCAGATTATGATTACCAGTTATGCCTCTTTTCGTCAGGATTTTGATCAATATCAGACGCAGCACTATGACTATTTAATTTTGGATGAAGCTCAGGTAATGAAAAATACTCAAACCAAGATAGCTCAATCATTGAGAGCCTTTGAGGTTGATCATTGTTTTGCACTCTCTGGTACGCCGATTGAGAATAAGCTTCTAGAGATTTGGTCAATCTTTCAAATTGTGCTACCAGGGCTTCTGCCACCAAAAAAAGCCTTTCTTAAACTAGAAGCTGCGGAAGTAGCTCGTTATATCAAGCCATTTATCATGAGGCGCAAAAAAGAAGAGGTTCTGCCAGAATTACCTGAACTGACTGAAACGACCTATTATAATGAATTAGATGATAAGCAAAAAGCTATCTATCTGGCCCAGTTGAGGCAGATGCAAGATAGTGTTAGTCAGGCTTCCGATGCTGAACTTAATCGTCAGAAGATCCAAATTCTAGCGGGGATTACACGATTGCGCCAAATCTGTGATACACCGGCTCTCTTTATGAATTACGATGGAGAAAGCGGCAAGATTGACAGTCTACGTCAACTTCTCAGCCAGATTCAAGACAGTGGACATCGCACCCTAATTTTCTCGCAGTTTAGAGATATGTTAGAGATAGCAGAGCAGGAAGCTCATGAACTCGGTTTGACCACCTATAAAATAACCGGCTCTACACCGGCTGAGCAGCGGCAGGAAATGACCAAGGCCTTCAATAATGGCAGCAGGGATATTTTTCTCGTTTCTCTCAAAGCTGGTGGGGTTGGTCTTAACCTAACGGGGGCTGATACAGTTATTTTAATTGATCTCTGGTGGAATCCAGCAGTGGAAATGCAGGCTATCAGCCGTGCCCACCGCATCGGTCAGCAGCAGAATGTTGAAGTTTATCGACTGATTACGAGGGGAACTATTGAAGAAAAAATCTTAGAAATGCAGGATTCTAAGAAGAACTTGGTTACTACGGTCCTTGACGGTAATGAGAGTCGTGCTAATATGACAATCGAAGATATCAAAGAAATTTTGGGCGTAAAAAGCTGATATCTTTTTGACAAGTCCATCATTTAGGGTATAATAGTAATGTTAGAGCCCTACTTAAGGGTCGAAAATGCGATTTGTATAGAAAAAGCAGCGAAGTTGTTTAAGCTTTGACTATTCTGGAGTATAACCGTTTTTAGAGGTCAACATCTTTGTCAAGTTTTCTATTTTTCAATCGGATTTCACTGGTACTTGCTGTGCAAGGTTTAACCGCCGGTTGCTATAGTTCAGAGAGTTATAGCATGGCCCTGAGTATCTTAAAAAGGAGAGAGATCTATGGTTAGAAAAAAGGATCAGTTTCCATTAGTAGCAGATGATGAGTTGGTTATTGCGACAGCTCCTCAGATGCAGCTCTATGATAATGAAGATTTAATTAATAATATTCACGGGGACTATCATGATAAGTCTTACAGCGATAATTATGTGATGGGAGAACAGTCTGCCAGTTCGGCAGGTCGAGCCTACGCTCAAGGGCGCGTTGCTGAAAGGGAAAAGGCCAAGTCTTATGCTGAGCTGGCGCGTGAAGAAGCTAGACAGGATTTGAAGCGTAAGCGCCAGACCTATATTGCTCAGGAGTCTAAAATCCCTGCCAAACCCAATTTCCAGCGTCGCGAGTTTACTGATAAAGCACCAGCCTCTAAACCTACTATTTTCTTTAATGGTAAGACGGCAGATACTAGTAAAGAATCGCCGGTCAATGAGCTAGCGCGGTTCAGCCATAATCTACATCAGGATCACTATATTTTAGCTGAGTTGCCTAAGACCTACCAGAAACCTAAAAATCCTTCAAATAGGCAGGCCAAGAAAAACAATTACGACTTCCTCAAGCGGAGCCAAATTTACAATCAAGAAGAAACCAGACAGCGTCGTACGCATCAGATTGCCAAAGAGTTAAATCTAATGTTAGATGGCGAATAGGAGAAATGGAAACACATGTCTAAAACCTATCATTTTATCGGAATCAAAGGCTCAGGGATGAGTGCCCTGGCTCTGATGTTGCACCAAATGGGGTACAAGGTTCAGGGGTCTGATGTTGAAAAATATTATTTTACCCAACGTGGACTTGAACAAGCTGGGATTACGATTCTTCCCTTTGATGAAAGCAATATTACGGCTGATGTTGAACTGATTGCCGGCAATGCTTTTCGTCAAGATAATAACATTGAGGTAGCTTATGCTGTGCAGCACGGTTTTACCTTCAAGCGCTACCATGAATTCTTAGGTGATTTCATGGAACAGTTTACTAGCTTGGGTGTAGCTGGGGCTCATGGCAAAACTTCAACGACGGGGCTTTTAGCACATGTGTTACGCAATATTACGGATACCTCTTTCTTAATTGGTGACGGGACCGGTCGCGGTTCAGCTAACAGTCAATACTTTGTTTTTGAATCTGATGAGTATGAGCGCCATTTCATGCCCTACCACCCTGTCTATTCCATTATTACGAATATTGATTTCGATCATCCTGATTACTTCACTTCCATTGATGATGTCTTCAATGCCTTTAATGACTATGCCAAGCAGGTACAAAAGGGGCTGTTTGTCTATGGTGAAGATCCTTATCTGCGCAAGATTACGGCTCAGGCTCCGATTTATTATTATGGCTTTGAAGAATCTGATGATTTCATAGCTTATAATATTGTCCGTACAACTAACGGTTCTGACTTTAAGGTTAAGCATAAGGGACAGGATCTAGGAACTTTTCATGTACCAGCTTATGGCCGACATAATATTTTGAATGCGACAGCTGTTATTGCTAATCTCTATGTTGCTGGTTTTAATATGGATTTGGTCGCTCAGAACCTTAAGACCTTTGCTGGTGTTAAGCGTCGGTTTACGGAAAAACTTGTCAACGATACTATCATTATTGATGACTTTGCTCACCATCCGACAGAAATTATTGCCACTCTGGATGCAGCCCGACAGAAATACCCATCGCGGGAGATTGTAGCGATTTTTCAACCCCATACGTTTACACGGACGATTGCTCTTTTGGATGAATTTGCAGAAGCGCTGAATGAGGCAGATAGTGTTTACTTGGCTCAAATCTACGGCTCAGCCCGCGAGCGTGATAGAGGTCAGGTCAAGGTTGAAGATTTAGCAGATAAGCTACAAAAGCCTGCAAAAGTTGTGACAGTGGATAATGTATCACCGCTGCTTGATCATGATAATGCTGTTTATGTCTTTATGGGAGCTGGTGATATTCAGCTTTACGAACGCTCCTTTGAAGAATTGATTGCCAATCTGGCTTCCAATACGCAATAGCGTGATAAGAGGGTGAGAATTGGAAATGTTTGACGTTTCCAGCTCTCACCTTTTCCTTTTGGGGAAAGTGAGCCAACTTTGTCCCCTCGAATTCTGCTTGTTTCTCACTTCAGAATATCTACAGGCGGTCGGGTACGCTAGAGAGTTGAATTTGATTAACTCGCGGGCAAGCCTAGTGGTGAATAGGCAGACTTTGGTAGCGACTGCCGTTAGTTACTGAAGCACTTTGTCGCCTTCTCATTTCTAGACAAGGACCTAAAGCTCTTTGCTGAGCATCTTAGCCGCTTAACTTTGCTGTCTTGCTTAGTTCTGATGGATTTTCTTTGAGTATAAACGAACTTAAACGGAGGAAAAAGATGATAATTAGACAGGTAAGGCTAGAGGATTACGGTGAAATTATCGATATTGAGGAGAGTAACTTTTCCGCCGCAGAAGCAGCGAGCCCAACTGCTATAAAGGAGCGGCTGGGAAAAATTCCTGATACTTTTTTAATTGCTGAAATAGATGGGCGTGTAGCTGGTTATATTGTAGGCTCAGTGATGCAGAACCGTTATTTGACTGATGAATTATTTAATACAGTGGAGGCTAATCCAGCAGTTGGCGGGTTTATTTTGGTTCAGTCTTTATCGGTTGCTCCCTTCTATCAGGGGCAAGGAATTGGAACCGCCCTTCTCGCAGCGCTTAAGGATTTGGCTGTGGCTCAGGAACGTCAAGGAATCAGTTTGACTTGCCATGGAGAGCTCATTACTTATTATGAGATGAACGGTTTTGCTGATGAAGGTGAATCATCTTCCAAGCACGGTGGTAGTATCTGGTATAATATGGTTTGGGAAATCAATAAGGAATAGCTGTTAACTTGAGGCAAATAGGACAGAGAAACCGTGAAAAGTTGCATTTAACCGTAATTTTAGATATAATGGCGTCTGATAATAATGAGGAGGACAAGCTTTGACCGATTTTAAGGATGATAAGTCAAAATCTATTGGCAATGATTTCAAAGGCCAGATTTTGAGCGAATTAGAAGAAGCCAAGCGTTCAAGGGGTATCCAAGATGACGGAACGGTCCAATCAATTGTCGATAGTCTAGATGCCGACAGTAATCGTGAGATTGATCCTAATTTTAATTGGCAGGAGGCTGCAGCCAAGCTGAAAGAACAAGAGGAGCTAGCAGCTAAATCGGCAGAGGAAGAGCAAAAGCGAGCCTTGGCAGAAGCCGAAGCATTAAAAAAAATTCAAGAGCAGGAACATCTAAAAGAATTGAATTTGTTAGGAGAAAGTGTGCCCGAGGATGACGAGGATTTTGAGGAGGGCAGTGGTTTTGTCAGTAGTCTTCCCACCATGCCATCTGAAGCTCCTGAGATTGCTGATGTCGATTTGTCAGGCTTTACTATTCCAATTCCTATTAAGGATATCAACTCAGCTAGTTCCACTATAGGTTTAGTAAATTCAGAAGATGAGGAGAGAAGCGCAGGCAGCAGCGATAAAGAGTCCTGGGTCGAGTCTGAACATCAAGAAACTGATAGCACTTCGGAATCTAGCAGTTATTCTGACTACGAGTCAGAGCCTGTTTGGTCTGAGGAAACTGATGACAGCGGTTCCGATGAGGATGCTGACGATGAAGAACTTGAGCAAGAATCTAAAGCTTCGCGTAAAAATGTCAAACGTAATAAAAAGAAAAAACGTTTAGCCCGCCGTATCAGTACTTGGATTATCAGTCTTATTTTGTTGATGATGATTGCTGGTGGGGCTTATGGGATCTACTATGTTAAATCCAGCTTGTCACCTGTCAATAGCAAGGCAACGAAGTATGTGACGGTTGAAATACCTAAAGGATCCAGCAGCAAGCAAATTGGTCAAATCTTAGAGAGAAAAGGTTTGATTAAGGATGCTAATGTTTTTAACTACTATACTAAGTTTAAAAATTATAGCAATCTCAAAAATGGTTATTACAATCTCAAAGCTAGTATGAGTGTTGATGAGATAATCAAACAGCTGCAAGCTGGCGGTACGGCTCAGCCTACAGATCCTAACGCAGGTAAAATTGTTATCCCAGAAGGGTATACTGTTGAGCAGATAGCCAAAGCTATCGAAAGTAATGCTAATACTAAAGCAAAAACTGATAAAACACCCTACAATTCTAAAAATTTTCTCAAGTTGATGAAAGATAAAGATTTCGTCAATAAAATGAAGGAGAAGTATCCCAAACTCCTAGCAGATATACCGGATTCCGATAAGGCTAAGTATCAATTGGAAGGTTATCTCTTCCCAGCGACCTATGATTATACAAAGGATGTTAGCTTGGAAGATTTGATTGATCAGATGTTAGGCACTATGGATACTTATCTAGCTGATTATTATGATGCGATTGACCAGTCTAACTATAATGTTAATGAGACGTTAGCTCTTGCTTCTCTGGTTGAAAAAGAAGGGCAGACAGATGATGATCGTCGCAATATCGCTAGTGTCTTTTACAATCGCTTAGATGCTGATATGGAGCTGCAATCCAATATTGCTGTGCTTTATGCTCTTGGGAAATTAGGCGATAAAACATCTCTCAAAGAGGACGCTAATATTGATACCGAAATTGATTCTCCTTACAACGATTACAAACACAAAGGCATAATGCCTGGCCCAGTTGACAGTCCTAGCTTATCGGCAATTGACGCTACTGTTCACCCAGCAGATACCAAATACCTTTATTTTGTTGCTGATGTTGATACTGGTAATGTTTACTATTCTGAGACCTACGAAGATCACCAAAAAAATGTCGAGACTTACGTTAATAAGAAAGTTTCAGACAATAGTGATTCGAGTTCCAGTAAAGAAAAGTAATTGAGAAATGAGATTCAGGAGTCTGTGATGGTTGTTTCCAGACTTCTGTTTCTGTGTTAGACTTGTTTGAAGAAGCAGGCGGGAATAGTCCCAGTCTCCTTTATAGAATATTACATTAAAATAGAAAAGAGAATAAAAATGGCAGAAAAAACTTATCCAATGACTCTTGATGAGAAAGAAAAACTTGAACAGGAATTAGAAGATTTGAAACTTGTTCGCCGTCCAGAAGTTGTGGAACGTATCAAAATTGCTCGTTCTTACGGAGACCTCTCTGAGAATTCAGAATATGATGCTGCTAAGGACGAACAAGCTTTTGTTGAAGGGCAGATCCAAATTTTAGAAACTAAGATTCGCTATGCTGAAATTATTGACAGTGATGCCGTCGCTTCTGACGAAGTCGCTATTGGTAAGACCGTCGTAGTACAAGAAGTTGGCACCAAGGATACAGATACTTATTCTATTGTTGGGGCTGCTGGAGCTGATGTCTTTGCCGGTAAGATTTCTAATGAAAGTCCAATTGCCCAAGCTCTTATTGGTAAAAAAGTGGGTGACACGACCACCATTGAATCGCCAGCTGGTAGCTATGATGTTGAGATTATTAGTGTTAATAAAACAACAGATTAAAAAACATAATAGAAAACGGGTGGATTTTCGCTGATATAATTTTTCTGCCCTTGGTTGAGTCTGAGAGTTTTTGAATCTCAGGCTTTTTTTGTTCTTAAGAAGTATCATTAGCTTCAGATCTAGCTTTTAGTGGGATGCCTAAAAGCTTATGCCGTAGAAGGTGGTAGCTTTGCTGATTTCTTTAATGCAGCTTCTGAGGGAGCTCTCATCGGAGGTGTAGGAGGAGCCGTCACTGGTGGTTTAAATTATTTAATTTAATCAATCATAGCTAGTAATATAAAAACAATTAATCCTATTTTCTAATCTGAAATACAAGAAAAACATATCTGTTGGATCTAGTACACTGGTAACAAGAGTGTTTTTGTTGGAAATAATATAAAACTCCCTAGGTCGTAAGAATAATCACACCTACGACATAGGGAGCTCTTTTATGGAATGGGAAGACTATTTTTTATGTTTTTGCTTACCAGCGTTACGTTTGCGATTTTTAGTCGTCAGAGCTTGCTGAGATTGTTCAGCTTGCTTAGGTGTAACATCCTTACGAACAGAGGCGGCACTTTTAGGAGCTTTCGGTGGGTTCTGCTTGAATTCTTCTTCGACTTGTTTCTTCAACTTTGGTTTGATGAGGTAGTTGGTAATCAGCTGCTGTAAAATGGAGAAGATCCCGCCGACAAACCAATAGAGAACGACAGCCGATGGCTGAGCTAGACCAAAGAAAACCATCATCAGCGGTGTCATATACATGGTCATTCCAGCTTGTTGGCGCTGCTCTTCTGGCATCTGCTGGACAGCCATCCACGATTGGATAAGATAGAGACCAGCAATAATAATCATCAGGGGAATATCTCGATGGCCAAGGTTGAACCAAAGGAAATCTGAATCAAGAACACCTGGTGTATAGCGGGCTGCAAAGTACATGGCAGAGAAAAAAGGCAGCTGAATTAGGAGCGGCAGACATCCGATCCCCCCCAGCATGCTGACGCCGTTTTCGCGGTTAGCAGCTAGAAGCTCAGTTTGAGCAGCCATTTTTTCCTCTTGGGTTGTCGCTTCCTTCAATCGTTTATTGATAGGTTCAAAGATTGGTGCCAAATGCTCACGTTTAGCAGTCTGGTAAGCAGCACTGCGCGATTGGTGCAAGCCAAGCGGTAGAATTAGGAGGCGAACTAAGACAGTGACAAGAATGATTCCCAGTCCAAAACCGAGACCGAGATCATCGGCGAAATAAGTGATAAGGTGTCCCATCGGTCGACCGATAGTATTCCAAATAGTTCCGGTCGGTTTGCCATTTGAGACACGAACACAACCCGACAGGAGAAGGAGTGTAGACAAACTTATCCCTGCCAACAGTAGACGTTTTATAGTTTTTTTCACAATAAATTCCTCTGATTTTAGTAATACTGTTCTATTTTACTTTTTTTTAGGTAAATTCACAATACTTCTAGAGAAGGATTTTTAATTAGCCATACGAAAATCTGTAAAATCTTCAAAATTAGCCATGCTAACATCTAAATAGGTCACGTTAGACCACGGTGAAGGGCCTTTTCTAATTTCTTGGATAAATTTGGCCAATTTAGCATTATCATTGGACTGAGCTAAGATTTCAACGGTTCCGTCATCCTTATTCCAGACACGTCCATAAATATCACCAATTTCCTTAGCAAGATTAAAGGTAGAGTAGCGGAAACCAACTCCTTGTACGCGCCCCGAGGCAATCATTCTGACTTTCTTCATAAAAATTCCTCCTTTTGACCGAGCTTGACTTTCTCAAGATATGCTATAATAATTATATGATTATTATAACCTCAAAAGCCAATAATCTCATCAAAAAGACAAAGAAACTGCTCCAAAAAAAATATCGCAAGCAGTCTTATCTGATAGAAGGTTGGCATCTCTTTGAAGAAGCCAAGCGTAGCGGAGCCGTTTTTGAGCATATTTTTGTTGTAGAGGAGCAGGCTGATAAGGTTGCTAATCATGAAGGTGTGACTTTTGTGACGCCAGAGGTGCTTAGAGAATTATCTGAAAGTCCGACACCGCAAGGAATTGTTGCTGAGGTTCGTATGGCTTCTCAAACTCTTCCGTTAAAGCTCAAAGGACCCTATCTGATTTTAGAAGATATCCAAGATCCTGGTAATTTAGGAACGATGATTCGTACAGCTGATGCAGCAGGTTTTGAGGCTGTCTTTATTTCTGATAAGTCCGCTGATATTTATAATCAAAAGACCCTGCGTTCCATGCAAGGGAGTCATTTTCATCTCCCTATTTATAAAGGAAGGGTTTTAGATTTTGTAGCAGCTTGTAAAACAGCTGGTGTTAAGATCATTGCGACAACTTTGGCCAGTAATTCTTTGGACTATCAGGCTGTGAAGGCTGGTGAGCATTTTGCCATTGTCATGGGGAATGAAGGCCAAGGAATTTCGGAGCTGATAGCTGAGGAAGCTGATATCTTGGCTCATATCACTATGCCAGGTGGAGCTGAGAGTCTCAATGTTGCTGTTGCTGCAGGGATTATAATGTTTCAGTTTATTTAGGAATTTCCTGCTAGTCAGTTAGCAAAGGAGTAAGCAGTTTATGAAACGTTACGAAAAAGATAAAGAATTTATGGCAATTGTTGGCCATTTAATTGAACACCCTAGGTTTCAAAGGCTAGATAAGATTACCCATCACCACTATTCGACACGAATGAAACATTCTATCAATGTGGCTTATTCCAGTTATCGCTTAGCGAAGAAGCTGGGGTGGGATGCGAAGGCAACAGCTAGAGGTGGACTCTTGCATGATTTCTTTTACTATGATTGGCGTGAAACCAAGTTCAATAAGAGCCATGCTTGGGTTCATCCACGAATTGCTGTACGCAATGCTAATAAGTTAACAAGACTTAATAAGAAAGAGAGGGACATTATTCTCAAACATATGTGGGGAGCAACGATTGCCCCGCCTCGTTATAAAGAATCTTATATTGTCACTTTTGTTGATAAGTACTGGGCTATCAAAGAAGGTGCTTATCCTATGCGTCAGCGCTTTAAAAATCGTAAGATTTTTAATCGTAAGCAATTAGGTTCACACAACCATTAATTAGAATGAAGGAGATTATCTATTATGGACTCACAAACAATTATTACTCAGGCCGACACTGGTTTAAGTCGATTTTTTGCTAAAATTTACGGTTTAGTTGGTTTTGGTATTGGCCTGTCTGCTATTGTTGCAGCACTTATGCTCTATGTTTTCCCTGAGAATATGGCTGCTATTCTCTACAACGCTCCCTACGTTTACTGGGGGGCCCTTATCGTGGAATTGCTCCTAGTTGTCTTTGCTTCAGGGGCGGCTCGTCGCAATAGTCCACTAGCTCTGCCGCTCTTTTTGATTTACTCGGCTTTAAACGGCTTTACTATGAGTTTTTTGGTGGCTATGTATACCCAATCTACAGTCCTAGCTGCCTTCGTCAGTTCGGCCTTGGTGTTCTTTGTCATGGCTTTAATTGGGGCGACAACTAAAAAGGATTTATCTGGTATGGCCAAGGCTCTGATAGCTGGTTTGATCGGTATTATCATTGCAAGTGTCGTCAATATATTTATCGGTTCAGGCCCCTTTTCCTTCCTGATTAGTCTTGTGTCTGTTGTGGTATTCTCAGGGTTGATCGCCTATGATAACCAGTTGATTAAGCGAGTTTACGGACAGACCCGCGGTCAGGTGACAGATGGCTGGGCAGTTTCTATGGCTCTTAGTCTTTATTTAGATTTCATCAATCTGTTTATCAATATTTTGCGTATCTTTGGTAGTCGTAACTAGTAACTGTTTTGCCTTGATGCAAACCCCTCCCTTGAAGTAATCCAAGAGAGGGGTTTTATTTTGTACAACAGTAGTAAACATTGTCCTGCATAGGATTAGGCTTATCAGATCCTAGTGGGTCATCATTAATTTAAGCCTTCATAGTCTGCAGAGGTTTTATAGAGTACTTGATTCTTGAACTGATCACTCCCCCCTTCATCTAAGACATCGCTGGCGGCAGTGACTAAGCGATTGCGACTGTTATCAGATGTGTCGGCGCCACTTTGAAAATGACGATCAGGAATCCTTTCACCGGCGCTATACATTAGTATTCCTAGGCTGGTACCGTCTTCGTAAGTCACCATCATCAGTGCTTCTCCTTTACCATCTCGTGTGACGGTTATGCTAGCAGGAGTACCTAAAATATTGGCACTGCCATCCGGAGCGATGATAAGAGTGCGTCCATTTGCATCAGACCAAGTTCCTGCTAAGCTGGAGAAGTCTCCACTTGCTAGAGCATGGTAGTCAAAAGCTGGTTCTGCTGACTGCCCCTGCTCCGTCTTATTAGTATTTTTACTATCCTTACTTTCGTAGCTGCCTGAGTTCTCTGACTTATCTGGAGAGGGTGCTGTCTGGCTGGAAGATTTAGATGCACTAGAATTTTTGCTTCTGGAAGATGAGCGGCTGGTCTGGCTAGTCTTAGGACCATGGGCAGCCTGACTATCTTGCTTCTGACTTTGGATCCCCCAGATACTTAAGGCCAGAATGATAATTGTTAGGCCAGAGATCATAAAAGTTATTTTTTTCTTCATGATATTCTCCTCTGCAGCCCATCATACTATTTTTTATATGGGATGTAAAATAATTTCGGTAGTTTCGACTGGGCACATGTTTGGTCAAATGCTACCCTAGCATGGTATAATGAAGGTCATCTTATTTAAGAAACGAGGATAACAATGTCAAACGATATTCGTGTTCTACTTTATTATAAATATGTCCCCATCGAAAATGCAAAAGCATATGCTCAAATCCATCTTGATTTTTGTAAATCTATTGGCTTGAAAGGACGTATTTTGATTGCGGATGAGGGTATCAACGGGACTGTTTCTGGTGATTTTGAAACGACCCAAAAATACATGGACTGGGTGCACTCGGATGAGCGTTTTGCAGACCTCTGGTTCAAAATTGACCAAGAGCCCCGGGATGCCTTCAAAAAGATGTTTGTTCGTTATAAAAAAGAAATTGTCCACCTAGGTTTAGAGGACAATGATTTTGATAGCGATATTAACCCACTTGAAACAACGGGTGAGTATCTCAATCCGCAACAATTCAAGGAAGCTCTTCTTGATGAGAATACAGTGGTCCTAGATACACGCAATGATTATGAGTACGATCTTGGACATTTCAAGGGAGCCATTCGTCCAGATATTCGTAACTTCCGCGAGTTGCCACAATGGGTTCGTGACAACAAGGAGAAATTCATGGAGAAACGTGTGGTGGTCTACTGTACCGGTGGTGTCCGCTGTGAGAAATTCTCAGGTTGGATGGTCCGTGAGGGCTTCAAGGATGTGGGCCAGCTCCACGGTGGTATTGTAACCTACGGTAAAGATCCTGAAGTACAAGGCGAACTGTGGGAAGGAGCCATGTATGTCTTTGATGAGCGGATTTCAGTACCAATCAACCGTGTCACCCCAACCATCATCAGTAAGGACATGTTTGATGGCACACCATGTGAACGTTATGTTAATTGTGCCAATCCATTCTGTAATGAACAGGTCTTCATGACCGAAGAGAACGAGCATAAGTATGTCCGTGGCTGTTCTGCAGAATGCCGTGCTCATGCGAAAAACCGCTATGTCGCAGAGCATGGATTGACCCATGAAGAATGGGCAGCCCGTTTAGCGGAAATTGGAGAAGAATTGCCAACAAACGTTGGTGTCTAGTCCAAAGGAAAGCAAATCAGTCAACTGGTTTGCTTTTTCTGTTATACTATAGTTATGGAAGAAACGATAGAGAAGATTATTAGTTTTGCTGAGGAAGACCAACGAACTGTCGTTCGCATCTGCGGGCATGGGGCTTCGGGCAAGTCCACCTTTGCCAAGGCCTTGCAGGCGGCCTTTCCAGAAGGTAGGAGCCAAATTATTGGAACCGATGCCTATATCGTGTCCAATCCGACTAGTCAGAAGGTTTACTTGCAAGATGATGATGGCCAGATAGGAACCTTGACAGCCTGTCACCCTGCCCGTCACGATGTGGATAGTCTGAGGAGAGACTTGACCATGCTGGCGCGTGGGATGGATGTTTTGACTATCGATACCCCTTGGTCGCCTGAGTATCTCTTGCAGGCGGCTTGTCCTGTCACCATCGTCGTGGGGATGACACCGACCTTTTTAGAGCCGAGGTTGTTTGATTTATCCATCTTTATCTACACAGATTCGGAGACGGAGTTGGCGCGCCGTTTGGAGCGTGACACAGCCCTTCGTGGTCGCAGTCCTCGCTTTATCCAAGAAACTCACCAGCACCGTCGCAGGCAGTATGACCTCTATATGGCAGGTTACCAACAGGATTTTGACTTAGTTATTAATCAGTCTGGGAACGGTTTTGTGGTAGAGACCTGCTCTTTTCCTAGACTTAGAAAGGATTGTCATGGTAGTTAAAACCTTTACCCTCAGTAGCCGTTTTGAAGCATCATCTGAGACTGTGATTGATCTGGTCAAGCGGCCAGATACGCTCTTTTATGTTGCTTCCCCTCTTGTGGTTTTCAAACCTGTATCTGAGGCTACTCTGCCTCAATATTGGCAGGAGGGGACCTACTGGATGAGACTCTATCTCGTTGGTTTTTTGCCCATGGGCAGGCAGGCCGTTGTCATTTCTTATCCGTCGAGTAGACCATTTAGAATGCTTGATGATGGTCGCAGTTATTTGATAAAGAAATGGCACCATCTGATTGAGGTGGAGGCGGATGGTCACGGAACGATTTACCGAGACCATCTCGAGATTGATGCAGGCTGGTTGACGCCAGCAGTTCTTGCCTTTGCTAAAGTGTTTTACCGCCACCGCCAGTCTAGATGGCAAGATTACTTAGAGCAACAAGCGATGGAGTAGATCGTGGATAACTGAGATAAGATGATGGGAGGAACAACGATGTCATCAAATCAGAATAAGCAGTTACAAGACCTTGCCAGTTGCTGTAACCTTGGTCCCAAATCGGCAGAGATGTTAAAAAAAGCAGGAATAAGTAGCACAAGCCAGCTAGCAGAACTTGGGGCTGTGCAGGTTTTCTAAGCGTGAAAAAGGCTGGTTGTAAGCCATCACTCAATCTTTTATGGGCGCTTGAAGGTGCGCTAACGGACAGGGATTGGCGGGATATTTATGGTAGTGAATCAGAAACCTTGAAAGAAGCCCTCTAAAGGTTTTTCGTCTTATTGTCATTAACTGGTTCTTGGTCAACGGCATTGGTCGGTGAAAAGTTTATTAGAAAAAAGGAATGATAAAAAAACACGGTCCCTAAGGGGCTGTGTTTTAACGTGCGATGCGTTTCCTTGCAGCTTTTTTACGATTTTCTTCGATGAAGGCTGCTTTCTTTTCTTCTGGTTCGATAATTGTTTTCTTAACAGCGAATACAGCACCAGCAACGGTAGCAGCTGTACCGATAACACCTGTCGCCAGACCACGAGCAAAAGCATGTTTCTTAGCCATAATGGAGTCTCCTTTTCTTCTTATGTTATAATATATACTAGCAAATTCTCGTTTATTTTCAAGGAAAAAGATGCAAACAAAAATCATTGTAGTAGCAGGTCCAACAGCTGTTGGAAAGACGGCCTTGGGCCTTAATTTAGCCCAAACATTTAATGGTGAGATTATTAGTGGAGATAGCCAGCAGGTTTATCGCTTTCTAGATATCGGAACAGCTAAGGTTAGTTCAGAGGAACAGGCCTTGATTCCTCATCATCTAGTAGATGTTCGAAATCCTGACGAAACATACTCTGCCTATGATTTTGTAACAGAGGCTAAGGAGGCGATCGCTGATATTACTAATCGTGGGAAACTGCCGATTATTGTTGGAGGGACTGGATTATATCTGCAGAGTCTTTTGGAAGGCTACCACCTAGGTGGTTCTGTTGATCAGCAAGCAGTTCTTGATTATCGCAAAGTTTTAGAGCTGATGAGTGATGATCAGCTTCGAATCGAGTTGACAAAGCTAGGCACGATTCCTTCGGAACCCAATCGCAGGCGGCTTATCCGAGCTCTAGAGCTAGCTAAATTTGGTCGTGATTTAAAAAATCGTCCATCTAATTATGATGCTTATATCATTGGATTGAATGATGAACGCCAGCGCCTGTATGAGCGTATTAATCAGCGTGTTGATGCTATGATGAATCAAGGCTTGCTTGAGGAGGCCAAGTGGCTCTACGATCATTATCCCGATGCTCAGGCAGCCAGAGCTATTGGCTATAAGGAATTTTTCCCCTACTTTAAAGGGGAGCAGGATTTATCAGGAGCAGTTGATAAACTTAAGCAGAATACTCGACATTTTGCTAAACGTCAGTTGACTTGGTTTCGCAATCGTATGGCAGTTGATTTCTATGACGTTTCCGACCCTCGCGTTCAAGAGACTATTGAGGCAGCGATTCGTACATTTTTAGAGAAAAAAATTGGGGAATAGGCTGGTCTTGTCTCTCTAGGTTTATGGTATAATGAATAACGTTATGGAAAATTCAAATATGACAATGATTGCTCAAGAACTGGGTATTAAAGAAAAGCAAGTTCAGGCTGTGTTAGAACTGACAGAAGAAGGTAATACAATTCCCTTTATTGCGCGTTATCGTAAGGAGAAAACTGGAAATCTTGATGAAGTTCTGATTAAGTCTATTATTGATACGGATAAATCTCTGAGTGCCTTAGCGCAACGTAAGGAGAGTGTCTTAGCTAAGATTGAAGAGCAAGGTAAGCTGACGCCAGAACTCAAACAGGCTATAGAGTCTGCCGAAAAGTTGGTAGAAGTTGAAGAGCTCTACTTGCCTTATAAGGAGAAGCGTCGTACGAAGGCGACTATTGCTCGTGAAGCAGGCTTAGCAGGCTTGACCCGCCTCATTTTACAAGACAAGACTGACTTAGAAAAGCAAGCAGAAAGTTTCGTTAGTGAAGCCTTTCCAACGGTAGAAACGGCTCTAGCTGGAGCGATAGATATCTTGATTGAAGTTCTTTCTGAGGACAATCGCTTGCGTTCTTGGACCTATAATGAAATTTGGCAGTACAGTCGTCTATGTTCCCAACTAAAAGATGAGTCCGTCGATGAGAAACAGGTATTTCAGATTTACTATGATTTTTCAGAAAAAATTTCGGAAATTCAGGGTTATCGCGTACTTGCCCTTAATCGTGGCGAAAAATTGGGAGCACTCAAGGTAACATTTGAACACCATATTGATAAAATTATCCGTTTCTACGAAGCGCGTTTTAAGGTTAGGAACAGCTATATTGACGAAGCAATCAGCAAAGCTGCTAAAACTAAGATTATTCCAGCTATGGAACGCCGCATTCGTACAGAGTTGACAGAAAGTGCAGAGGATGGGGCTATTCAGCTATTTTCTGATAATCTTCGCCACCTGCTTTTAGTTTCTCCTCTTAAAGGGAAAGTTGTACTAGGGTTTGACCCTGCCTTTCGAACTGGAGCAAAGTTAGCTGTTGTTGATCAAACTGGCAAACTCTTGACAACTCATGTTATTTATCCAGTAGCTCCTGCTAGTCAGGCTAAGATTGAAAAGAGTAAAGCGGAATTAGCTGAGCTGTTGCAGGCCTATCAGGTAGAAATTATTGCTATTGGAAACGGTACAGCTAGTCGCGAAAGTGAAGCCTTTGTTGCAGAAGTGCTTAAAGACTTCTCTGATGTCTCTTATGTTATCGTCAATGAAAGCGGAGCATCCGTGTATTCCGCTTCGGAGTTGGCACGTCAAGAGTTTCCCGAATTAAGTGTAGAGAAGCGATCGGCCATTTCCATTGCCCGTCGTTTGCAGGATCCTTTGGCAGAGCTGGTAAAAATTGATCCAAAATCAATTGGTGTCGGCCAGTATCAACACGATGTCAGTCAAAAGAAACTTTCGGAAAATCTTGATTTTGTGGTTGACACAGTGGTGAACCAAGTTGGGGTTAACGTTAATACAGCTAGTCCAGCCCTCTTATCACATGTATCAGGACTCAATAAGGCTATTTCTGAAAATATTGTTAAATTTCGCGAGGCTAACGGTCGCCTGACTTCACGCCAACAAATAAAAGAAGTTCCCCGTTTGGGTGATAAAGCCTTTGAGCAGGCGGCTGGTTTCTTACGTATTCCTAATGGTAGTAATGTGTTAGATAATACGGGTGTTCATCCAGAGTCCTATCCAGCGGTTGAAGAGCTGTTTAACCGTCTGGTCATCGAGGATTTGGATGATGAAGCCAAGGAAAAATTGGCAGCTGTTGATATTGTTGATATGGCAGCTAATTTAGGATTGGGACAGGAAACTCTGCAGGATATTATTGCTGACTTGCTCAAACCAGGTCGCGATTTGCGAGATGACTTTGAAGCACCAACTTTGCGGCAGGATGTTTTAGATTTAAAAGATTTAGAAATTGGTCAGCAGCTAGAGGGAACAGTCCGTAATGTCGTGGATTTTGGGGCTTTTGTAGATGTCGGTGTGCATGAGGATGGTCTTATCCATATTTCTGAAATGTCCAAGAACTTTGTTAAGCACCCTAGTCAAGTGGTTTCTGTAGGTGATATTGTGACTGTCTGGGTCTCCAAGGTCGACTTGGATCGCGAAAAACTAAATCTTTCTCTGGTGGCTCCGCGTGAAACTGATTGATTATGTCAAACAGGTATCTCTAGAAGATTTTGGTTTGCCTTTTGTTCATGAGGCTACCTGGAATAAGCGGCTGCGTTCCACTGGTGGGCGTTTCTTTCCCAAGGATGGCCATTTGGATTTTAATCCTAAAATGTACGAAAAATTGGATAGGAAAACCTTTCGTCAAATTGTACGACATGAACTCTGTCATTACCATCTCTACTTTGCTGGTAAGGGCTATAAGCATGGGGATGCTGATTTTAAACGTTTGCTCAGGGAGGTAGGCGGTTTGCGCTATGCTCCTGCGAGTCATCCTTCCCCCTCTTATTGCTATCAGTGTCAGAGCTGTGGGCAGCTGTATTTTAGGCAGCGTCGAGTCAATCTTCAGAAATTTCGCTGCGGTCGTTGCCACGGGACACTTATACTGTTACCATCGGATTTTAGCTGTAAAAATCAGCCCTAGGGCTGATTTTATTTTGCTATCAAGATAGTATACTATTTAGTAAAGTAAGGGGAGTGTGGGATAGTAACAGGAATTCATCACTCCATAGTTTAGGAAGCGAGGAAACTCGGATGACAGAATTTTATAAAAAGCGGCAGGGTCGGATATTATGCGGTGTCCTAGCTGGCTTGTCAGAGAAGTTTGGTTGGGATATTACTTTAGCGCGCGTGCTCTTTGCGGTATTTGCTTACTTTACAGGTGGCTTTGGTATCTTTCTTTACATCCTATTAGCGGTTTTGCTTCCTAATAAAGAGGATATTGAGCGCGATAAATATGGTACAGGTCCCAGACGCCGAAAAGATGCAGAAGTTGTCGACGATGATCATAAGTGGTTTTGGTGAATCGTATTAAGAGAGTTGGGTTTCCAGCTCTTTTGTTTTATTCAAATAATTTTTGGATTTACTTGTTTTTGCTAGAATACTAGTTTTATCTGGATTTAGTCGCTTCGAAACTAACAGTCAGCAATAGATGTATATTAGCCCTTTAGCCTTACTCAGCTTTTATGATATAATAAGGCTATTAAATAGAAATGAGAAAAGCCTATGACTGTTACTGTTGATATGCTAGCTAAAAAGGTTAAGTTGGAAGCGGTATATACCCAGCCAGAATTCTTGCAAAAAGAAATTACGACTTCGGATATTTCGCGTCCAGGCTTGGAGTTAACTGGGTACTTCGACTATTATTCGCCTGAGCGTGTTCAGTTGATGGGGATGAAGGAATGGTCCTACATGATGGCTATGACCTCTCACAACCGTTATTCAGTTTTACGAGCTATGTTTCGCCCCGAAACACCAGCTTTAGTGGTTGCTCGTGACTTGGAAATTCCTGAGGAACTGCTGAAAGCCGCCCAAGAAGGTGAGACTCCTATTTTTCAGTCTCATCAGGCAACATCCAGTATCTCAGGAGACATGTCTTGGTACCTCAATTCTTGTCTAGCTGAACGTACCAGCGTTCATGGTGTTCTCGTTGATATTTATGGCATGGGAGTTCTTATTCAGGGAGATTCCGGCATCGGTAAGAGCGAAACTGGCTTGGAACTGGTTAAGCGTGGCCATCGCCTTGTGGCTGATGATCGCGTGGATATCTATGCTAAAGATGAGGAAACACTTTGGGGGGAACCGGCTGAGATTTTACGCCACCTTTTGGAGATTCGAGGGGTCGGTATTATTGATGTAATGAGCCTTTACGGTGCTAGTGCTGTCCGTAATTCTTCTCAAGTGCAGCTGTCCATTTATCTAGAGAATTTTGAGAAAGGTAAGGTCTTTGATCGCTTAGGCAACGGCAATGAAGAAATTGAATTACAAGGAGTTAAAATTCCGCGGGTGCGTATTCCTGTTAAAACAGGTCGTAATGTATCGGTTGTAATTGAAGCAGCGGCTATGAATCAGAGGGCTAAGCAGATGGGCTTTGATGCGACAAAAACTTTTGAAGATCGTCTAACCAGCCTGATTAGCCAGAATGGTGAGAACTGATGGATCCAATAGCTTTTCATTTTGGTCCGATAGTCATTCGTTGGTATTCCCTTTGTATTGTAACAGGCATGGTGGCAGCTGTTTGGCTGGCAATGAGAGAAGCACCCCGTAAAGGAATGACGTCGGATGATATTATAGATTTTATTTTAATCGCTTTTCCTTTAGCTATTGTCGGTGCACGGCTCTACTATGTGGCCTTTGACTGGGATTATTATGCGAGTAACCCACTAGAAATTCTTGCCACTTGGCATGGTGGAATCGCTATCTATGGAGCCCTTCTAACAGGAGTTGCAGTCATGCTGATCTTTGCTCATTGGCGAAAGATTATTGTCTATGATTTCTTGGATATTGCTGCGCCAGGCGTTATGCTGGCTCAGAGTTTAGGTCGCTGGGGCAATTTTTTCAATCAGGAAGCTTATGGCAAGGCGGTGGTCCACCTTAATTATCTACCCAAATTTATTCAAAAGCAGATGTACATTGAGGGGAATTATCGAGTTCCTACTTTCTTATATGAATCCCTTTGGAACTTGCTCGGTTTTGCTATCATTATGAGTTTGCGCCATCGTCCTAAGTTACTGCGGCGAGGGGAGGTAGCGTGGTTTTATCTCATTTGGTACGGTTGCGGTCGCTTTATCATTGAAGGTTTGCGGACTGATAGTCTTATGTGGGGCGGATTGAGAGTGTCGCAGTGGCTTTCGGCCCTCCTTGTCTTAGTAGGAATTGCCATGACTATTCATGGACGTAGGATAGGGCGACAGCCCTACTATCAAGAAACAGAATAAAATTTTACAATAATAGAGGAGACATGTATGGTAGGATATGCACTGTTAATTATTGCCTTGGCTTTTGTTGCTCTGGTTATCTATTTAGTGATTGTTTTGCACAAGATTGCTGGAACAGTTGATGAAACTAAGCGAACAATTTCGCTGTTAACGTCGGATCTTGATGTGACCTTGCACCAAACTAATGAACTTATCAGCAAGGCTAATGTCTTGGTTGATGATGTCAATAGTAAGATGGCCACTATTGATCCCTTGTTTGAAGCTGTTGCTGATGTATCTGTCAGTGTTTCTGATCTTAATAGCCAAGCGCGGACGCTCGGTAAGAAGGCAACGAAAGCTGGCTCTAATGCAGCCAAAGCTGGGACAGCAGCAACAGTCTATCGTTTTGCTAGCAAGCTATTTAGAAAGAAAGATAAGGAGGTTTAAATATGGGTAAGGTTTTTAAAACATTAATATCGGGTGCAGTTTTAGGTGTGGCAGCTGGTTATTTCCTGTCTACGAAAAAGGGACAAGAGTTCAAGGAGAAGGCTGTTGACTTTGCAAAGGATTATAAGGATAATCCTGAAGTCTACAATCAGGCAGCTAAGGAAAAGGCTGCGGTTTATAAGGATGCAGCTCTTCATACCGTTAAAGATTATAAAGAGAAATTTGAAACAGGTGAGCTGACTAAGGATGATGTTATCGAAAATGTCAAGGATAAGGCTGTGCAGGCGAGTGAATTTGCTAACGATCAGGTTCTAGCTTTTCGAGATAAATTTGCTAAGGTGCCTAAAGAAGGTGCCTCGCAGACGCAGGCAGAAGTTGATGATATTGTTATTGACTATCCAGCAGATGATGGTGATGAGGAAACACCGGAATAAGAAATTTAAAAAGTAGATTTAAATGATGAGTGCTTCAAGCGTAGAAATTTAGCTGACGTTTGAGGTGCTTTTCTTTTTTTCCGATCGGCAAGTCAAAAGTTCATCTTGCAGTTGCAAGTGGATTTTGTCTTTCTGCTATCCACTGTAAGGGGGCGGTTGCTTCCTTTGTATGGAGAAAGCTCAAGGGCTAATAAAAGCCTAATTACTTTTAAAAAGAGACGCTAGGCCGAGTAAATTTTCTTATTGATTTTTACAATTTCTTTAAGAAATAAAAAAAGGTAATGAAAAGGTTTACAAAGTGTGCTAAACTAGAAAATGAGGGGGAATAATCCAAATAAGGAGGAGAGCCTTATGAAAAAAACTTTAAAAATTTTATGCACCATTGCTGTTAGTCTATCTTTTTTGGCAGCTTGCAATACAAAAGATATGGACAATAAGGTTTACCAAGAAAAAATGACGGTTGCCAAAGTTATTAAGAAAGCTAAAAAGGCTAATCAAGATATAGAAACAGTTCATTTTGATATGGTTCTTTCTACCCACTCCAGCAGTGGAGAGAAATCACAAAAGATGAAGGCCGATCTTGATTATGGTAGTCAGGCTAGTAAGTTGCAGCGTGCAAGAGGGGTGATTAGAACAAAGGAGAATGGTATAGAAAATTACCAAGAATTTATCATGGCTGATAAAGGCTCTATTTATTCAAGAGATAGCCAAGCTGGTTCTTGGAGTGGAGGACAGCAATCTTTTGATAACTATAATGTTGATCCGGATTATTTTGATTTCTTGGACATTGTTTATTCGATGAAGGATGATTTCAAATTAAAAGAAGGCAAAAACACCTATACCTTGGTTTTAAAGAGTCAAAATATAGATCTTGTTTCTCTTTTTAGTGAGGAGTTAAATTTGTCGTTAACTGGTTACAGTCAAGGTGACATGAAGAAAACATTTGAAGTTTCTTTTGACAAAGAAGATTTCTATCTAACAGATTTTTCGATGACTATGGCCTATAAAAAAGCTCCTAGAAGAGTAAATATAAAGGTGAAATCAACTTATTCTAAGTGGAATAAGGTTAAAAAGTCTAAGTTTGAGGCTCCAGATGATATTCTCAATGATTCCGGTAGCGTCGGTGACACAGAAGAGATTAGCTAGTGGTCTGGCAGTGCAAGATTTTGAAAGATCAAAAGTTTTTAAGGGATAAATGTTTAACATTATAGATAAGTTGGAGGCTGAAAAATCTCTTGTTGACGGCTACTAGGTAGATTTGAAACCTAAAAAAATGGTTCAACCGAACCATTTTTATTTTTTCTTCATAGATAGGACAAAAGTAGAAATCGTTGATGTGATAGCAATTCCTAGGAGGAGAGCTAGGGTAAAGGAAACAAGGGTTCCAAGCCCCAGTGCTAAAAAGAGAAAAGTTAAGAGGACAGATGAGATAGAGAAGAGGGCAATGCGGGCAAAGAACAGAAGCTCACGTAACTTGGCACTCTGAGTATCTATTTCATAAAATTCTTGGTATTTTGGTTCAGATTGATTAAGTGATTTGGATTCTTGATTATCAATATAATCAAAATCATGTTGGCGTTGGGCTGCCATAATAAACTCCTTTCGCTAAGATATAAATAAAGGGTTATTAAAAAATAGATAAATGAGGGCTCAGAGACCAGCTTACTTTTCCAATAGGAATAAATCTAGCATGCCGACAGAGCCTCCTCCCTTTTTTATACTAGCAAGATAGGTAACTTTGTTAGATTGGTAATATTCTAACATAAAATTAGAAATCTGTCACGAAATTTCAGCAATATCAAGGTTTTTTGGCTATTAAAAAAGGGAAGGAATCAATTTTTGATTAAAATTGCGACAATTCTCATCTATAAAAGGGTAAATAACTACGACTCAAGGAAAATCAAAATCAGACTGGGCAATGATCTACAGACAGCTTAAACGAGCCAGTGGATAGTTTAGATTTAACAATGATAAAGAAGCTAGTTGGTCGGATGATTTAGAACTAGCTCAGAAGGGTCCCTTTTGTGGTCTAGAATAAGCTCAGTGGAGCTGATATCATAAGTCAAAGATATATCGGGATTTTCGAAAAGCATGAAAAATGGTTGAATAGTAAGGCAATTCTGCTGTTAAACAAAAGTGTTTTTCTCCTAGCTTGCTTAGGCTTTATATCCTGTAAAAATCTGCTATAATAAGGATATTATGGAAAAAATTATTATCACAGCAACCGCAGAGAGTGTGGGACAGGCTGAAGCTTTGTTAAAAGCGGGGGTTGATCGTATTTATGTAGGTGAGAAAGCTTTTGGATTGCGACTGCCTAAAACCTTCTCAGACAAAGAATTGGAACGAATAGCCCAGTTAGTACATGAAGCAGGAAAGACATTAACAGTGGCCGTCAATGCCCTGATGCATCAGGCTATGATGGATGCCTTGCCTGAATATTTGGATTTTCTTGAAAAGATTGGTGCTGATTACATTACTGTGGGTGACGCAGGGGTACTCTATATTTGTCAACGAGATAAGCGTCCTTTTAAGATTATCTACGATGCTTCGACCATGGTTACTTCTAGTCGTCAGGTTAATTTTTGGGGCAAGGTAGCAGGTGTTTCAGAGGCTGTTTTAGCACGGGAAATTCCTTCAGCTGAACTCTTTAAGATGTCGGAGAATCTGGAGATACCGGCTGAAGTTTTGGTTTATGGCGCTAGTGTTATTCATCACTCTAAGCGCCCACTGTTGCAAAATTACTATAATTTTACTCACATTGATGATGAAAAGACGCGCCAGCGGGATCTTTTCTTATCTGAACCAAGTGACCACGACTCCCATTATTCTATCTATGAAGATAATCATGGAACACATATATTTGCCAATAATGACCTCGATTTAATGAGTAAACTGTCTGATTTAGTTGAGCATGGTTATAGACATTGGAAGTTAGATGGGATTTATACACCAGGCGATCATTTTGTGCAGATAGCTGAATATTTTACTAAGGCACGTGATTTGATAGTAACTGGTCAATGGTCATCAGATCAAGCCTTCCTTTTTGATGAGTCTATTCGTAAGCTTCACCCGGCTAATCGCAATCTAGATACAGGATTCTATGACTTTGATCCTGATTTGGTTAAGTAGGAGGATTTTTATGTTTTATGCTTATTTACGCTGGCTGGTCTCCTTTTTGGTGTGGGTAGTCAATGGTAACGCTCATTATCATAATCGTAATAATCTGCTGGATCCTCAAGAAAACTATGTCTTAGTGGCTCCTCACCGCACATGGTGGGATCCAATTTATCTTGCGTTTGCGACTAAACCTAAGCAATTTCTTTTTATGGCTAAAAAAGAACTGTTTAACAACCGTATCTTTGGCTGGTGGATTCGTATGTGCGGAGCGTTTCCGATTGACCGTGACAATCCAGGACAGGAGGCTATTAAGTATCCTGTACAAATGCTGAAGAAGAGTCAACGCTCTTTGATCATGTTTCCGAGCGGTAGTCGCCATTCAACAGATGTCAAAGGCGGTGTAGCGGTTATTGCCAAGATGGCCAAGGTCAAAATTCAGCCGGCTGTTTACAGTGGTCCTCGATCCTTTTCTGGTTTACTCAAAGGGGAGCGTATTGATATGAACTTTGGTCAACCAATTGATATTTCTGATGTTAAGCGCTTGAATGATCAGGGCATCGAGACTGTTGCTAATCGTGTCCAAACTGCTTTTCGTCAACTAGATAGCCAAAACGAAGATTATAATGACCACAAAAAACTCAATCCCCTGACCTATATTTATCGTCTGCCCTTGGGAGTAATTGCCTTTATTTTAGTTATCTTAACGATGGCTTTCAGTTACGTGGCTAGTTTTATCTGGAATCCAGAGTGGCATCGAAAATAGGAAGTGAGGCCGGACAAAAAATTCGTCCATAATCAAGATTATCCCCTCACCCTAAAGCAATCCATTTGGATTGTTTTTTATTTTACGAACTAATAAATGAAGAGGAAAACAAAATGGCAAAAGAAGATCTGTATTTATTGTTGGTATTAGTTTTGTTGGGAGTCGTCATTATGTTTCACCGATAAATCTTAAGGGGGGATGATTGATGTTTGATGATTGGATTGAGACAGTTAAAGAGCATAAAGCAGTGACTGGGTTGGTGTCAGTTTTGATCATTTTGGTGCTGGTTTTGGCTGTTAATTTGTATGGAGGAAGGCAGGCAGCAAGCTTTCCAGAGGCTGTCTCGTCTTCTGTAAGCCAGAGCAGTTCGTCTTTTGGCAGTTCTTCTGATGCTCACAAGCAAACTGATACCATTGTGGTGGATGTTAAAGGTGCTGTAAAAGCAGAAGGGGTCTATGAACTGCCGGCTGGCAGTCGAGTGACAGATGCTATCAAAAAAGCTGGTGGTTTTGCGGATAACGCTAACAAAAAGACGGTGAATCTGGCTCAAAAGCTTGATGATGAAGCCGTAGTTTATGTGGCCGCTCAAGGTGAAGAAGCGCCAGAGGTGGTGGCTAGCAGTGATAATACAGAAAAGAGCAGTCAAGCTTCTGATAATCAGGATAAGGTTAATATTAATACAGCTAGTAAGGAGGAATTGCAGACGATTTCAGGTATTGGTGAAAAACGCGCCCAAGATATTATTGACTACCGAGAAGAGCATGGTGGCTTTAAATCCCTTGATGAGCTAAAAAATATTTCAGGTATTGGCGATAAAACCTATGAAAAAATTGCACCTGAGGTAACACTATGAGTAATTTTTTCCCCTTTAAGCCAATTTATCTGGCTTTTTTACTGATTTTAATCTACTATCTAGTTGTTTTTTGGCATCCTTTGGTCGTATTGCTTTTAGCTTTTGTACTTAGTCAGCTATGGCGGCATTACAGTGTTAACATTTTCGGTTTTGTTCTTGCTGTTTTACTAGTGTTTGGTCTACTAATCTACGCCTATCAGTCAAAAATTCAGCATGACTATAGGAATACTTCTGAACGAGTTGAACAATTAACGATCGTGCCGGACACACTGTCTGTAAATGGCGATCAGTTGAGCTTCCATGCTAAGGCTTATGGTCGGACTTATCAGGCTTTTTATCGGTTAAGATCAAGACGGGAAAAAGAGTTTTACCAACATTTAACTAAGCAAGTTGTTCTGCACGTTTCTACTAAGGTGGAGAAAGCTCAAAGTCAGTGCAATTTCCATGGATTTGATTATCAATCTTATTTAAAAAATCAACAAATTTATCGGGTTGTCAATATTGAACACATTGAATCTGTTGCCTTATCTAGGCGTTTGACTGTTTATGAGCGTTTGCATGAACTGCGACGCCAAGCTTTAGTTTATTGTCAAGGCAGCTTTCCAAGTCCTATGGATCACTATATGACAGGACTTTTATTTGGCTATCTTGATAGAGACTTTGATAGAATGAGCGACATTTATACGAGTTTGGGGATCATCCATTTATTTGCGCTATCTGGTATGCAAGTTGGCTTCTTTGTGGGAACCTTTCGTAGGATCCTGTTACGGATAGGAATCCGACAGGATTGGGTAGATATATTACAGGTGCCTTTTTCTGTCTTTTATGCGGCTATGACAGGTTTTGCTGTCTCAGTGGTAAGGAGTCTGATTCAGTCTTGGCTGAAATGCTTAGGACTCCAACGTTTAGATAATATGGCCATCACTATTTTTATCATGTTCGCGCTTATGCCTCAATTTTTGCTGAGCCTCGGCGGTATTCTCAGTTTCACCTATGCATTTATTTTGGCTGTCTTTGATTTTGAGGCTTTGTCGGGGATTAAAAAATATTCAGTGCAAGGGTTTAGCCTTTCTTTGGGGATTTTACCAGTCTTGCTTTATTCCTTTTCCGCTTTTCAGCCCTTATCGGTTCCATTGACAGCTATTTTTTCTCTTCTCTTTGATACTTTATTGCTACCATTTCTCAGCCTGACCTTTTTAATCAGTCCCTTGATTAAACTGACCAGTGTCAATATCTTTTTTGTTGGCTTGGAAAAGGTAATCTCTGGTATTTATACTGTGTTAGGAAGACCGCCTATTTTTGGCAGCCCTAGTTTGTTGTTACTCCTAGCTATGATTCTAGCTCTGGCTTTTCTTCATGACTATTGGTCTAAAAAGACTATCAGGTATGCTCTGATGGTAGGCCTTTTCTTTCTTTTGGCTTGGGTCAAGCATCCTTTAGTTAACGAAGTGACTATGATTGATGTTGGGCAGGGCGATAGTATTTTTATACGGGATAGCTGGGGCAAGACCATACTAATTGATACAGGAGGCAGAGTCGATTTTGGTGAACAGGAAAATTGGCAAAAGAGAGAACTAGAGAGCAATGCAGAAAAAACAGTGATTCCTTATCTAAAAAGCAGAGGTGTGGGGAAAATTGATCAATTAGTCCTAACCCATACAGATACTGATCATATTGGAGATTTAGAGGAAGTTGCAGAAAATTTTAAAATCGGTGAGATCTTGGTTAGTCCAGGGAGTCTGACCAAGCCTTCTTTTGTAAGCCGATTGAGGCATCTTGAAGTTAATGTACGGATAGTTCAGGCCGGAGATCAACTGCCTATTATGGGCAGCCAACTAAAGGTTCTCTATCCTAATCGTATTGGCGATGGCGGTAACAATGATTCTCTTATTCTTTACGGAAGGCTTTTGAATAAAACCTTTTTATTTACAGGTGATTTGGAAACCCAAGGAGAAGCAGAGCTCTTACAAGCCTACCCTACTCTTCATGCAGATATCCTAAAAGTTGGTCACCATGGCTCCAAGGGCTCGACCAGTCAAGCTTTTTTAGAACAACTGCGAGCTGATACAGCTCTTATATCTGTCGGTCAGCACAATCGTTATAAGCATCCTAGTAAGGCAACTTTGCGACGCTTGGACAGACAGGGCATAGCAATCTACCGAACAGATAAACAGGGGGCGATTCGTTGCTATGGCTTGTGGTGCTGGTCTTTGGAAACTGTGCGATAAGGTCATTAACATAATCAGCAATTGTGGAGTTTTTATGATTCTTTCTATATTTCCTTTCCCCTAAGTTTGTAATTAACCTTAAATTATGCTATCCTAGTAGGTAATCATTTATTTAGGAGATAGCCTATGTTTACAGCTTATACTAACTTTTGGAAACAGTATGTTGACTTTAAAGGGCGTGCCAAGCCTTCAGAATTTTGGTGGCCTTTTCTCTTTAATAATCTAGTGAGGTTAGGCTTTTATTTAATTTTTATCATTGATTTAGTACTGCCTTTCAGCCGTCGTGTAGCAGAAATGCAGGAAAGTGCTTTATCAACAGAAGGAATATCTATTTGGACAGATATCTCTCCTGTTGTCGTTGTTACTCTAATTCTTTGGCTTATCTTTGAACTAGCTATTTTAGTGCCTAGTTTGGCAATTGGTGTTCGCCGTCTTCGTGATGCAGCCTTTCATTGGACATTTATCTTTTTATACGGTGCAGCTTTGCTGATTAGTTTAATCCCGCTCGGTTGGGTCTTAGCTATTCCTTTGACCATTGCGAGCATTGTACTTTGGGCTTTTCCAAGTCGTGAAAAGAAACCAAAAGCTAACTCTTTCTATAATCAGGCTGCCGTACAATTTGTAACAACACCGCAAGCTGCTCAAGCGTTGACCAATGGTCAGCAAGTACCTGTACAGCCACAGCAGTTCAATGCGAGCCAGCCTGGTCAAACTGTACCACAAGGTCAGCCGTTTCAGAATCCATTTGGTCAGCCTGCACCGCAAGCTCCTGTGATGCCTCAAAATCCTAATATTCCTCAAGGGGATGGCTTTGCACCAGCTCAACAGATCAATCCCCAGATGCCTCAACAGCCACAAACTCAAGCACCGCAAGTGCAAGATGAGTCTTCTCAGCAAAATTCAAATAATTTCACAAATACGCCACAGTAAAAACTTTATTTGCTGAGCTTTTATGAGATTATCAATTCGTGTATAAACTTTACGTAATAATAGGAGTGCCCACCTAGTTGGTGGGGCTTTTTAATTAGTTATTTATGTCTCTAACTCGGCCTTCTATATGAGGCGATATAATAGTGGTTAATGGCTACAAACAGTTGAATATCAGGCTTCAGACAAAAGCGGTGGAGGATATTAATATTAGTTTAGGTGCCTAATTCTTACCTTTTCTGTTCACTTGGTACGGATGATTTTCAAAGGTGGGCAGTTAGACCGTAAGGCAGGGCTCTAGGATTTTCTTGACTGTGCTCTCCAGCTTATCTCCAAGAATCTTTAAGGGAGAGTGGTCAGTCTTTACACCGTGCTGGTTAAGTGCAAGCTGGGTATACTAAGGCCACTCCTCAGTAATTTCAGGGGTAAGCTTCTCAATCCTTTTACACTCTTTATCAACAAGTTCAAGGTTTCCAAGTACAAGTCCCTCAACCGCCTCGCCGGACTAATACTCAGCCCGTCTCTACTCCTAGTCAGCTCTTGTACTAGCAGCCAGCAGGGAATCTAGCTGCTCAACCGTAGCAAGCAAATTAAAAGTTTCAAGGATTTGTTCCTGACGTTGGAATGGCTAAAAGGCAGTACGGACGGGGGAGGAGATTTCTAGCAAGGATCAGTTTCAGGATCAACAGATGGGTGGGTAAGCCCATCAGCCACAAAATCCTACCAATATTCCCCAATAAATCTCATGAGACAATTTTCGTGAAGACTGTCCTGTTTGACAGGTTTTAAGTTTTAGTTTAAAATAAGCTTTAATAAGAAAAAGGAGTTATTTCATGCTTGAAGCATATAAGAATTATTGGAAACAGTATACCGATTTTAGCGGTATCACAAATCGCCCTGGATTTTGGTGGGTCTACTTGATGAATGCCCTTATTATCTTCGGTTTTTGGCTTATTACTATTTTTATGCTGGCTCTTGTCTTCTCAGCTAGTGGAACAGCTGGTGTTGGATTTAGTATTTTATTCTGGTTACTGTGGCTAGCTTGGGTGGTGGCTAATATTGTGCCTTGGATAGCTATCACAGTTCGTCGTCTGCGCGATGCCGGTTATGACTGGCCTTGGATTTTTATTGCCTTTGTTCCAGGGGTTGGAAGTATTGCCTTAATTGTCTTGCTCTGTATGCCGTCTAAGGTTATGGCATTTGGAAATTATCAGCAGTATCAACAGTATCAGCAATATCCTAATCAGGGTGCTCCGACGACCGGTTTTCAGCAACCGAATCCGATGAATCAGTCCTTTAATGCCCAAGCGCAGCAACCGATGACTGGCGGTCAACCAATGAATCCTGACTTCCCACCTCAAGGTCAGTTTACTGCTGCTCAGCCACAGGCACCGCAACAGCCTCTTCAGGGAGCTGCTGTCCAGCCAGAAGCTGTTCAAGAAGCGACAAGTACAGCACCGACGACGCAATCACAAAATATGTCCGAATCTGGTTATACAGAAAGTCCATTTCAATAAGCAGCAGGGAACGGTTTGGCCTTAGGCCGAATCGTTTTTATGATATAATAACGTTATGATTGCAATTGAAGAAGTTGAAGGGTTAACTAAGGAAAAGTTGCCTTTGATTACCCTAGTGACAGGAAGTGACTCAGGACAATATAGTCACCTCAAGCAGCTATTTTTGGAACGAGTGAGGTTTGATGCCAGTGATTTAACCTTTTCTTATTTTGATTTTCCTGAGAATAGATTTGCAGAAGCTCAAATGGACTTGGAAAGTCTGCCTTTCTTTTCGGATGAGAAGATTGTTATTTTTGATAATCTTTTAGATATCACGACTGCTAAAAAGTCTTACTTAGATGAGAAAGAAGTAAAAATGTTGGAAGCCTATTTGGCTAATCCTGTAGAGACGACACGTCTGGTTATCTTTGCTCCTGGGAAATTAGACGGTAAGCGTCGGTTGGCCAAATTGCTTAAACGTGAGGCCAAAATTTTTGAAGCAGCGGAACTTAAGGAAGCAGAATTGCGCACTTACTTTCAAAAGTTAGCCCATAAAGAAGGACTGGTTTTTGAAAGTGGTGCTTTTGAAGAACTTCTGGTTAAATCTAGCTTTAATTTTAGTGATATTCAAAAGAATTTGGTCTTCCTGAAAGACTACAAAGCAGACGGGCGTATCAGTGTTCAGGATATTAATGAAGCTATTCCAAAGACACTGCAGGATAATATCTTTGATTTGACTCAGTTTATCTTAAATGACCGCATAGATGAAGCACGTGATCTGGTTCACGATTTGCGCCTTCAGGGGGAAGATGAAATCAAACTGATTGCGATCATGATAGGGCAGTTTCGCCTTTTTACTCAGGTCAAAATTCTCAGTCAGGAGGGTAAGAATGAGTCGGCTATGGTGAGCAGGTTATCTGAACTTTTGGGGCGCAAAATCAATCCCTACCAAGTGAAATTTGCTGTGCGAGACAGCAGGAATTTGAATCTGTCTTTCCTTAAAAATTCTTTGGAACTCCTAATTAAGGCAGATTATGATATTAAGCAAGGAAAACTGGATAAGGAGTATCTCTTCGATTTAGTCTTGCTTAAAATAGCGCATGAAAGACAGGATTTATCCTAGTAGTACCCTGGTGCGAAAACATACTGATAGGGCAAACAGATTAGTCGATGCTATTAGGTAATGCTCCTTAAGGTTAACAAAGAGGTGCAATAGAATAGATCTTGAAAAATTTTTTCTTCCAGCTTTGCTGAGATAGTCTGCATATGGACACAGGTCTTGATAGCTTTTCAATATAAGCTATAACACCACTTACCCCATCCATACAAGAATGAAAATTCTATATCCTCGCTAAGTAAAAAGAGAGAGTGAGAACACAGTAGTAAATTTGAAAAGTAAGCAAATTTCTTGAAAGCTCTACCACTTTCCTATAGAATGGGGATATCAAAAAGAAAAGGGGAAACCTATATGGCCGTTATTTTACCTGATCTTCCATATGCCTATGATGCTTTGGAACCCTATATCGATGCTGAAACAATGACTCTCCACCATGATAAACATCATGCCACCTATGTAGCTAATGCGAATGCAGCTCTGGAAAAACATCCAGAAATTGGTGAGGACTTGGAAGCTCTCTTATCAAATGTTGAAGCGATTCCAGCTGATGTTCGACAAGCGCTTATCAACAATGGCGGTGGCCACCTTAATCATGCTTTATTCTGGGAATTGTTGTCGCCTGAAAAGACTGAAATCACATCCGAGGTCGCTGCCGCTATTGACGAAGCTTTTGGCTCCTTTGCCACTTTTAAAGAGGCCTTTACAGCAGCGGCGACTGGCCGGTTTGGTTCGGGCTGGGCTTGGCTGGTTGTTAATGGTGATGGAAAGCTTGAAGTGACCTCAACAGCTAATCAAGATACACCAATTATGGAAGGTAAGAAACCTATTCTTGCACTTGATGTTTGGGAACACGCTTATTATTTGAGTTACCGCAATGTGCGACCAAATTATATTAAGGCCTTTTTTGAAATTATCAATTGGAATAAGGTCTCTGAACTCTACGCAGCAGCTACAAAATAAGTTACCGTTGCTTAAATGTGGAGCGTTCTTTTACAAGAAGAACGTTCTTTTTATTTTTGACTCGCTTGATGAGGGATAAAAGATGGGAAGTTGTAAAAAAATTGTTGAAAATAGTAGATTTAGCTTGCAAAAACTCAATTTTCCCTTAAAATAATAGTGATGGAAGTTATATCAAAAAGAATTACTATAGTATTAAGTATTATTCTGCTTATTGTTCTAGGTATTCTAGGCAGTTTTTATTTGCGAGATAGTTGGAAAGCAGCTAGGCAGCAGGCCGACCAAACGTCTGGTTCCAGCCGAGGCAACCAGAAGGAAGAAAAGGTGATGCCGCGCAATAAATCTGCCGAGGAAAAACAGGCTGTCATGATGGCGGATGCTGATCACATGAATGCTTTGGGACTTTATTACGACTATGCTAATATGAGTTTGAATGATACCATTAACACCTTTTTAGCTGAGCAAGGGATTGATCCGTCACAGGTAGCTTTTTCTTATAAAAATCCTGCAACCAATGAAAGCTTCTCGATGAACGATACTGAGCTTATGACGGCAGGATCGACTTATAAGCTTCCTTTAAATATGCTAGTGGTTGATGCTGTGCAAGACGGCCAGTTTAATTATGACCAGCGTTTCGATATCACACAGTTGGATTATGAATACCAAGGTGAGCATGACGCTTATGTCAATAATTATGGCGGTAGTATGAGTATCCCAGAAATGCAGTATGGTTCTTTGGTAGTATCAGAAAATACACCAGCATATGGCTTAGCTAGCTTGCTGGGCGGTGTTGAAAAAGCCTACAGTATGTATACGCGTTACGGTAAGTCGAATAATCCTGATGTACCAGCCTTCCAATACCAAGGTAATAAAACAACAACAAGCTATTATATTCAGGTTTTGGATTATCTCTATAAGAATCAGGAGAAGTATAAAGATATTTTAAACTATTTGGGAGAGTCCTTTCCGGATGAATATTATAAAACCTATCTGCCAAGTGATTTAACGATTTATCAAAAGCCAGGCTATGTTAGAGAGGCGCTCAATGTCGATGCTATTGTCATGGAGTCTAGTCCTTATCTTATTGCTATCTACACACGTTACCTAGGTGGTTCTAGCGAAAGCAGTTCAGAAATCAATGGTTATGGCTATAGCCAGCTGGCTATGTTGACTTATGTCATTAATGAGTGGCACAGGGTCAATATGAATTAGCCCTTTTCTTGTTTTATCTCAAAAAGATTTCAAGTCTCCCCTTGTTTATGGTATAATGGAAGCAATTTTGAATCAATGATAGTGCTGAGCTCATTATTTCCAGCCAAATTTTCGTCAAGCGAATCGGCTGGCCCTTAGTATCTTAATAAAAGGAGATAATATGTTGACATCTTACCGTGAAGGCCAATTAGATGATATTAAACAGAGAATGTATACTTATTTAACGCTGGTACGCAACTGGTTTCTTCTCTTTTTACTCTTGTTCGTAGCAGCTCTTGTTTACTGGTTTATGTATCCTAAAAATATTATGGGAGCCGCTTTTAGCTTGATTAGCTTTTTACCGCTTTTGGCTTTAGGGGTCCAGTATGTACGTGAAAATAACATCTATCGCAAGGAAGCATCTGCTATTCTCAATCAAGATCTTGACTTGGAAAAGTATGCCCAAATTTTGGACTATGAAACCTTGGTAACTGTGAAGTTTCAAACGAATTGGGATCGAATCATTATTCGTAAGGCTGAGCTGGCTTGGTTGCAAGGGAATTTTGAAGAGACTAATAAATTTCTTGAAATGGTTAACCCCTTGAAGGTTCGAGTATCACCTAAGGAGCGGACGCCGCTTTTGTTGACTTACTATTTGGTTGAATTTGCGACTGGGCTCTTTGAAGGAAAAGAGGTAGATCTTCAAAATTATTTGTCTAGGGTAGAGGAATTGGTGGTTCAAAATGATGCCGAGGCCACACAAAAGACTTATACTCAGCAGATTCTCAGCTTGATGAACAGCGTATTAAAGGATAAAGAGGCTGTTAGTGATTTTGATGATATCCCCGTTAACTATAAGCTTGAAGAAGTACTTCGGGACTATCTCTTGGCAGAAAATGCTCGATTGGCAGAGGATAAAGATATTGCTAAAAAGCTTTTTAAAAAGGTTTCTCAGGAAGAAAAGTCCCTTTACCTTGTCAAACAGGCCAAGGCAGCTGTGAAACAAATGAAATAAAAATATCATTAATTATTGATTATTTAGCTGAGTTATTTTATTTGGAAGGATAGTAGTTAATATTTAAGAGAGGAGTTGAGTTTGGCTCAGCTCTTTTTTGTGTTACTTATGGAATCGATAGCAACTGTAATCAAGTTATGTTAAACGGTTATAGTAGATATTAAGATGAATGGTTGGACTGCCAATAATTCTTAGGCTTTTATGGAAAATCGTTGCACTTAGTTTGGCCATCGTCCGATAAACCATAAGAAAAATTTATAGTCAACAATAATAAAAATAGATTAGGCAGATGTCTTTGGAGATGGTAAGATAAGAGCAAGTTTTATGGGAAGTAACAATATCTCTTCTTGTTTTTGCCATATAAGTAAGACATTTTAGAGCAAATGTTGTTCTCATTTTAAATGATTGTAATTCTTACTGGGGCTAGGCTAATCACTGTGCTGAATGCTTTACCAGATGTATGAGCTAGTGAAGATGATGACTGGTACAGACTGGATGTCTTCAGGGGAATTTGCTTTAGAACCATGGCATAGATTGTTTTATTTCCTATTTTTCTTTAAAACGTTCAAGGGATTCGCATTTTATTTAGATAAGGAGATGAGCTTATGACTGATAGTAAAAAGGAATGGGTTTTAAAGGCTTTTCGTGGAGAGGCTGTGGATAGAGTGCCAGTTGGCTTTTGGTATCATTTTTTGCCAGAAGAGGAATTAGGACAAGGGCTTAACAGTCGCACGCTTTTTAATAAGAATCTTGAAGGGCATCGTCAATTTATCAAGGACGTTAATCCTGATTTTATCAAAATTATGAGTGATGGTTTTTTCACTTACCCTAACCCCCTGATTACTACGGATGTCTCTTCTGTCCAAGAATTAGCTGATATCCATTCTATCGGCGAGGATCATCCTTGGTTTGAACAGCAGGTAGAGTTAGTTAAAGCGATTAAGAATAGTTTCACAGAGGATATTGTTGCGATTTATAATATTTTTGCTCCTGTGACTTACCTTAAATGGCAGTTGGCTGGTCAGATAGCAAGCGGAGATACCATTATTGCGAATTTGCTGCAAGAAGATGCATCAACCTTGAAAAAAGTACTGGATACCATTGCCGAAGATATTGCTATTCTCGTCAGAAAAATCATTACCGAAGCTAATATTGAAGGGATTTATCTCAGTGTACAATCTATTCAGGATGACAGGGTCTCTGCTGAGGACTATCGGAACTATATAGCTCCTAGCGATTTGAGGATTCTTGAGGCAGCCCGTCAGGCTGATGGCTTAAGTGTTCTTCATATCTGTGGCTATGAAGGGGCCAGTAACGATATTCGGTCCTTTAAGGATTACCCGGCGCAGGTTTACAACTGGGCAGTAGGTCCAGAAGGAGTTAGTCTGTCTCAGGGACGTGAACTCTTTGGTGGGAAAACGGTTTTAGGCGGCTTTGTCAATACTAAAGAAGGCCTGCTCTATCGTGGCAGTAAAGAGGAAGTGCAAGCACACGTGAGAGACCTGCTGCAAGAAGCAGGTACAAGGGCTACTGTTATTGGTGCGGATTGTACAATTCCCAGTGATATTGCCGCTGAGCGTATCGCTTGGGTAAGAGAAGCCGCTGCGCAGTAAAGATAAAGTGGAGGTAAATGGATGGTACAGAAAAAATGGTTTGTGATTGGGGGAATCCTTGTTTTACTGATTGGTGGTACCTTTATTGGCCGTCAGCTTGCTGGAGATGGTGCCGCTAATGGTAAAGTAACTACCTTAAAAGTGGCTCATACACAAAATTATGCGCCCTATGATTATGTTAATGACGAGGGTAAGCATACAGGCTATGAAGTTGACGTTCTAAAAGCCATTGATAAGAAACTGCCCCAGTATAAGTTTAAATACACTGGGACGAGCGATGAAGATTTGTTGATTGGCTTGGAATCTGGAAAGTACGATATCGGGACAAAGGGGGCCTGGTATACGAAGGAGCGGGCTGAAAAATTTATTATTCCTAAAGATGCAATTGGTGCTAGTGTCATCGGTTTTACGATTCGTAAGGACGATAAAGAAAAATTCAAAGACATTAATTCTTTTGCCCAATCCAGTGGTAAACTGGTTCCTATTTCCCCTCAAAATGCTCAGTGGAATGTGATTGAAGACTATAACAAGGATCATAAGGACAGTCCAATAGACCTCAAAGCAGCTGAGAGCTTTACCATGGCAGATGCCTATGCTTGGGTACTGGAAGGGCGCTATGATGCCTATTTTGATATAAAGTTATCCTTTGAGCAGGCGGTTAAGGACAAAGACGGTGCCTACCACAAATATGCTGATCAGTTGACCTGGGTTCCATACAAAGGTATTGAGACCTATCCTTTAATTCATCGCAATAAATCTAATAAAAAATTTGTTAAAGAGTATGCTAAAGCTGTTAAAGAATTAGAAAAGGACGGTACTCTGGCTAAATTATCAAAGAAATATTTTGGAGAAGATGTCTTTAATTACGTGACAAAATAAGGAGGAGCCATGGTTTCTTATACGCCATCCTATATTTTTAAGTTTCTGCCAACGATTTTGTCTGCTTTACCTCTGACCTTGTGGGTTATTACCCTGACAGTGTTCTTGGGGACGCTTCTGGGAGCCGGTTTGACTTGGGCACAGGTCGTACCTGATATGGGGCTGGCACGCATTGCTAGAGGGTATGTTTTCGCCTTGCGCTGTACGCCGCCCATTGTCTTACTCTTTTTAGTTTTTTATGGCCTGCCTGAATTTTTGGTTTGGTGGCTCCATTTGGATGTTGATAGCTGGTCACGAACTATTTTTGTTGTAGTGACCATGGTTTTACTCTTTGCTGCTTCTATATCAGAAGTTTTTAAAGCAGCCTATTTAGCAGTCCCTAAAGGACAGCTGGAAGCTGGATTAAGTATCGGTTTAACTGGCTATCAGACTTTCCGCCGCATCTTGTTACCGCAGATTTTTAGAATTGCGCTTCCCAATATTACAACGGCTATTTTGAATTTGATGAAAGATGCAGCCCTAGCCTACACTATCGGTTTGGTAGATGTTATGGGAGCGGGAAATTTGCTGATCAGTCGTAATTTGGGAAATTATTCGCTGGAAACCTATACAGCGGTAGCTCTTATTTATTGGGGGCTTGCTCTGATTTTATCAGTAGCCTCTCACTTGATGGAACATCGTCTGGATAGGGGCAATGCTTAGACCTAGGAGGGATCATGGATTTTAGCTATATTCTTCATACATTTTTACTCTCCTTAAGAGGTGTTCCCGTTACCTTGGCGATTATGGCTGTTTCTATTCTGTTGAGTTTTTTTCCAGCTCTTTTGTTGGCATTGGGAAGAATCTACAGAGTAAAAGGAGTAACAGCTTTTTCTGTAGTCTACTTGGCTTTTATTCGAGCAACACCTCCCATACTGCTAATCTTATTCTTCTATAGCCTTTTACCCAGTGTCTTAAATGCGATTTTAAAATCAGGTGGATTTGATATCTTTAAGCTCAATCCCATTTATTATGCCTTTATCATTTTTAGTCTGATGACAACGGGAACCTTGTCGGAGATTTTACGTTCCGCTATCTTAACGGTTGATAAAGGACAGCTAGAAGCCGCTCAGTCGATTGGTTTGACGACAAGTCAGAGTTATATCAGAATTGTTTTTCCTCAAGCCCTGAGAAATGCTCTTCCGAATCTTTGCAATTTGGTTATCAATATTGTTAAAGGAACATCCTTGGTCTTTGTTATGACAGTTAAGGATATCACAGCGATTGCTAAGGTGGAAGCGGCCCATGGCTATCAGTATTTTGAGTCCTACTTAGTTATTTTTATCATTTATCTTATCATCTGTGGGGTGATTCAGTGGGGCTTTTCAGCCTTAGAAAAGCGGTTTGCTTAAGGAGATATTATGTTAGATATTAGAAATTTATCAAAGCAGTTTGGGGATAAGACCGTCCTTGATAATGTTAGTTTGCAGGTCAATAAGGGAGATGTTGTTGTTATCTTGGGTCCCAGTGGTTCAGGAAAGACCACCTTTTTGCGCTGCCTCAATCATCTGGAAAAGGCTGATCAAGGGGAACTTGTCCTAGATAACCGGTCCTATAATCTGGAAAATTTAAATCGGAAGGATATTCTAACTATCCGCCAAAAAACAGCCTTTGTTTTTCAACACTATAATCTCTTTGCCAATAAGACGGCTATGGAAAATATTTTAGAGGGACTTGTAATTGCAAGAAAAATTCCTAGGGAAGAGGCAGAGCCAATAGCTTTAAAAGCCTTGGAAAAAGTGGGGCTGCTGAGCCAAAAAGATTATTACCCCAATCAGCTATCTGGTGGTCAGCAGCAGCGTATTGGTATTGCGCGTGCTATTGCTGTCAAGCCTGATGTTATCTTTTTTGATGAGCCGACATCGGCTCTGGATCCGGAGCTGATTGGTGATGTTCTGGGTGTTATGAAACAGTTAGCGCAAGAAGGTATTACCATGATTGTGGTGACGCATGAAATGAGTTTTGCTAGGGATGTCGCCAACCATGTGGTCTTTATGGATGGGGGTCATATTATTGAATCAGCTCCGCCTCAGGAATTTTTCTCTGCACCGAAGGAGGAGCGGACACGCCGCTTTTTGGCACGCATTCTATCAGACGATGCTTATGCTGTTGATTATATTATCTAGTCAAAATTACGGCTTATAGACGGAAGTCATTTAAAATAAATCCAGTTCTATTAGTTCTATTTCTGGGTGGCCTAAACAACTAAAGCACTGGGTTCTCGTTTATCACCGAACTTGGCGCCCTTGATAACAACGATAAAAAAAGAAAGAGTCACAGATCGACCACTTAAAACCATCGTTAGCACTTTTAGGTAACGATAGAAGAGAGGTGGAATCTGCGGCTCTTTTACTATTTAACAAACATGGCATCGCCGAAACTAAAGAAGCGGTAGCCTTCCTCAATGGCATGCTGGTAGGCATCGAGGACAAATTTACGACCGGCGAAAGCAGACACCAGCATGACAAGTGTTGATTTGGGGAGGTGAAAATTAGTAGAGAAAGCGTCAACGATTTTGAATTGGTAGCCGGGTTTGATAAAAATATTGGTCCAGCCAGAGTCAGCTTGAATAGTGCCCCCAAATTTATTCCCAATGGTTTCCAAGGTACGGATGGATGTAGTGCCCACGGCAACGATACGTTTACCTGCTGCTTTTACCTCACGTAAGGTTTGTGCTGCATCATCGGATAGACTGTAAAATTCTGAGTGCATATCATGCTCTTCGATATTGTCAACGGCAACAGGCCTAAATGTCCCCAGTCCAACATGCAGTGTTAGATAAACAAGTTTTACACCTTTATTCTCAATCTTCTGGAGGAGCTCCTTGGTGAAATGCAGACCAGCAGTAGGTGCAGCAGCAGAACCGTTCTCTTTAGCATAGACAGTTTGGTAGCGCTCCTTGTCTCCTAATTTTTCGTGGATATAGGGTGGTAGGGGCATCTCGCCCAAACTTTCCAAAACTTCAAGGAAGATACCTTGGTAGTGGAATTCGGCGATACGCCCGCCGTGCTCTAATTCCTCACGAATGGTTGCTGTGAGACGACCGTCGCCAAAACTAACCTTGGTTCCTACCTTTAGTCGCTTGGCTGGTTTAGCAAGGACTTCCCACTGATCACCTTGAGTATTTTTGAGCAAAAGAAACTCTACATGCCCGTGGGTTTCTGATTTTTCACCATAGAGCCGGGCTGGAAGAACACGTGTGTTGTTCATAACCAGCGCATCACCAGGATCTAGCTCATCTAAGATGTGGTCAAAGCGAGTATCTGTCATCATATGTGTTTGTCGGTCAATGACTAGTAGTTTTGAGCTGTCGCGTTTTTCCAAGGGGGTCTGAGCAATGAGTTCTTCAGGTAAAGTAAAATCAAAATCATCTGTGTGCATGGCTTATCTTCTTTCTGTTAATTATCAGCTTTCCTATTATATCATGAGAGAGGATTTAGGGCACCTTTATTTTTGTCTTCAATATCTGACTCCCTTTAACCCTTAATTGTAATGATTATTAATAAGTGCTATAATAAGGATAGTAATTAGAATAGTTATAAATAAGGAATTAGGGTGCTGATTATGCTGAATTTACGACATTATGCCAAGTCCATTGTTTATGGAGGTCTGGATGGGATTGTGACTACCTTTGCAGTTGTAGCAGGTGCTGTTGGTGGTCGTCTTGGAACGATGGCTATTGTGATTATGGGTTTTTCCAATTTGTTAGCAGATGGCTTTTCCATGGCGGTTGGTGATTACTTAAGTTCAACGACTGAAACACAGACCGACAGTAAGCAAGCTCTTAAAAATGCTCTTGCGACCTTTTTATCTTTCAATATTTTTGGCCTCTTTCCTTTAGTTTCTTATCTCCTCGTCAATCGTTTGAGTGTCTTTAGAGGCTATACTTTCTGGGTAGCCTGCCTACTGGTCACGGTCGCTCTGATTCTGTTGGGTCTTGTTAAGGGAAGTATTACAAACCAAGGATGGTATAAAGAAGTATTTAGGACGGTTGCGGTTGGTCTTGTGGCAACCTTGGTTGCCTATTATATTGGTTATCTCTTGGGTGGTTTGGTTTAGGAGAGCTAGTTGTAAGAGAGGCACTAAGCAGCTGGCTAAGGGATTTGCTTTAATCGCACTGGAAGGGACTTATTGGTTGCAATTGATAGTTTGGTATAGTTGACAGGATAATTTTTAATCACCTTCGGAGGGTGGTTTTATTTTATTTCTGACCCTTGACAAAAATTGGTATAGACCATATACTAATAGTAAGGAGGGATAGCGATGAATATTAAGATAGTTGCTTCACAGGAAGATGGCGCTCAATATGCCTTAGGCTTGGTAAAAGAAAAATTAGCACAAGGTGCCAGAGTCTTGGGCCTAGCGACAGGGAGTTCACCAGAGGCTTTCTACAAAGCGTTAGCTGCCAGTGACCTTGACCTATCACAGGTGACCTCTATTAATTTGGATGAGTATGTTGGTCTGGCCCCTGAGGATCCGAGATCCTATCATTATTTTATGAAAGATCAACTCTTTGATCACAAGAATGTAAAAGAGCATTTTCTGCCAGATGGCCAAGCGGAAAATTTGGAAGCGGCAGCGGCGGATTATGAGGACTTGATCGCTGATCATGGTATTGATATACAGATTTTAGGTATCGGTCGCAATGGACACATTGGTTTTAATGAACCAGGAACACCATTTAACAGTAGGACACATGTGGTTGATTTAACACCAAGTACGATTGAGGCTAATAGTCGATTTTTTGCAAGGCCAGAGGATGTGCCAACTCAGGCGGTCTCAATGGGAATTGCTTCTATCATGTCAGCTAAGAGCATTATTCTTTTTGCCTATAGTCAAGATAAAGCGGAGGCAGTCTCGCAGATGATCAATGGGCCAGTGACTGAAGCCTTACCAGCCAGCGTTCTACAGGAACATCCGGATGTTACCGTCATTTTGGATCAAGAAGCTGCCTGTAAGTTATGAGACAAAAGTAAGGAGCTGCCTAAGCTCCTTTTGTGTTACAATGAATGTATGCGATTAGATAAACTATTAGGTCAGGCGGGTTTTGGCTCTAGAAATCACGTTAAGAAATTGATTCGCAGTCTACAGGTGCGTGTGGATGGCCAGCTAGCGCGTTCTGACAGCCTCAATGTCGATCCCAGCCTGCAGACCATTACAGTGTCAGGTCAACAGCTCAGTCATTCTCAAGACACTTATTATATTCTCAATAAACCCAGGGGTGTGGTGTCAGCGGTAAAAGATACCCAGTACCAGACGGTCATTGATTTAATTACTCCTGGTGACCGTAAGGAAGGTCTCTACCCCGTTGGCCGTTTGGATCGCGACACGGAAGGGCTGGTTCTTATCACCAACAATGGTCCCCTAGGATTTCGTCTGCTCCATCCCAAGCACCACGTGGACAAAACCTATTATGTGGAGGTTAACGACCAGCTTTTTTCTGATGCGCCTGCTTTTTTTGACAAGGGCATCGCTTTTTTAGAGGGTAGAGTTTGTAAGCCAGCTAAACTACAAATTATCAGCTCTAGTTCAGAGCTCAGCAGAGCTTATATTACCATTTCGGAAGGTAAGTTTCATCAGGTCAAGAAAATGTTCCTAGCCTATGGTGTTAAAGTTACCTATCTCAGTCGTATTTTCTTTGGTCCTTTTGAGCTGGGAGATCTACCTGTGGGTTCTTATCGGAAACCAACAGTTGCTGAAAAAGGGTTATTAAAACGATACTTGGATTAAAAGAGGGAGAGAGGAGGTAGCTGGATATTAAACCGTGGTAACAGGTGTATCACAGTCTTGCATCTCAGAGTCTTTCTAATTATTGTTGTGTTGATGACAATTATATCTCTCTGGGGAATTTGCATATCCTCAACTAGCTAACTTCATTTTGGAATTTTCAAATTCTTCAAAAAACCAGCCTACACTCTCAAATCAGTTGACAGACTAATACACCTGTGTTAGAATGGCGGCGTTAATAATTCTTCGGGGTCAGGTGAGAGTCCTAACCGGCGGTATAGTCCGCGAGCCATAAGGCATGAACTGGTGTAATTCCAGTACCGACAGTATAGTCTGGATGAGAGAAGAATTTAGCTGAAAGACCTCCTTAGTACTTGGAAACAGTTAAAAGGAGTTTATTTGCTAAGTCTCAAAAAAACCTCGCATTTCATTTTGAAGTGCGCTTTTTTTATCATATAGCTATTTCAATCTAAGCAGTCCCAGTGTTAGTCGGCCAGCCTTGTTTTCGCATCAGTGAAGCAGTTTTCAATGTAAGCTCAACAGTGCTAGCGATACTTTGAGAATTAAGCAATGGCAGATTCTTTGGAGATAGTTTCACCTATTTTTGAGTGACGAAAGAGTCTTTTGATTATTGCCTTGGGTAGAATGATGGTATTTTTACTGGATGGATGAAAAAGGGTTTCTCATAAAATTTTCCCATGATTGTTGACGCATCTAGAAAGGAGGATTTTATGAAAAATCCGAAAATAAAATATGTCACCTACACGGCCATGTTTGCAGCTATCGCAGGCGTCCTGATGTCTCTTGAAATTTCGGTTCCCTTCATGCCTGTCTTCTACAAGGTTGACTTTTCAGATGTTCCTACGATCATTGCAACCTTTCTTTTAGGCCCTACGTCAGGTTTGATTATCGAGGTTCTAAAGATTCTGATCAAACTTTTTACCGTCGGTAGCAATAGCATGTATATCGGTGAGTTCGCCAATTTAATTTCGGCTGTCTTCTTTGTCTATCCTCTGGGCTTGATTTTTAAAAAGAAAGGTAAGACTTTAAAAGCAGCAGTTTTAGCTCTCTTGGCAACGATTGTGATCAAGACCCTGTCTGCTACAGCTATCAATCTCTTTGTTAGCCTGCCCTTGTATGCCAAAGCTGTAGGAATTGATTTGGAAAGTTTAGCCAAGTCTTTTGGTTCTATTAACCCAGCCATTTCCAACTTGACTAGCTTTATTCTTTTGGCGACGGTTCCCTTCAACATAGTCAAGGTTAGCTTGAACGGAGCAATTGCTTACCTTTTATACAAACGCTTTATCTATAAGATAAGTAAAGGAGATAAAAATGGCTAGATATTATCGTGAATTAACAAGGCTTGATATGGAGGTGCTTAATAAAGAAGAGACAATTGTTATGATTCCTCTTGGAGCCATTGAACAGCACGGCAATCATGCCCCACTGGGGACAGATGATTTGATTGCTGAGAAAATGGCTAATTTGATTCTACAGGAAGTCAACCAGATTGACGAGAATTTTCCGCTCTTGATCCTTCCCAATATTTCTATTGGTTTGAGCACCGAGCATGCCAATTTCTGTGGCAGCCTTACCTTTTCGACAGAGACCTACTACCATATGCTGAAAGAAATCATAGAGTCTCTCTACCACCACGGATTTAGAAAAATAGCCCTCCTCTCTTGTCATGGCGGAAATACCCCCATTGCTAATCTTCTCAGTCGAGAACTGCGCCATTCACATGATTTGGATATTTTTATTTTTAATTTTGGGGCATTTGATGATCCGCGCGTACAAGCGACAATTTCCGAAGGAAATACCTTCGATTTTCACGGTGGAGAGATGGAGACATCTATGGTCATGGCTATAGATGAAGACTTGGTTAAACTTGATAGAGTGCTTGCAGGACAAGCTACGGGGTACGTCTTTGATAGTAAGCTAAAGGAGTGCAACATCAATTTGAACTGGATCGCTGAAGATTTTATAGATAAGGACGGTAATCCAATTGGTATCGGTGGAGATCCTTCTGGTGCAAGTCCAGAAAAAGGGCAGATTATTTTTGCTGTCAATATTGAAAAAATGGTTGAGGGATTAAAATATATAGCTGGTTATTGAGGGGAGCATCTAAATTATTTACCCCTTCTAAGTTTATAGACTTCTCTCTTTCAATAGACTTGTTCAGTAACCAAAAGATACATTAAACTCATAAAAACATATACAAGAAAACTCCAAGGTTTGACTCATAAAATTTCTTCAGGTAAATGCTTTTGTTCAAGGCGATTTTACTGAAAATTTTATGAGTTCTTTTAATTGTACTGTACTTATATTGTAAATTCTAGAACTAGATTAAATTAGGTTATGGTTTATCCTAGTATCATATTTGTTATTGATGTTAGTAAACCCGAACACCCTTTGTTTTCTACCCATTACTATGATAGTACAGGGATTAGATTTAAGTCTGATAGCAGGAAGGGTTAATAATTGAGCTGTATCAAATTTGATAATTATTTATCTCCTCACAAAGTGTCCTTGTTTTGGGTCCTTTCTCCACTCTTTTTGGCATTAATTGTCATTAGAATGTCGTTCATTGTTCTATACAAAAAGTGAACAATTGATTTATAATTTTGTGGAAGGAGAAAAAGATGCGAAAGGTAATTTTATTAACAGGTGCTTCTTCGGGAATCGGCTACCTAGCAGCACAAGGTCTGGCAAGAGCGGGACATAGGGTTTATGGTGGCGCCAGACGCTTGGAAAAATTGGAAGAGTTAAAGCAAGATGGTGTCCGGCCGCTTTATCTTGATCTTACCAATGAACAAACCATTAAACAGGCCCTTGCAGTGGTTATTCAAGCAGAAGGCAGGCTTGATGTCTTGATTAACAATGCTGGCTATGCTGCTTTTGGTGCGGTTGAAGATGTTGCTCTTGAGGAAGTTAGAAAGCAATTTGAAGTCAATCTTTTTGGTCTGGCTTGTTTAACTCAGGAAGCTCTTCCTTATATGCGAGCTCAGAAATCGGGGCGCATTATCAATATCTCTTCAATAGGTGGCCGCATCACTACCATTATGGGTTCTTGGTATCATGCCTCTAAGTATGCCCTTGAAGCCTTATCCGATGGCCTTCGTATGGAAACAAAAGCATTTGGAATTGAGACGGTGATTATTGAGCCAGCCAGTATTAAAACACCTTGGAGCCAGATTGCTGTAGAAAATCTAAGAATCTCTGCAGTTGGAGGGGCCTATGAAAAGATGGCCAAAAAGGTCTCCCAAAGTATTGCAAGAATGTATGCAGGCCGATTGGTTTCTGAGCCTGACCTTGTAGCAAGAAGGATTGTCAAAATTGTCAATGCCAAACGAGTTAAACCGCGTTACCTCGTTGGTAGGGGCGCTAAAACTATTGTTTTTCTTCACGCAATCTTGCCTGCTGGGGTATTTGACTGGCTGGTTGTTAAGAGTTTGACTTGAGGTTAATATTTTTAGACAATAAGATTATGAAACTTATTATCACTAAACAATTTCAGATCTTCTTAAAAGAATTAGGAATAGACATTAGGCTGATCTTACAAAAAGCACAGTTGCCAAACAAACTTTGGCAGGAAGAGCTGACTTATAGCGCTCAGGATTATTATCACTTTATAGCGACTTTGGATAAGCAAATTACAGATGAAGCCCTATTAGCATTGAGCAATATTGACAATATTAAAATGTTTGTACCAGCCCTTTTTGCTGCTTTATCAAGTCCAGATGGTTTGACAGCCCTACAGCGCTTCTCAAAATATAAAAGTTTGATTGGTCCAGTAAAGGTAGAGATTCATGAAAGAGACGATGAAGTTGCTGTAAGCTATGCCTATCTATCATTACACTCGCCGCTTCCTCGCATGTTACTGCTGCAGGAGCAGTTGCTACTTTTAAGTATTTTACGGACAGGAACAGGAGCGTCAGTTCTTCCCCGCAGGGTCAGTTCGCCTTATGATTACGGAGCGGTTATTGAGAATGAGGTAGGCATCCTCCCACAAAAATCACAAGGGAACTTCTTGGTGCTATCTAAAGCAGATCTTGAAAAACCTTTTATCACTGAGAACAATGTCATGTGGCATTATTTGGAACCGAGTCTTAATCGGCAGCTAGCTCAGGAGGAAAAAAGCAGCAGGCATTTCACACAGACGCTTCAAAACGAATTGCTGTCGGCTATCCCCAGCGGTCAGTTCTCCCTTACTGCCGTAGCTGAGAGGCTTGGCCTTAGCGCCAGGACACTGCAGCGCCAATTAGCTGCTGAAAAGACGACATTTAAGGAAGAGGTTCTACGTATACAGAAATCAATGGCCTTTTCTTATCTTGATTTATCCATGTCGGTTGATGAGATCGCTTATCTCGTAGGTTACTCAGAAACTTCCAGCTTTCTGCGTGCTTTTAAAAACTGGACCGGCAAAACGTTCAAACAGTACAGAGAAACTAACCGATCGAAGGAGGAGAGATAATGACCCCAACCTTATTTGCTTTTCTTGCGCTCATGCTTTTTATGGTTCATGAGTTTGAAGAGATTCTTTTAGTCTGTCCATGGATTGCGAAGAAAAAGAGTGATCCAAAGTTTACTAATGAAATCTTTGTCGCTGGCAGAGCACATTATCCTTCAACAGAAACAATAGCCGCTAGCATTTTGGAGGAATTTGTTTTAGCTAGTCTGATTTTGCTTGCAGGTATTCTTTTTAAATTACCAGAGTTAGTGCTGGCGATTACGCTGGGACATACTGTTCATCTTTTATCCCATATCAGTCAGGCCATCCGATTTCGAACTTGGGTTCCTGGCAGCATGACTGCAGTTTTCACCATGCCTTTGCTTATCTTCAGTATCTTTCTGTTTTGTCTGAACAATCCCCTTCATTGGCTATTGTTGTTGGTCATCACCCCGCTTATTTTTACAGCCCTCATCGCCAACCTTGTTTTTCTGCATCGGCAGGCTGAACAGGTTGAAAAATTCCTACACTCGTAAATAATGTATCTCAGTTCCTCTATCCTGCATCTTGGTTGATGCGGGATTTTTTGGTAGAAAAGCTGTGCTATAATGAAAACTATGAAATTACGAATTGAACAGGATGCCAGCTTCAAGGAGTTGGAAGTCAGCTTAAAATATAGTGACAAAAATAGGCTGGTTGAGCGGATTTTAACATTTTTGGAAAGTGTCGATAAGCAAATCAGCTGTTATGAGGATGGGGTTGAGTATTTGGTCAATCTTTCGGATATTTACTATATTGAAAGTGTTGACAAGAAGACTTTTGTCTATTTAGCAGATGACATTTATCAAACGGATTTGAGACTCTATCAACTGCTCCATGACCTGAAAAATGACGGGTTTGTTCAGATTTCTAAGAGCTGTCTGCTTAATATTAATGTCTTGGAAAGTATTCGGCCGCTTTTTAACAGCCGCATGGAAGCGACTTTGCTCAATGGTGAGAAGGTTATTGTCAATCGCCGTTATTTACAGGCTGTTAAAGAAGCCTTAAGAGGAGGTGAGCCAAAATGAAAAAATGGTTGGTTAATGTCTTTGCCACGACAGGCGTATCGTTGCTCTTATTAACTCTGGCTGCCTTGTATTTGAAGGCAGAGTGGCTCCTGCTAGTGAGTATTTTTCAGGTCTTTTTTCTTAACGGTCTCATCCAATTGCTGGTTTTATTTATACGCAAACTAGAGTGGGAATCCTTTATGTTGCAGGTGCTGGTGGAAATTGTAGCGATTGAAGGCTTGACAATGGGGATGGGCTGGCTCTTTCATTGGAATCAGCCTTGGATGTTTCTTCTTATTGGGATCGCTGTTTATGTCATTTCACAAGTCTTGGATCTTTTTGATCTCAGCCAGGAAGCGCGTGAAATTAATTTATTGATTAAAAACCGTCGTTAATTAAACACGCCTACACTCCTAGAAAAAAATGTTTCTTTGAATCTTTAGTGATTCATCGTTAGGTTCTCTATTTTTCTTTGGAGCGCTTAACGGCTTTTGTATCTTAGTATAAGGAGGATTATCTATGTTACCCAAAAAGAAAAAAATCGAGTTAGCAGTCTTGACTATCTATCTGCTCTGCTATGGTTTGCATCTCTTTGACTATTTTATTTTACGGACCGATCAAACCTTCTGGAATGAAGCCTTTGTGCACAAATTATTGGGAATTGCGGTCATCTATGTAGCTCTCAAATTTTTTCAGCTCACTTGGCAGGAGATAGGCTTTAGGCAAGGAGGTTTCCTCAAAAACACTTGGAATGGACTGCTTTTTGGACTTGTCGTTTATGTGCTGGCTTATGGTGTGGAAATCCTCCTGCTTAGCAATCAAGGCAAGTTTCAAGGACTGGATGTCTATGTTAGCGCCTATGCTGTGGATAAGAACGTTGGCAGAGAAACTGGTTTAATCTTCTTTCTCATCTGCTTTGTGGGTAATGTCATCAATGTCATCATGGAGGAAGGAGCCTTTCGCGGCCTGTTTCAAAAACTTTTTGAGCAGAAATACAGCTTTATAACCGCAGCCGTCTGCTCCTCAATACTTTTTGGTCTTTGGCATTTTGTTGGGCCACTGCGCAGTTACTTTGATGGGGACATGAATTTTTCAGGTTTTATACTTAATGCGCTGATGCTGGTTGTTACCTCTGCCATGGTAGGATTTAAGTTTGCGCTCATGACTAGACTGTCAGGAAGCCTTTATATGGCTATGTCCCACCATTTTACCAATAACTTTTTAATCAATATCATTCATACCCTATCTGATACGGGGGCAGATGAGCTGATGTTTGTCAGAGTCGCCATTGCACAAATCCTATCTTTTGTTCTGGTCTTGCTTTGGTATTTACTGGCTGCAAAAAAGAGTAGAAAGGAAGTTTCACAGTGAAAATTTTAGTAGTGGGTTTAGGTGTTATTGGAACAACTTACGGCTATCTTTTTCAAAAGTCGGGTCATGAGGTAGAACACCTTATCAGAAAGAGCAGTAAAAGAGCCGATATCCAAGAGTTAGACATTGAACTTCTGGATGGCCGGACTGAGAAAGATGGTATTCAAAGCAGTGATGTTTATCAAGTGAAGCACTGTTCCAGCAAAGCCTATGACTTCATCTTTGTCAGTGTTCCGTCAGGCGGTCTTGCTTCTATCCTTGAACGTTTGGAGGCAGATGGTATTTCTGGCACCTTAATTTTAGCCTGCGGAATTTGGGAAGACCGTGCTTATATTGATAATCTGGTAAAGGGGCGTCCTTATATTTTAGGCTATCCAGTTGCCGGCGGCAATATCAGGGACAATAAGCTGACGGCCTGCGTCTTTGATCATTTCATGCTAGAAAGAAAGGAAAAGGCAGCCCTTCCTAATTATGAAAAGTTAGTGCAGATTTTCATGGATTGCCAAATTAAACTGGAGCAGCCCTATGATATGCTGGAATGGATTTGGATGCACATGGCCATCAATGCCGGTGTTATTTCAGCTATTATCAAGTATACCGACACAACTGATACTCAAGCAGCTGTTGAAAGGGCTATGGCTTCTTCACAAACGTTAAAAGCAGCAGTGGAGAATATTCGTGAAACAGCACAAATTGTCGCAGCCCGCGGTGTTAATCTCAAAAATTATTCTAACGAATTGCTAGCTTACAAATTACCAACTTTTTTGTCTGTCCCCCTTATGAAACGTACGTTTGCTAAAAAGGTCCTGACCCGTCAAATCATGACCCTGCACGATAATCTCAGTGATCTATTATTTGTCTGTCAATGTGTCTATGACAGCGGCCAGGCTCTAAATCTAGCAGCACCTCATTTTTATAAAGCTTATGAGGAAGTACAAGATAAGCTTTTTGACTATTAAAGAGGGGGGAGCAATGTTATATTCAATATTTTATAGCGGTCTATAAGAATAGAGTAGTTTGTTCCCAAGAGCACATCAGTAAAAATATTTTTCAAGGCCCAAGTTAAATAATGGTGTATTTTAAAATAATTTACGAATAATAAAGGTGAAACCTATCTTACTCCTTTTATCTTATTTTGTGATGGTATTATTTTAGAAGATTATCTGATCATGGAGTCTCCCCGATTGATATATTGGAGGTGTGCTATGCTAGTCGCAAGAAATAAGGCCGGCAGGCTGATTAATCTATTGGATGACCTTCCTGAAAAGGACGATTTCTTCTGTCCTGCCTGTGGAGCTGAAGTTCGCTTGAAACGGGGAACCGTAAAAAGGCCACATTTTGCTCATATCAATCTGCAGGACTGCCACTTTTATTCGGAAAATGAATCAGCAGAACATTTGTCTCTCAAGTCAGCCCTTTATACTAGTTTGTCAAAAACTGAGCGGGTGGTTGTGGAGCAATTCTTACCGAAATTAGGGCAGATTGCAGATCTTTTGGTCAATGAAAGACTGGTGCTTGAAGTGCAGTGTTCACGCTTGTCCGAAGACCGACTGCGTGAACGGACACAGGCCTATCAAAAAAGCGGTTTTCAGGTACTCTGGCTGCTGGGGAAAAAGCTCTGGCTTGGTAAGCAGTTGACACCGCTGCAGCACGACTTTCTCTACTTCTCAAAAAATATGGGCTTTCACCTTTGGGAACTGGATCTATCGAAAGAATGCCTGCGTTTAAAATATTTAATTCATGAAGATGGGCACAACAGGGTGCATTTTTTAGTGAAAGAATGCCGTTTTTCGGGGCATTTGTTTGAGTTTTTACACCAACCTTTTGTCAAGCAGCTCATGGAGACCTATCGCTTGAAAATGGATGAACATCTTTTATCTTACATTCAGCGTCAGCTTATTGCCAAAAATCCTCGCTGGTTAAAAAAGCAGGAAGAAGCCTATTATTTGGGAGAAAATCTGCTATCGAAATCCGTTGATGATTTTTACCCGCAAGTGCGACCGCCTCAGGGATCCTTTTGCCAGATCGAAAGAGACTTATCAAAATTTTACCAGCAATTTGAAGCATTCTACAGAAGCAGTAGTGATAAAAGATTTCAAAGGCTTTACCCGCCAGCCTTTTATGATAAAATAAACGCAAAAGGTTTATAAGAAAGGACGGGAAAACACAGATGGTTTGAGCATAAACTATCTCGTTTTAATGTGGTATGTCAGATAATCGTGATCATATTGAAGAAAAATATCAATGGGATTTAAGAACGGTTTTTGCTAGTGATGCAGATTGGGAGGCAGAATTTGAATTGCTTAGTCAGGCAATTGAAGAGGCGAAAGGCGTAGCCGGACAACTTGGTCAGTCAGGCAGGAATTTATTAACAGTGACAGAACACTATTTAGCATTATCTCGCCGATTAGAGAAACTCTACGTTTACGCCTCTATGAAAAATGATCAGGATACAACAGTAGCTGCTTATCAGGAACTACAGTTTAAGGCAACCAACCTATATGCCAAGTATGGTCAAACCTTTGCCTTCTTTGAGCCGGAAGTTTTGGCCTTATCTTCGGAGCAGTTTGACAGTTTTGTGACGGAAGTGCCAGAGTTAGAAGCCTATCGCCACTTTTTTAAACAGCTTTTTGATCAGAAAGCCCATGTCCTCTCGCCTGAAGAAGAGGAGCTCTTGGCAAATGCCCAAGAAATCTTAGATGCTGCTGGTGAAACCTATGAAATTTTGGATAATGCTGATCTTGTTTTTCCTTTTGTTAAAGATAGCGATGGTGAAAAAGTTGAGCTGACTCATGGGAATTTTATTATCTTGATGGAATCCCCTGATAGAGAGGCTCGCAAGCAAGCTTATGAAGCCTATTACAGCATTTATGCACAATTTCAGCACACCTATGCCAAGACACTACAAACTGCGGTTAAGCGCCATAATTTTGAGGCTAAAGTTCGACATTATGATTCTGCTAGACAGGCAGCCATGGCCGGTAGTCATATTCCAGAATCTGTTTATGACACCTTGTTAACGACGGTTGATAAGTATTTACCTCTGCTTCATCGCTATATAGCGTTGAGGCAGAAAGTTTTAGGGTTGCCCGACTTGAAAATGTATGACCTCTATGCTCCATTATCCCGTGTGGATATGGCAGTGACCTATGAAGAAGCCTTGGATAAGGCCCAAGATGTTTTAAGTGTTTTCGGAGAAGACTATAGCGAGCGAGTCAAACGTGCTTTTAGGGAACGCTGGATTGACGTTTGTGTCAATAAGGGTAAACGCTCAGGTGCTTATTCTGGTGGTGCTTATGATACGAACGCCTTTATGCTGCTTAATTGGCAGGATACATTGGATAATCTCTACACTCTTATCCATGAGACCGGCCACAGTATGCACTCTACTTTCACACGGGAAAATCAGCCTTATGTTTATGGCGATTATTCCATTTTCTTGGCCGAGATTGCATCGACAACAAATGAAAACATCTTGACAGAAACCTTGCTTCAGGAAGTGACAGACGATACAGAGCGCTTTGTTATTTTGAATCATTACTTGGATAGCTTTAAGGGAACGGTCTTTCGCCAAACCCATTTTGCGGAGTTTGAGCAAGCTATTCATCAAGCAGATGCTAGAGGCGAGGTTCTGACCAGTCAGTACCTCAATGATCTTTATGCCGATTTAAATGAAAAATATTATGGCTTGGCTAAGGAGGAAAACCCACAGATTCAGGTTGAATGGGCGAGAATTCCGCATTTTTACTATAACTTTTATGTTTATCAATACGCGACAGGTTTTGCGGCCGCCAGCTATTTAGCACAAAAAATTGTTCATGGCAGGCAAACTGACAAAGAAGCTTATCTGGCTTATCTTAAGGCTGGTAGTTCCGATTATCCTTTAGGGGTTATCGGCAAGACCGGACTCGATATGACGGCGTCTTCTTATTTAGAAGAGGCTTTTAAGGTTTTTGAAGACCGTCTGATAGAGTTGGAAGCCCTTGTCGCTAAGGGAGTACACCGGCAGTAATTTCTGTCTTGGTAAAAATAACCTGATTCCATTACGGTATCAGGTTTTTATTATATGATTGTCAGTCCGTTTCGCACCGAGGGACGCGAAACGAATAAGGAAATAGCAACTGTTATGATAATGGCAATACCCTTGTTTTCCAAGTAGATTCTATAAGATGATGTATAAAAGATTCTCCCTGACTCATTAGATTTTTCTGGCTAACATCGTGGCAAAACGTATGCGGATAGGGTTGCCATTTTCGTCGCACCTGTGAAGGTGGCCGAAATTTTCATTGTACTTAATGAGTTGCCATTCTTTATAGTAGTCAGCTAGTTCGCCTTTCTTAAAAGTGAAAGGAAAGGGCATGGGGCAGGGGGCGTCTATTGTATCCATAGCACAGACAATCAGGTTATAACCACCAGGTCGGGTACTTTCCTGCATATCCCTAATGATGGCCGGTACACGCTTGGGGTCTAGGAACATGAAAACAACTGTTGAAAGAATAAGATCGTAGGTATTAGCTAAATTAGCGGCATTAATATCATAGACCTTACATTGAATTGGCAGATTTTCATGTTCAGCGATCTGACTTAGGCGGTTTAGACTAAGTTGGTTGATATCAAGTGAGGTTACCTGATGGCCTAGAATGGAAAGGTAGAGGCTGTTGCGTCCCTTTCCACAGCCTAAATCCAAAGTTTTGTTTGCAGGAATGCTTTCTCGTTCAATTGCTTCTCGCACTTCAGAGTGAGGTTCGATTTGATACTTTTTAGCAAAGTAATCTGCAGGTAGGCAGTAAAATTCTAAATAAAATTCTAGGTCGCTTGATGCTGCTTCGATACGATGCCAAACTTGTGGTGGAACAAGAGGAGGCCGACTGTCCTTGTCAAAGCTTGTCTGCCCTAACACTTGACCTTCATTGTCTAAGACATAGTAAATCAGCTGGCCTGAAAGGATAGTTAATTTCCCCCAAGTTCCTGCCTTGGTATTGTGCTTCTTGATGAAGGTGTTAGGGATAGTTGTGGCAGTCCAGTTGGGCATTCGTTTGTAAGGAATTAATTTTTCAGTATCAATATCAATCATTGCAACCCTTTCTTTTAATGAGATACAAAGGTGTCAGGGATATGTAGCAAAAGAGGAAGGCTAAGGAAGACGCTCGGCCGGCTATCAAGTAGTTGGGAAGACTTCGTCTATTTGCGCAGTGGCGTAGACACATCCGGTTTGTGGATTTATTATAGCAGAAAATGCTTCGATTTCAGTGGTTATAGGTAATAAAGTAATTAAATGGTGAAGCATCTGGAAGCTTCACTTTAAAACGTTTACATGCTCAAAGGTCTGATTTAAAGGGGAAATTGTGGTACAATAAGAAGGTTGAAATATTTATAGATAAATAGAGGAAATCATGACTAAACTTAGAGAAGATATTCGCAATGTAGCTATTATCGCTCACGTTGACCATGGGAAAACAACTCTGGTCGATGAGCTTTTAAAGCAATCCCATACGCTTGATGAACGCAAGGAGTTGGATGAACGTGCGATGGATTCCAATGACCTAGAAAAAGAGCGTGGAATTACCATCTTAGCTAAAAATACAGCAGTGGCCTATAACGATGTACGTATCAACATCATGGATACTCCAGGACACGCAGATTTCGGTGGAGAAGTTGAGCGTATCATGAAGATGGTTGATGGTGTTGTTCTGGTTGTGGATGCTTATGAGGGAACCATGCCCCAGACTCGTTTTGTGCTGAAAAAGGCTCTGGAGCAAAATTTAACACCGATTGTTGTTGTTAACAAAATTGACAAACCAGCGGCACGTCCCAACGAAGTAGTTGACGAAGTTCTGGAGCTCTTCATTGAGTTAGGAGCCGATGACAACCAGCTGGACTTTCCAGTTGTTTATGCCTCAGCTATCAATGGCACATCATCTTTATCGGATAATCCGGCGGAGCAAGAACATACTATGGCACCGGTCTTTGATACCATTATTGATCATATTCCTGCACCGATTGACAACTCTGATGAACCTTTGCAATTTCAGGTCTCTCTTTTGGATTACAACGATTTTGTCGGTCGTATCGGTATCGGTCGCGTCTTCCGTGGAGCTGTCAAGGTTGGTGATCAGGTAACGCTCTCTAAACTGGATGGCACAAGTAAAAACTTTCGTGTGACCAAGCTTTTTGGTTTCTTCGGCCTTGAACGTCGTGAAATTCAAGAAGCAAAGGCTGGGGAATTGATTGCTGTTTCAGGTATGGAAGATATTTTCGTTGGTGAAACTATCACGCCGACAGATGCGGTTGAACCTCTGCCGATCCTTCATATTGATGAACCCACTTTGCAGATGACCTTCTTGGTTAACAATTCTCCTTTTGCCGGTCGTGAAGGTAAATGGGTAACGTCACGTAAGGTAGAAGAGCGTCTTTTAGCAGAACTGCAGACAGATGTATCACTGCGTGTTGATCCCACAGATTCTCCGGATAAATGGATTGTTTCAGGCCGTGGAGAATTACATCTATCTATCCTGATTGAAACCATGCGCCGTGAAGGCTATGAGTTGCAAGTGTCGCGTCCGGAGGTCATCATCAAGGAAATTGATGGGGTCAAATGTGAACCATTTGAACGCGTGCAAATTGATACACCGGAAGAATATCAGGGGGCTATTATCCAGAGCCTGTCTGAACGCAAAGGTGACATGTTGGATATGCAGGTGGTTGGTAACGGCCAGACCCGCTTAATCTTTTTGATTCCAGCTCGCGGTTTGATTGGCTATTCGACAGAATTTCTATCTATGACGCGTGGCTACGGCATTATGAACCATACCTTTGACCAATATCTGCCAGTCGTTCCTAGTGAAATTTCCGGCCGTCATCGTGGTGCTCTTGTCTCTATTGAAAATGGTAAAGCGACGACTTATTCTATCATGCGTATTGAGGAGCGTGGTACTATCTTTGTTAATCCGGGTACTGAGGTTTATGAAGGCATGATTGTCGGCGAAAACTCTCGTGACAATGATTTAGGGGTTAATATTACAACAGCTAAACAGATGACCAATGTTCGCTCAGCAACTAAGGATCAGACAGCTGTTATCAAGACACCGCGTATTCTGACTTTAGAGGAATCTTTAGAATTTCTAAATGATGATGAATACATGGAAGTGACCCCAGAATCTATCCGCCTGCGTAAGCAAATCTTAAATAAGGCTGCCCGTGATAAGGCTAATAAGAAGAAAAAGTCAGCTGAATAAACAGACAGCGTTAACTATTTACTCTTGTTTGAATATCTATCAGCTGACGTGATAGTTGCTACCGAAGCAAGAAGTCTCGATGATGTGTCAAAAGAGAAGCCACTGCTTAGCTACTGCTCTTTTGGATAAAGCAGTTCTAGAAATATAATTATTTTCCAGATACCGATGCATTTTATTCGGATTCTTATTGGCACTAAGGAGCCTAATAACTTGCTATTTTATATATGGCCCCTGCCTCAAAGTCCGTTTAAAGGAACGGAGCGGTTAGAAAAACAGGACTTTCTGTTGATCTTATATTTTTAATTTGCTTTTTGGGGTGGGGCATCTTAGTAAAAGGAGGCGCGGATGTTTTATTTTATTGTAGCAATTCTCATCGCGATTTATTATTTCTTTGCGGCTCCTAAGACCGTCAAGAATACCATGAATATGATCTCAACCATGGGAATTGTGGCGGTTCTACTGGTTATGTCCATTTTGGGATTTGTCAAGTTGATTCAGTCGCCCCCTGAGGTTTTTGTAGGGATAGCGATGATTGGAGTGGCTTATTTTAGCCTACGGGATGTTATCAGACTTTCACCTAGGCCTAATAAACACCGCAAATATATCATTGGTTTCAGGGATTTTATCATTAATCATTTTAAATCATAGTTTGAAGAGCCGGACGATTAGGTCAGGCTCTTTTTAGGTACGACAGGCATGTTGTACCTCTGAGGTGAAAGTCCTCTGTGGGCACCCGCTACCGGTGAACCCAATAGCGATTCCCAAGCCTGACTATCGTGAGGTAGCGGGGAGAGGAAGGGATAGC
>NZ_JBRUHS010000012.1:0-62590 GCF_053206945.1 Streptococcus dentasini
ATCATGATGTCGTAGGTTCGAGTCCTACTGGCGGAGTTTAGTAGAGAGGAGGAAGTCCTTCTCTTTTTTTGTGTTTTGGTAGGCAGGCTAGGAGTTTGACTGGAGAACTTCATTTGTAAACTTTTTTACTTAGATAGGTGTGGGGGTTGACGGTTTAGGTGTGAGATGTTAAGATACTAATTGTTAACTAGTTAAGGAGTTTTTATGTCAGATTTAGCTCATCATTTAGATCGTTTTTTTAATACTATCCTACTTTTGGCTGAACATCAAAATGAGTTGTTGCTAGGGCGTTGTCAATCTGATTTGGAGTTGACTAATACTCAAGAACATATTCTAATGCTCTTAGCCCAAGAGCGTCTTACAAATTCTGAATTGGCTAAACGATTGAATATCAGTCAGGCAGCGGTAACTAAGGCGGTTAAGGCGATGATTAGACAGGATTTGCTGGTGACGACGAAAGATAGTGCAGATGCTAGGATTTCATATTATAGTTTGACAGAAATCGCCAAAAATGTGGCTCAGGAGCATGATGAGCATCATCAGGCGACCTTATCTGTTTATGATAATATTTTAAAGGATTTTTCTGTGGAGGACCAAGAGGTGATTGCATCTTTCCTTGAAAAACTAGAAAGGGAGTTTAATAAGTGAGATATATTACGGTTGAGAATCTGTCCTTTCAATATGATGCAGAGCCGGTGCTAGAAGGTATCTACTACCATGTCAATAGTGGCGAATTTGTGACGTTGACAGGTGAGAATGGTGCTGCTAAGTCTACATTGATTAAGGCTACCTTGGGTATCTTGAAGCCAAAACATGGACAAGTACATATTTCTGAAATCAATAAGGAGGGTAAAAAGTTGCGCTTAGCTTATTTACCCCAACAAATAGCTAGCTTTAATGCAGGGTTCCCCTCTACTGTTTATGAATTTGTTAAGTCAGGACGTTATCCTCGTAATGGCTGGTTTCGCAGGCTTTCTCAGCATGATGAAGAGCATATTAAGGTTAGTTTAGAAGCAGTAGGAATGTGGGAAAATCACCATAAAAAAATAGGAGCCTTAAGCGGGGGGCAAAAACAAAGAGCCGTCATTGCCCGAATGTTTGCCTCGGATCCGGATGTTTTTGTTCTTGATGAACCAACAACGGGTATGGATGCTGGAACGACAGAGACTTTTTATGAACTAATGCATCATAGCGCTCATAAGCATGGAAAAGCAGTTTTAATGATTACGCATGATCCTGATGAAGTTAAAGATTATGCTGATCGAAATATCCATTTGGTTCGTAATCTGGATTTGCCTTGGCGCTGTTTTAATATCCATGATAAGGAGGAGAGTGGAGCAGATGCTTGAGATATTTCAGTATGAGTTTATGCAGCGAGCGCTTCTAGCTGTGGTAGCAATGAGTTTTTTTTCACCAATTTTGGGTTTATTTCTTATTTTACGACGACAAAGTTTATTGAGCGACACTCTAAGTCATGTCTCCTTAGCTGGAGTTGCTTTTGGAGTTTTGTTGGGGTGGAATAAAACCTGGATGACTATCTTGGTTGTAGTTGTAGCAGCAGTAGCTTTAGAATACTTGAGAACGATTTATCGATATTATAATGAAATTTCTACAGCAATTCTGATGTCATCAGGCTTGGCTGTATCTCTCCTTGTAATGAGTAAAACGAGCAGTTCTAATATTAGCTTAGACCAATATCTTTTTGGCTCTATCGTTACAATTAATCAGGAACAGATTGCTTTCTTGTTTGCTATAGCTGTCCTTGTATTATTTCTTACCGTGTTTTTTATTCGTCCCATGTATATTTTAACCTTTGATGAGGATACAGCGTTTGTAGATGGTTTACCTGTTCGGTGGATGTCACTGGCCTTTAATATTGTGACTGGAGTTGCTATTGCTCTTATGATTCCCGCAGCTGGTGCTCTTTTAGTCTCAACTATTTTGATTTTACCAGCAGCTATTGCGATGCGCATGGCTAATAGTTTCAAGGGGGTCATCCTCACAGCTATTGGGATTGGCTTTATTGGTATGTTTCTTGGTATCGTTCTCTCTTATTATTGGGAGACGCCAGCTAGTGCTACCATCACTGTTATTTTTGTTGCTATCTTTTTATTTGTGAGTCTGTTAGATCGCTTTGTCAAAGAGTAAAAGAGTTTGGGAACGGGATTGCTCCTAGTATCATAATAAGGAGAAAAAACAGCAGTTTTACCTCCGAACAAACTCTAGATAATTCTGCAGCCCAAGCCTCGCCCCTCACCTACGTCATTGGTCATAAAAGCTAAGATACTAAGGCCGTAAAATGCGACTAGGATTTTAAGAAGACGGCGCTGTGTGCTTGCACACAAGGAAACATACCTAAATCCTGAGTTTCTAGCTTGTGCTTACCTAACAAAAATATAAGAAAAAATCCCTTTGCTCTGAAGGGATTTTCGTGTATAAAAGCTAAGGAGCATAACTCCACAAGAATAGCTTCTGGACAGCAAAAATGCGGGTTTACCAGCCGTTAGTTTTTATGATTTACTTTTGGTTTAGCATTGACGAGGTCCTTAGGGGCAGTCTCCATCAAGGTTAAAAAAGTTTTGGCAAAAATCTCCGGTGGTTCAGGAAAATCCTCAGCTACCCACTCACCGACTAAGGCAAAAATGTAGTTGATGACAATCTTAATCATGCTGGGCGTCATCAAGGGACTTTTATTAATAATATAGATATCATCTGCTTCTAAGAGGAGCTTCAAATAACTCTCTTCAAGAAATTTGAAGGCTCTGCCGTCAATAGAGGTGTGATAGAGGATCCGCGCTTGTATCCGCTTTTGATAGACTTTGGGAATAACGTCTCTAGCGACAGCCTCGTAAATAGAATGAATACTAGGATCAGCCAGGCTTCGTTTAAAGGTCGCAAAGCCTTCCTCCGTCATGGATCTATGGATATAATCGAAGATCTCATCCACGCTACTGAAATGCTTTTGGTAAATAGCCTGTCGTGACATCCCAGCTTCCCTTGCGATTTCTGTCATCGTAAGGGTATTTTTGTCTGGATTTTTAGAAGCAATTCTAAATACAGCATTGATAATACTTTCTCTACTACCTTGAACCATAGTTCCTCCTTGTATGAAGCTAATCTTATAAAAAAATTGACAGGCTGTCAAATGTCCTCTCAAACTCAGGTCTTCTTTCACTTGGAGGCCCTTTGTTATAAGGCTTATGAACGAAAACTAGCTTGACAGGTTGTCAATTTTTAGGTCTTTAATAGCTGATAAAATTCTCTTATAATATCTAAGGTCGGTAAATAAATTAAACAGGGTTGCGACTCTGGGAAAAAGCAGGCAACTGTTTCAACTTTAGCAGATTACAGGCGCGACTTTTAAGTATAACATTTTCCCAGCGGACAAACGTCCTCGTCAGCTTTCCTGTTTTTATACGGATTTTTTACGCTCTTTGCGATGCTTCATTTCATTTGGTTAGTCGATCGTACTCACCAAACGAAGTTAGCGGGAGAGGTAGCCAATTCACTCTAGTGATTGGCGTTTGGTATCAAGTGCGAGGCGCTTAGATAACAATGCTCTGCCGTATCTTGATAATTGAACCCGCCTACGACTCTGTGAAATTAGACTCGCCCTCCTAGAATCTTCGGGGATTCTTCGTCAGGCTCCCTAAATTTCTTTGAGGCGCTTAACGGCTTGGTATCTTAGTAACTGAACACGAAGCTAATCTCTTCGGAAAAAAGATCGACTTCCTTGTGTCCAAGGATACGGTGCCTGTCGACTATTTTTCGGTCAGAGATTTTCGCTTAGCGAACCGCTTCTTTGTATCTTAACTTAACTGAACACGGGCTAAAAGCTCGGGATTTAGACAAGCTTCCTTGTGTGCTAGCACACAGCGTCACCGTCCTAAAATCCTAGTCGCTTTTGACGCCCTTGCGACACTCCGTTTGGTTAGTCGATTTTACTAACCAAACGGAGTTAGTGGGAGAGGTAGCCAATTCACCATAGTGATTGGCGTTTGGTATCAAGTGCGGAGCACTTAGATAACAAGCCTTTACCGTATCTTAGTAATTGAACACGGGCCTAATTTCCTCGGATAAAAGACCGACCTCCTCGTGTGTTAAGCACACGTCGTCACTCTCCTATTTTTCTGTCGGAAATTTTCGCCAAGCGAATCGGCCCTATGTATCTTAATAAAGGAGATATTACCAATGGCTTATATTGAAATGAAACATTCTTTTAAACGTTACCAAATGGGGGACACGGAGATTGTTGCTAATAAGGATATTACATTTGAAATTGAAAAAGGAGAATTAGTGATTATTCTAGGAGCTTCTGGTGCTGGTAAATCAACGATCCTCAATATCCTAGGCGGTATGGACAGCAATGATGAAGGGCAGGTCCTCATTGATGGGACGGATATTGCTAATTTCAACTCCAAACAACTGACAGATTATCGGCGGACAGACGTGGGTTTTGTCTTTCAGTTTTATAATCTTGTCCCGAATTTGACGGCCAAGGAAAATGTCGAGCTGGCTTCAGAGATTGTTACTGACGCCCGTGATGCTGCTGCAACTTTAAGAGAAGTTGGTTTGGGACAGCGTCTTGATAACTTCCCAGCCCAGCTTTCGGGTGGGGAACAGCAGCGGGTTTCCATTGCTCGAGCTGTGGCTAAAAACCCCAAGATCTTGCTTTGTGACGAACCGACGGGGGCTCTGGATTACCAGACAGGAAAGCAGGTTCTGCAGATTCTGCAGGATATGTCTCGCAAGCAAGGAGCAACTGTTATCATCGTGACTCACAACTCAGCTCTAGCCCCAATTGCTGATCGGGTTATCCATATGCACGATGCTAAAGTGAGCGCTATTGAGTTCAACGATCATCCTCAAGATATTGCTAGTTTGGAATATTAGGAGGCATTTAGATATGAAGAGAACATTTTGGAAGGATATTCGGAAATCTTTCACAGGTTCTAGCGGTCGTTTTATTTCCATTATGACCCTGATGTTCCTAGGCGCCTTTGCCCTGATTGGACTCAAGGTGACTGCCCCTGATATGGAACGGACGGCTAGTGATTATTTGCAGCGTCATCATACCATGGACCTCTCTGTTATCGCTAGTGCTGGCTTCAGCCAGACCGATCAAAGAGAATTAAATAGGATCAGAGGGGCCAAGGTCGAATATGGCTACATGACAGATGTTAGTATCAAAGGAAAAGACGATGCAGTGCAGATCTTTTCCAAAACGGATACATTATCGTCTTATAAGATAGTATCAGGAAAACTGCCTAGCAAGCCTGATCAGATAGCTTTATCATCATCTCTAAAAAAGGATTATCAGCTAGGCGATAAGATTAGCTTCACCCAAAAATCCCAAGGGATTCTAAAGCATACAACTTACAAGATTGTAGGTTTTGTCAATTCTTCTGAGATTTGGTCAACAAAAAATCTCGGAACTTCTACAGCAGGAGATGGTGATTTAGCTGCTTATGCTGTCACGACAGCAGACAGTTTTGCAAGTGATGTTTATAATTTAGCCCGCTTACGCTACCGAGATTTACAATCCCTGAATCCCTACGCTAGTGACTATAAAAAGAAGCTAAAGGAAAAGCAAGAAGCCTTGGATGATAGCCTGCTGGATAATGGGGAGCAGCGTTTAGCCGCTATAAAAAAGGATAAACAGGCAGCGCTTGCCAAATCCCAATCTCAGGTCGATCAAGCTAAGAGTCGACTGGAAGCGCAGGAGCGGCAGTTAGTTTACCTAAGCGGTCAGCAATTGCAGGCTGCAGAGGCTGCCATAAGTCAAGGCAAGACCAAGCTGGCTAAAAGTCAGGCCAGTATCCAAAACGCTAAGGCTGCCCTAAAAACACTGCCAACTCCTAGCTACAGGTCTTACAGTCGTACGACCTTACCCGGAAGTAATGGTTATCGGACCTATGGTGATATCAGTCGTAATATTGATCGCATCGGTGACATCTTTCCCGTTGTTCTCTACCTTGTAGCAGCTTTGGTGACCTTTACGACCATGACCCGCTTTGTCAATGAGGAACGCAACAAGGCTGGTATTCTCAAGGCTCTAGGATACTTTGATGGCGATGTTCTCAAGAAATTTGTTATTTATGGGCTTGTTGCTGGCTTATTGGGAACCCTTATTGGTGTTTTGGGCGGGCATTATCTGTTACCTTATATCTTGACTCAGAATCCTGCAAAATTGACCACATTGGGCCGGCCGCATTTTTATTTTTATTGGTCTTATACTGTTTTATCCCTGCTCTTAGCCCTTATCAGTGCTGTCCTTCCTGCCTTTTTGGTTGCTAGACGAGAATTAAGAGAAAAACCAGCCCAGCTCTTGCGTCCTAAACCCCCAGTCAGCGGTTCTAAGATTTTACTGGAGCGAATCAGTTTTATCTGGCAGCGCTTGAGCTTTACTCAAAAAGTTACGATTAGAAATATCTTCCGCTACAAACAGCGAATGGTCATGACCATCTTTGGCGTTGTTGGCTCTGTGGCCCTGCTATTTGCTGGTTTGGGGTTGCAATCGTCCTTAGGAAAAATCGTAGAGCGCCAGTTTAATCAGCTGACCCCTTACGATATGCTGATTCTGCGCAATGATCAGGCCAATCAAACAGAAAAACAGCAAGTTGATGACTTTTTGAATTCGGACAAGGTAGTTGATTATCAGGCTGTTCATACTCAGACCATTGATGAAAAAATTAGCGGTCAGGATGAGAAGAAAAGCATTACCATCATGTCGACGGACCAAAAAGATTTTGGCTCCTTTATCCGCCTGCGTGATCCTAAAACTAATAAATCGCTTGATCTGGATCATCAAGGTGCTTTAATCTCCAAAAAATTAGCAGCTTATTATGGTGTTAAAAAAGGCGACACCCTTACCCTAAAAGATGACCACGGCCATTCACGAACCATTAAGGTTGCAGGCCTAGCGGATATGAATGTTGGTCACTACATCTTTATGTCGGATAGTTACTACCAAAACGTTTTTGGTCAAAAAGCAACTCATAATGGTGAACTGATTAAGTTGAAGGATGGCTCCCAGTCGGATATTTCCAAACAGTCTAGCCACTTGTTGAATTTAGCAGGTGTTGCTTCCCTGACACAAAACTCATCCATGATTACGATGGTGAAGACAGCCGTTAATGGCCTCGATTCCTCCATGACCATTCTCATTGTGGTTTCCATCGTTCTAGCTATTGTTATCCTCTATAATCTGACCAATATTAATGTCGCTGAACGTATTCGGGAATTATCAACTATTAAGGTTCTAGGTTTTCATAGCCGAGAGGTCATGATGTATATCTATCGTGAAACCATCTTGCTATCGGTTATTGGTATGATTTTGGGTTTGGTTAGCGGCTATTATCTGCACCGCCTAATCATCACCATGATGAGCCAGGATACAGTCTATCCTAGCCAAGTAGATATCCATGTCTATCTAGTGCCACTAGCAGTGATCATCTTCATCCTCATTACCCTAGGTTGGGTCGTCTATCGCAGACTAAAAACAGTCGATATGCTGGAAGCCCTCAAAGCGGTAGATTAGCAGTAATAAATGTGATGAATAACAGGGAGTGGGACAAGGGGGTAATGACTTTGTTCTCCCGACACACAAGCTCTTGCTAGGAGTGCAATTCTCCCAGCGAGGGCTTTTTGGACCATTCATTTATGGTTTTCGTTTAGCAAAATCGACAAAGTGAAACTTTTCGAGTAAATGTCGGCTTTCCGTAAATTGGAACTGCTGACCATCCGCCAAATAAACGCGCGATCGGATAGATACGACATGGTGCTCACTACCCACATCAAGCCAAATTTTATCCTGCTCACTCATCTGTTCAATGGTGATTTCCTTTTCGGCGGTATCGATAAGAAGGTGCAGCTGATTTTCTAGGTAGTCATAAAGCGAGCGCTGAGCGATTTCCTTGGTTATCTGTTTAACCAAATCTGTTAGCAGGTAGTCAATGTCCAAAACCGAAGCAGTTCCATTGACAAGACGCTGCCGGGTGATACGCCAGACCTGCTTGCCAAGGGGAAAACTCGTCAGATCCCTTAATTTTTGGTCAACAATCAGGCGATCTAGAGACAAAACTCTGGTTTGGGATTCTAACCCCAGCCTGTCTACTAGTTCTTGGTAGCTGGTTAAATGTGACACAGGGAAATTAAAATGCTGACGGCGCAGAACTAACGTCTGTCTTCCTTGGGACTTCTGAACTAAACCTGTTTTTTCAAGTAACTTTAAAGCCTTGCGGACAGTATCACGACTGACTTTATAAGTTTTAGCCAAGTCGTTTTCGCTGGGTATTGCCGTCTCAGGCTGGTAGAAACCTTCAGCAATCTTTCTTTCTAAATCCTGAAAAACCTTTTGGTATTTTTTCATTAATAGTACTCCTTTAATTAAGATACAAAGGGCGTGAAGAAAGCGAGAAGAAAATAGGAGCCTAACGCTATGCGATTTTGCGCATAAGGCAGGCTATCTTTTTCTCGACGCTTTTAGCCCGTGTTCAGTTACTAAGATACAAAGGGCGTAAAAAACGACTAGGATTTTAGGAAGGTGACGCTGTATGCTGGCACACAAGGAAGCTTATCTAAATCCCGAGCTTTTAGCACGTGTTCAATTATCAAGATACAAAGGGCGTTTGCGGATTAAGCAAAATAGGAGGTTCAACTAGGAGTCTCAGAACTCAGGGAGAAACTCTTTTTTTTTTGACAAAGTCTCTAGCTCGATCTCAATTAATAAGGCTTGTTTTTAGTTTACCATACAAGTTGAAGAAAATCGCTAAAAAATCAAAGAAATTTCCCAGACAAGTTGCAAGTTTTAAACTCAATAGGATAAAATGAAAGCGTAAACAAAAAGAAGGTGCAGGATAAAATTGCTGCTGATAGTCATCTTTACCTCTTCTTTCTGCAAAAGTTGATTCAGATTGAGGCTGAGTAAAAACTCGTCCAGTCCTCGTGCTTTTGAAGCAGCACTTCAGGCGATGGTTGGCAGGCATTCCCTGAGTCACAAAGCCAATATGGAAAAGCTAGCCAACTGCACAGGAACTTGGAGAGTCTGGAAATAGACAGTCTGAGGTGTGAGTTTTAAAAAGGAGTAGGCAGATAACTTGGGGAGAGCGATTTCAGGCTATTGCCCAGAGATCAAGCGATTGAAGATGCCCTATTTTCTTAAAGCTGCTAAAAAGCAAGGGCGACCCTGTTACAGTTTTATCTATTCATTTGCCTAGTTTTTCAGATTGCCGAAATCATCAACTGCTGCTTTAAACTATTTTCACTGTAGGGACTGCAAGGCCAACAGCCTTTGTCTCAAATTAATCTTTTATCATAAAAGGAGTTCACATGGGAAAATTTGAACAAGATGCCCGCGAGATGCTGGAAGCAATCGGGGGCAAGGAAAACGTTGCCGCAGTTACTCACTGCGCGACCCGTATGCGTTTCGTTTTAAACGATGAGAGTAAGGCAGATGTTGAGCGCTTAGAAGCTATCCCTGCTGTCAAAGGAACCTTTACCAATGCTGGTCAATTCCAAGCCATCATCGGTAATGATGTTCCAATCTTCTATAACGACTTTACAGCTGTATCGGGAATTGAAGGAGTCTCCAAGGAAGCAGCTAAAACAGCAGCTCAGAAAAATCAAAATTGGCTGCAGCGCTCCTTGGCCATGCTGGCGGAAATCTTTACGCCAATTTTACCTGCCATCATTGTTGGTGGTCTGATTCTTGGCTTTCGCAATATCTTGGAAGGGGTCCAGTGGTCAGCCCTTGATGGCAAAACCATTGTAGAAGTTTCCACCTTCTGGCATGGAATCAATGATTTCCTCTGGCTGCCGGGTGAAGCTATTTTCCAATACCTGCCAGTAGGAATTACTTGGTCGGTCAGCCGCAAGATGGGAACCAGCCAGATCCTAGGGATTGTCTTGGGGATCTGCTTGATTTCGCCTAATCAGCTGCTCAATGCCTATGACTTTGCCTCAACCCCAGCTTCTGTAATTGCAGAAAAATGGACTTGGGATTTCGGCTTTTTCACTGTTGAGAAAGTTGGATATCAGGCTCAGGTTTTACCTGCTCTCTTGGCTGGTCTGTCTCTGGCATATCTGGAACGCTTCTGGCGCAAGCATATCCCAGAGGTTGTCTCCATGATTTTCGTACCCTTCCTATCCCTAATGCCAGCCTTAATCTTGGCTCATACAGTTTTAGGACCAATCGGTTGGACCATTGGCAGAGGCATTTCCTTTGTCGTTCTGGCTGGTTTGACAGGTCCTGTCAAATGGCTCTTTGGTGCTATCTTTGGTGCCCTCTATGCCCCGCTGGTTATTACAGGTCTCCACCACATGACCAATGCTATCGATACTCAACTGGTTGCCGATTCTGGAGGTACAGGCCTCTGGCCGATGATCGCTCTCTCTAATATTGCTCAAGGTTCAGCTGTTCTTTCCTACTATTGGATGAACCGCCACGATGAACGTGAGGCGCAAATTTCCCTACCTGCTGCCATCTCAGCTTATCTGGGCGTTACAGAGCCTGCCCTTTTCGGTGTCAATCTAAAATATATCTATCCATTTATCGCTGGAATGATTGGTTCTTCTATCGCTGGTCTTCTCTGTACGACTTTCAATGTTACCGCTAACGCCATCGGTATCGGTGGTTTGCCGGGAATTCTATCTATTCAGGCTAAGTATATGATTATCTTTGCCATCTTGATGGTTATTGCGATTGTAGTACCTTTTGTCCTAACTGTGGTCTTTCGCCGTATCGGCCTCTTTACCAAGACGGAAGATGCAACTGTCAAAGCACCTCAAGTAGATGCTGTTGCAGAAGCTAAGAAAACAACAGAAGTTGAAAGCGGTACCTTGATTGCGGTGCAAAGTCCGCTCCAAGGAACAGTAGATGTGCTCAGTCAAGCACCTGATCCAGTTTTTGCACAAGGAGTGATGGGGCAAGGTGTTGTGATTGAACCAAGTGAAGGGGAATTGGTTGCCCCTGTTGATGCCACCGTCTCTGTACTCTTCCCAACCAAACATGCGGTTGGTCTGGTGACAGATCAAGGCTTGGAAATGCTTATGCATATTGGCATGGATACCGTTAATCTTGATGGGCAGGGATTTACAGCCCACATTAACCAAGGTGACCGAGTTAAGGCTGGCGATAAATTGATTAGCTTCGATATTGAAGCGATCACAGCTGCTGGCTATCCTGTCGCAACACCAGTCATTGTAACCAATCAAAATGACTTTCAAACGGATGCTTTAGGCAGCTTACCACACGATGTCAAACGCGGTGATGAGCTCCTAACAGCAAGTAAACTTTAGACACAAAGTCGTTAGTGTTCCAAAGGAATTTAGGAAATAGAGTGACGATTCACTGAGAATCTAGCGACATTTATCTAATTCCACAGGAACGTAGGCGGGTTCAATTAACAAGATACTAAGGGCGTCCGCGGATCAAGCAAAAATAGGAGGTTCGACGAAGACGCTTGCGTCTAGGAAGAAACTATCTTTTTTGCACAATCCGCAGCCCGTGTTCAGTTAACAAGATACGGCAGAGACTTGTTTGTTATTTAAGGAGTCAGTACTTGATAACAAGCATCAATCACTACAGTGGCTGGCCGTCTACATTTAAAATAAATATGGTTTAAGAAGTTGTTTTGAAAATCAGAGGGGCTGGGACATTGTCTCAACCTCTCTAACTATATAAAGGGAAAGGAAATATATGACATTTGATAAGAGAAAAGTCGTCTACCAAATCTATCCAAAATCATTTAAAGACACAACTGGTAAGGGTACCGGAGATTTGCGCGGCGTCATTGAGAAACTGCCCTATTTAGCTGATCTAGGAGTAGATATGGTCTGGCTCAATCCTTTCTACCCAAGCCCCCAGCGGGACAATGGTTATGATGTGTCAGATTATACGGCTATCAATTCTGATTTTGGGACTATGGCTGATTTTAAGGAGATGATTGCCACTGGCAAGCGTCACAATATCGACTTCATGCTGGATATGGTCTTCAATCACTGCTCGACAGATCATGAGTGGTTTCAAAAAGCCTTAGCCGGCGATCCCTACTACCAGGACTTCTTTATTATTCGCGATCAGCCGACGGATTGGCGTTCTAAGTTTGGCGGCTCTGCCTGGTCTCCATTTGGAGATACAGGCAGATACTACCTCCATCTTTTCGATGAAACCCAAGCTGATCTCAACTGGCGTAATCCAAATGTTCGTGCGGAAATTTTTAAAATTGTTAATTTCTGGCGGGATAAGGGAGTCAAAGGCTTTCGCTTCGATGTTATCAACTTGATTGGTAAGGATGAGCTTCTGGCGGACTGTCCAGTAGATGATGGAAAACCAGCCTACACAGACAAACCCATCGTTCATGACTATCTGCGTATGATGAACGAGGCCAGTTTTGGTCAAGACGATGATTTTATGACCGTCGGTGAAATGAGTTCAACGACTATTGAGAGTTGTATCCTGTATTCGGCTGAGGAACGCCATGAGCTATCTATGGCCTTTAACTTTCACCACCTTAAGGTAGACTATAAGGACGGTCAAAAGTGGTCTATCACTCCCTTTGACTTTGAGGAGCTCAAAACTCTCTTTCACACATGGAATGAGGCGATGAGCAAGGCCAATGGTTGGCGGGCGCTCTTTTTAAACAACCATGACCAACCGCGGGCGCTCAACCGCTTTGTCGATGTTAAGCATTTCCGCAATGAAGGAGCGACCATGTTAGCTGCTAGCGTTCACCTATCACGCGGCACCCCTTATATCTATATGGGTGAGGAAATCGGTATGCTTGATCCCGATTTTGACAGCATGGATGACTATGTAGATGTCGAGAGCATCAATGCCTATCAGATCATGTTGGATCAGGGCAAGACAGCAGAAGAGGCCTTTGCCATTATCAAGGCCAAATCACGTGATAACTCCCGTACTCCTATGCAGTGGGATAATTCTGCCAATGCTGGCTTTACTACTGGCACCCCGTGGCTTAAGGTCAGCAAGTCTTACCCTGACATCAATGTAGAAAAAGAAAAAACGGGTAAAATTTATCCCTTCTACAAAGAACTGATTCGCCTGCGTAAGACTATGCCTCTGATAGCAGAAGGAAGTTATAAGGCGGCCTACAAAGACAGTCAGCAGGTTTATGCCTTTGAGCGTCAGCTTGATGGTGAGCACCTGCTGGTCCTCAATAATTTCTACGCTCAAGAGGTGACGTTGGAATTAGACCCAGCCTACCAAAATGGGCAAGTACTCCTCAGCAATTATGACGGTGATGTATTAGGGGAGACCATCACTCTCAGAGCTTATCAAACGCTAGCTATTCTGGTTAAAGACTAAGGAAAAGAGTCAAAGCAAGAGCAATTCTGGCTGGGACAGACCTGCACTGGCTATTCGTTTATATCGCGTTTGAGCATTAGTATCTTGCTAATTAGGCTCGACTTAACAGCTCGGACTTTAGAGATAGGTCGCCTTGCTTATAAGCAAACTGTCACCTCCTAAAATTCTAGTTGAGGGTCTTAGTGTCTTATAGAGCTGAACACGAGGCTATTCTTCTCAAAGAAGGTCAACTTCCTTGCGTCTAAAGATGCGGCGGTGGTGGCTTATGTCGCCTATTTTTCAGCCAAGCCAGAGAGTTTCCCCAAACAAGTCGCTTCTTTGTATCTTATACTTGCCTTGGAGTTAACTCCAAGTGATAAAATATATAATAAACAGCCTGCTTTAGGGGCTTATTATCTCAATCTCGATTGGAGGAAAATCTATGTTTGATTATACTTTAGCCAATGGTCAGAAAATCCCAGCTATTGGATTTGGGACTTGGCAAACACCAGATGGTGATGTCGCTGAAAGTTCTGTCAAGGCGGCTATTGAAGCCGGTTATCGCCACATTGACACGGCTGCTTTCTATGGTAATGAAGAGTCTGTCGGCCGTGGTATCAAAGCTGCTGGTGTACCTCGTGAGGAGCTTTTCATTACGACTAAACTTTGGAACAGCAACCACTCTTATGAAGCTGCCAAGGCAGCTATCGATGAGTCTATTGCTAAGCTGGACTGCGATTACTTGGATCTTTATCTTATTCACTGGCCAAATCCAAAAGCCTTCCGTGATAACTGGAAAGAAGCTAACGCCGGTGCATGGCGTGCCATGGAAGAAGCTGTAGAAGCTGGCAAAATTAAATCTATCGGTGTTTCTAATTTTTTACCTCACCACTTAGATGCTCTGCTGGAAACAGCCAATATCAAACCAGTTGTCAACCAAATCTACCTCAGCCCAAGCGTCCAACAAAAAGAGTTGGTGGCTTATAATCAAGAGCATGGTATCCTCAGTGAAGCTTACAGCCCGCTAGGAACAGGTAAGATTTTTAGCATTGAGTCTCTTCAAGACCTGGCTGCTAAATATAACAAAACCGTTGCTCAAGTGGTTCTGCGCTGGAGTTTGCAAAAAGGTTTCTTACCGCTGCCAAAATCAGTCCACCAAGATCGTATCGTCGAAAATTTCCAAGTCTTTGACTTTGAATTAACAGCTGATGATATGGCAATGATCGATGCCCTCGAAGGCCAAGCAGGAGAAGCACCAAAACCAGATGAAGTAAACTTCTAATAGAGCTAAAGAATCATATATGAAAAGTGTTCTGACTAATCAGAGCACTTTTTATTATTTTTTCAAATATATCCTTGACAGATATATCGGGGCATGATATATTTATTACATGAACTGATATATCGCATAACGATATAAGGAGGAAATATGAGTACACAGGCACTAACAGAAGCAGTTTACTATATCCTGCTGGTCTTACTTGAGCCAAAGCACGGCTATGGGATCATGCAGGAGGTAGAAGAACTGTCCAAAGGTCGCATTAAGTTGGCAGCTGGCACGCTTTACGGGGCGCTAACCAACCTGCAAAAAAAGGGCTGGATCGTCCTTGTTTCAGAGGTCAAAGAACGCAAGAAAAAAGAATATTTGATTACTGAACGAGGAAAAAAAGCCCTAGAAGCAGAAATCAGACGTTTGGAAGAACTGGTCAATAATGGTCATAAGCATTTGAAAAAATAGGAGAAGAACAATGGAGAAAAAAGTAAGGAAATTTTTTGGATTCGGTGATTTTCAAAAAGAAGAAGATTGGCTCAATGACATGAGTGCACAAGGGTGTATATAGCTATATCTTTGAGCCTTGTCAGCCCTCTCAGTATACTTATCGTCTGGATTACTTTGGCCGCAAGAGTAAAAAAGAAGTGGCGGACTACAGTGAGCTTGTCCAAGAGACAGGGGCTGATTGTGTCGAGCAATTTAATCATTGGGGCTATTTCCGACATACAGAACCTGATTTCAAGCTTTACTCAGATAGCGCCTCAAAACGAAGATTTTTAAATGAAATTTTGGCAGTATTGACTGCGTTTATTCCCGGCCTAACATTGTCTGTATACGCCGCGTCGTCATCGCTGACCCCCTTAATGACTATCGTCATTTGGGTCATGTGTGGCTTAGCCTTACTTCTCCTTCTAGGTCAAATCATCAAGATTCAGCGCCTCAAACATGACCTCAAAAAATCCAGTCAACCAGATATCTTTGAAGACGGTGAGGTATAAAAAGAAAGGAGTCATTCAATGAAAGGACTAAAATCAAAAATAGTATTACTATCGGGGATTATCTTCGGTATTATAGCGTCCCTAAGCGTTATCATGTATATCGTTTTTAAGGGGACATTGACTTCGGTAGATCATCTATGGCTCTGGTCAGTTTTAGTACTTGCCCTGATTGCAAGTGGCAGCGCCATTGCCAACCTGATTATACAGACAAAAAGTCAGGATGAAAAATCACGTCTTGTAAAATCAAAGGATAGGTAGGGGCTACCAATCAGCAGCGGTTCATTTGGACTGGGCAAAAACTTGTCCAGTCTCCCTGTTTTGGAATAAACTCTTGGCGCAGGGGTAAGACTTCTTGGCTACTCTTAGCCCACTGCGCCAATCTGGTAGATCTAGCATAGCGCTAACGGGTCTGGGCTTTTGTCTTGGGCTCTTTTTGTCTGTTCACTGGAGTATACATTTAAATAGATAAATATTTTATATATTTGTCTTGACATCTCTGAAGGATAGCAGTATATTTTATATATATAAAAAAATTATATATAAATGAATTGATGGTAAATCTGAGAACGACGTGACCTAATTGTATTAATACTTATTTGCTTAGTGCTAGGAGGTAGTCTTATGAAACATCGAGTTACAAGCTACTTAATTTGGACATTTGCCTGGGCCTGGGGATTTTGGGGACTGGCTATTGTACTCAAGACATTAGATTATGATGCTGGGTACATGCTTATGCCCCTGATGACCTTAGCGAGTTTTGGTCCCTTTTTAGGAGCCAAAGCTGCTCTTAATCTAACATGGAGGGACCTTCCGCATTTTCTGTTTTCAGGAACGAAAACCTCTTGGAAACTTTTGTTACCCTTTATTGGGCTACTGATCTTAAGCTCGTTTTTATTATCAGGCGGCGATCCTGTCGGCCAGGCTCCTTTATGGTTATTGCCGATTGATTGGGTGATCAATATCGTTATTATCACCTTGATTGGCGGAGGCAATGAAGAGCCGGGGTGGCGTGGCTTCTTGCAGCCGGAGCTGGAAAAGGTCACAAATGTTCCCTTAGCAACATTCTTGGTAGCTGTGATTTGGACGATTTGGCATCTGCCCTTGTGGTGGTTGGATAGAGGTCAAAATTCCTTCTTAGTATTTTTTATCAGTGTGCTCTTTCTGGCATTATGGCTGGCATCCTTACGTCGGGCGGGAGCATCTGTCCTCATCTGTGCCCTATTTCATGCTGCTGTTAACCGTATTCCTATTACCTTTAATGGTGTTTATGGGCTTTTATCAGTTGGTGATATGCACCAAATCTCAGTACCTTACCTGATTTTAGGTCTTTTAGCCCTAACAGCTTACAGCATACTTTTAATATCAAGGAAGGCTCAGAAAGTTGAAAAATACTAAGAGTGAGACAAAAACTGAGTAAAAATTGAGGCCTGATATAAATGTTGGAGACGTTTAAAGATTATCTTCTGGCTAATAAAGTGAACTGTTGCTGAATGTTTAACCGTTCAGGGTGAAATAACGACCGTTCACGACATAGACAAATAGAAGCAAAGCGGATTTGTTATAATTTGTCTATCAGAATGATAAAGGGACTATGGGAAAAATCATGAGACCATTAAATAAAGATATAACTAGGAGGTATCATATATGAACAAAATTGCTATAGAAATAAGACAATTATCGAAGGACTTTCAAATTGCTAAAAATAAAAAGATTGAAGTTTTAAAAGATATTTCTTTCACGACTCGCTATGGGGAGTTTATCTCTATATTGGGGATTAGTGGTTCAGGAAAGTCCACCTTACTCAACTGTATTTCCAGCCTATCAGAGCCAAGTCAGGGAGAGGTCAAGATCAATCATCGCAATCCTTATCAATTGAGTAATGGCAGGCTCTCAAAACTGCGTAGAGAAGAAATTGGTTTTATTTTTCAGTCCTACAATCTAGTCCCCGCTTTACCAGTGATAGAGAATATTGCCCTGCCACTTAGATTATCGCATAAGAAAGTTGATAAAGATACCATCAAAGCATTATTGGATCACATGAATTTCCAAGCTGACCTAATGGCGCCTGTATCGACCCTATCAGGCGGTGAGAAGCAGCGGGTAGCCATTGCTCGAACTCTGCTTTCTGATAGTCAAATCGTTTTTGCGGATGAGCCCACAGGTGCTCTAGACAGTTCCTCACGCACCATCATTTTTGACATGCTGCGGGAACTAGCTAATCAGGGGAGATGTGTCATCATGGTCACCCACGATATAGAGCTAGCTAGTCAGACAGATAGAGCACTGATTTTAAGAGATGGCAGGTTAGATCAGGAATTGCTAAAACCTTCTGCAGAGCTGCTTTATCAGGCCCTTGAGGTAAAAGATAGCGAGGCATCCTGATTATGTTAAAACTTATCTATTATCAATTCAGTTACTCTAAGAAACAATGGCTGAGTATCTTACCCTTATTCTTTGCTTCTAGCTTATTGGTTGGTATCTGTTTAGTAATTGCTTTTAATGTACGAGAGCACCATCAAGTATTTAACAAAGTGGGTACGCCGGCGCCCATATTTGTTGGACCAATAATCTTTGGTGGTGTGACGCTATTATTTTTAATCTCTGGTTTAATTAAATTGTTACTCCAATTTTTTAAAGAGGATTATCGCTTATGGGTGGTTAATGGAGCCAGTCGCATCCAATTATCTTTTCTGATCAGTGGTCAGTTGACCCTTTTAGCTAGTTTAACCAGTGCTATAGGCGGCAGTTGCGCCATTTTCTGTGCACGCTGGTACTATAGTTATGTGCAAACCTTAGTTGGTAAAGAAATGTTACCGACCATTCCCATTGCCTTTAACGGTTTATCTTTTCTACTAACTGTTATCATCTTAGCTACGGTTGCCTTTCTTGGTGGCTTTATCCATTCCTATAGGATATTAAATAAAAATGCCTTGCTTGGAGATAGTTTTGACTCAAGTAAAGGCAAACTTCCTAAAATAGCGAGACTCAGCTGTCTTCTTATTAGCTTAGTCCTTTGGTTAACATTAGCCTGGCCATTCCTTTCTATCACTAGTAAAACTAGATTGAGCGAGAGGCTGTTGATGCAAATAGACAGTTCGATTCTTCTTATTTTAGCCTTACATATCATTATTTTAAACTTGATGTCACCCTATATTCAGGTAAGGTTGACCAAGTGGCTATTAGGCTGGTCATCCTCTTACAATGCTGTCCTGGCTAAGTGGACCATCTTGCAGGATAGGGACTATTTAAAATCTTTAACGTCCTCAATAGCTATCATGGCTAGCCTTATTTCACAGTTTATGATTCTTTCAGATGTTGCTTACTCGAACTTCTCAAGTGAGGCGGGTAAGGCTGAAACAATGGCGGTTCTATTATTCTTTGTAGCAGGTCCCCTTATTGTCGCCTTGGCCAATATCTTATCCATAACCATTCTCTCCTCTATCAATGAATACCAGACGGTCAAACAATGGGCGACTCTGGGTATCTCCCATAAGCAGGCTATGCTTATCCGATTTACCCAATCTCTGGCCTATGGTGGTGTGACACTGGTGACGACCCTGATCTTTAATATGGTCTTTTTTTACCTCATGCGAAAAGAAGCCCTGTTATTAAACTATGAGGAGATTAAGTACAGCAATATTTACCTATACGCTGTCGCCATTACGGTGATGATGTTTGTCTTTGTATTTGTCACAAAAGCTATTGCAGACTTAAGAAATCAAGGGAAGACTGTGAAGTAAGTTCAATAATATAATTGTGGGGAACTACTATAGTCTCTGATTATGATGCTTTTGAAAAAAATCAAGAAAGAGACCGCTAACCATCGATAATCTTCCGCTCAAAAGTTCCACATTATGTAGCTAGACATCCCTCAAAAGTCCTCATTTTGGGACTTTTTTGTTACAATAGAGCCACTGATATTTGAAAGAGGAGATTTTTATGGTACGTTTACAAGATGATTTTTTTGATGCGGTTAATGGTGAGTGGGAAAAGACTGCCGTTATACCTGATGATAAGCCTCGTACGGGTGGCTTTTCGGATCTTTCTGACGCTATTGAGGAGCTGATGCTGAATACAACGGATAAATGGCTGGCAGGCCAGAACTTACCTCAGGACAGCGTCCTAGAGAACTTTGTCAAGTTCCACCGTCTGGTGGCTGACTATGATAAACGTGAAAAGCTGGGCGTAACGCCTGTGCTGCCCCTGATTGAAGAGTATCAAGCTTATGCATCTTTCTCAGACTTTGCTGCACAAATTGCTAAACTAGAAATGCAAGGTAAGCCTAACCTCTTGCCTTTTGGGGTCTCACCGGACTTTATGGATGCTAGAACCAATGTTCTCTGGGCAGAGGCGCCATCCACCATCTTGCCGGATACGACTTATTACGCTCCAGATAATGATAAGGGGAGAGAGCTTCTGGCTCTCTGGCGCCAGTCCCAAGAGGAGCTTTTGTCTCAATTTGGTTTTTCTGACAGCCAAATCAAGGATATGCTGGATAAGATTATCGCTCTTGATGCGAAGTTAGCCCAATACGTTCTCTCTAACGAAGAGTCTTCTGAGTATGTCAAGCTCTACCATCCTTATGATTGGGCAGAGTTTATCAAGCTAGCTCCTGAGTTGCCTTTAGATGCTATTTTCAGGGATATTTTAGGACAGTTGCCAGACAAGGTCATTGTTCCTGAGGAGCGCTTCTGGACCGACTTTGCCAAGGACTATTATAGTGAGGCTAACTGGCCATATCTCAAAGCTGTTCTAGTTCAAAGTGCCGCCACAGCCTACACCTCCTATCTGACTGATGATATCCGTGTTATGGCCGGTGCTTATAATCGTGCTCTCTCGGGGACGCCTCAGCCCATGGACAAGAAGAAAGCAGCCTATTATCTGGCTCAAGGCCCTTACAATCAAGCTATTGGCCTTTGGTATGCTAGTCAAAAATTCTCCCCTCAAGCCAAGGCAGATGTTGAGGCTAAGGTAGCTACTATGATTGACGTCTACAAAGATCGCCTGTCTCAGAATAACTGGTTGCAGCAGGAGACAATTGATAAGGCGATTACCAAGTTAAATGCTATTACGCCGCATATTGGCTATCCAGAAAAACTCCCGGAAACTTATGCTAAAAAGGTTATTGATGAGGATTTGTCTCTGCTTGAAAATGCCCAGAAGCTAGCTGAGATTTCGATTGCCCACAGCTGGAGTAAGTGGAATCAGCCTGTTGATCGCAGTGAGTGGCACATGCCAGCCCATATGGTTAACGCTTACTATGATCCTCAGCAGAACCAAATTGTTTTCCCAGCGGCTATTTTGCAGGCACCTTTCTATTCGTTGGAGCAGAGCTCATCGGCCAACTATGGCGGTATCGGAGCAGTTATTGCTCATGAGATTTCTCACGCATTTGACACTAATGGCGCTTCTTTTGATGAGAATGGCAGCCTGAAAAATTGGTGGACCGACGAAGATTATGTAGCTTTTAAAAAGCGCACAGATAAAGTTGTAGAGCAGTTTGACGGTATCGATTTTGCCGGCGGTAAGGTCAATGGCAAATTGACAGTTTCAGAAAATGTGGCTGACCTAGGTGGTTTGGCAGCAGCTCTCGAGGCCGCAAAAAGAGATGCTGATTTCTCTGCTGAGGACTACTTTACTAATTTTGCAAGAATTTGGCGCATGAAGGCGCGTGAAGAGTATCTGCAGCTCTTAATTTCTATCGATGTCCATGCTCCTGGGAAACTTCGCACCAATGTTCAAATACCAAACTTCGATGAATTCTTTGAGACTTTTGATGTTAAAGAAGGCGATGATATGTGGCGGGATCCGGAAGATCGTGTCGTTATTTGGTAAAAAATAGTTGGATCCTTTAAAATATTAAGGACACTTTAAGTAAGATTGAGTATACTATAGTCAATCCTAAATAAACTTTTCTTTTTCATAATCTCCGGGAAGTGCCTAACCGTTTGGTTAGGTTCTTTCTTTTTGTAAAGTTTAGTGGCTCCTTGTCAACTGTAGTGGGTGATGAAAAGCTATATTCTGGAGAGAGCTCGATTAGTTCTCTCCTTTTTGATGGTTAAGATAAGAAAAATCCCTTTCTTGAAGTTAAGAAAATGGCGATAGCCTAATCCTTGACGGTTATGGATAGGCGTGTATACACTGGATCAGGCCGCTTATATGATGATGCTATAAAAACATATATAAGTAAAAGTTATACTCCGCAGTAAGAAATATAGATTAGGCAGAGCTAGTAGGAAGTGGTATCATTAATAAAAACTCAGCTCTTAAGTCTTGCTACAGACTTTTAAGCCTAATTTCCAGAAAGGACGGCTGCTTATGTTGAAATGGTTCAAGTCACTCCTTATTTACGAAGAGTTAGAAAATGAGGAATATATCTATCGGCTTGCTGGCCTTGATTATCAAGGCTATCTATCTCAGGAAGCTGCGGTCTTACTGCGACCAGCTGATGCTTTATAAGAAATAATTTATCGGATTAAGTAGCGTTAAATATACTTTTAGGGGGATTGGTCATCTGTAGACAGCAGATAACCAATCCTTTTTATATGGATTATATGGATGTAGGTAGAATAACTTTGAATAGTTAAATTGATAAGTTGAGCCTATCGCCATGATAAAAAAATTCAAATCCGACTCTACCTTGGTGATTCAGTGGTATCTCAAGCCCGATCTTAAGGGGCTTGTTTCAGAGTGATAAGGAGAAACTATGGCTATATAGCTTTTATATATTATACAAGCTCTAATTTTGGGAGTATGATGATTAGCAACAAGCTCAAATGAGCAGACATTAAATCTTACGGCTATTAAGGAGGATGGTTTATGAAAAATATTAAAGCGATTGTTGGTCTGGTTATTGTTGTTATTTTAGTTATTGCAGTAGTTTTGGGTCTTAAAAAGAATGAGCAAGCCTCATCAGGTGGATCTGCTGATGAAAAGGTTATCCGAGTTGGAACGACTGCACAAACTTATCCTAACTCTTACAAAGATGATGCAGGTAATTTGAAGGGTTTTGATGTTGAATTAACTGAGGCTGTTGCAAAAGATCTAGGCTATAAGGTTGAGTGGAAAATCATTGGAGATGTTCCAGGCCTGTTGTCGGCGATAGATTCTAAAAAAATTGATACCGTCGCAAACGGGATTACAATCCTGCCAGAGCGTGAAAAACTTTATGATTTTTCAAAACCAGTTGGCTATTATGCAGCGCAAATTGCCGTTAAGACAGACTCGCCTTATCACTCTGTAGCGGATCTAGAGGGAAAAACCGTCTCGGGGACGCTTGGTTCTAGCAATATTACTCTGTTAGAAGATTATAATTCTAAGGTAAACATCAAGACTTATGATGATCGCAGTGCTGTTTTTACAGACGCTGATAAGGGAACTGTTGATGGCGTGGTTAATCAAAGGCAATTTTTGCAGCAAACGATTAAAGAACAAAAATTGGATCTACGTATTATTGATGAAGTCATTGGCTGGAATGTTTCTGCTTATCCATTCGCCAAAACGAAAGAAGGTCAGAACTTAAAATCAGACTTCAATAAAACCATTAAAAAATTACAAAAAGACGGCACAATCACTAAGTTATCCAAAAAATATTATGGGGAAGATGTGTCGAAAAAATCAGAGTAGTCACTAACTAAAGAGAGGTAACCGTATGGATTTGCGATATATGTTCGAGATTCTTCCCAGAATAGCAGCCTATCTGCCAGTTACGATTCTAATGGCCATAATATCCATGTTGCTGGCATTGATTCTAGGTGCAGGGCTGACCTATCTCTATCAAAATAAGTTGTTTCGCTGGTTGGTAGAGCTTTATTTGCTGATATTCAGAGGCTTTCCTACTATTGTTATTCTATTTGTCATTTATTTTGGCCTACCCCAGCTGTTGGGAGTAGGGTCTAGGTGGTCTGCTAATTTAGTGGCAACTCTAGCTCTAGGCTTAAAGCAAGCGGCCTACAGCATTGAAGTTTTTCGCTCTAGTATCAATGCAGTTGATATAGGCCAGCTAGAAGCAGGTCTAGCCATTGGTTTATCTCCTTTTCAAACCTATAGACGTATCATCATTCCTCAGGCTGTGCGCACTATGATACCACCGCTGGGCAATAACTTTGTAAGTCTGTTAAAAGAGACCTCGCTAGCCTTTTCCATTGGTGTAACGGAAATCTTCGGTGAAGGAAAGATGATTGCTTCTCAAAATTTTCGATATTTCGAAATCTATTTTCTGGTAGGAGTTCTCTATGTCTTGATTATTTTTGTCTACAGTCTTTTCCAAGAGTATTTAGAGCAACGTTTTAGCCAATATTAATATTAAGGAGGGAATATGTCAGAATCTATCTATTTAACGACAGCTAAGCAGGTATCCAACTATTTAGAACGTTATAAAGTTGAGAAAGACGGTGGTATTTACTGGGACATTAGTAAGGCTTTTCAGGGGGAGTGGGAATACTACGATGAGATCTCTCTCTATGCCGGCAGTAGTGGCATTATCAAATACTATATTGACCTCTATCGTGCTACAGCAGATAAGGTCTACTTGGAAAAGGCTAAACAAGCTGGGCGTTATATCCTGAATCGCTTAGATAAAAGCGACCAACTCATCGGTCGGGCCTTCTCAAAGTTTGCGATGACGACTGGTCTAGGTGGAGTTGCCTTCATCCTTGATGAACTCTATGATTTAACAGGGGATAAGGCCTATCATGATGCTGTGGAAAAGATTATCAGAGAAATAGTCGTGACTGATGACGGACGAGGAGCATGGAGCGGACAGGTAGGAATTACTGCAGATGGGGGAACAGCTCTCTTGCTCTTACGTCTAGCTGACAAGTATCCTGTGAATGGGCTGCAAGAGCGCTTGGAGCGCTTTGGTAGTTTTATCCTAACGCAAAAGAAAGTAGATGATGACGGTCAAGTTTACTACCTAGGTATGGAGCAACGCTTTGTCAATGGTCCGCATGATAAGTTTAATTCTGGTTTTCCTTTGGGACCTTCAGGTGTAGCTTATGTCCTTTTGAAACTGTGGGAAAAAACAGGAAAAGAAGAATTTCTAGAAGGTATTCAAGGAATTACGGAGTTCTATCACCATCATTCGGTGGATGATAAAAAGATTTTCCTTCCTCGCTTATTGCCAGACGACAATCACATCTGCTATGTCGGATACTGTGCTGGACCGGCAGGGACAGCTCGTTATTTCTATGAAGGGTACCTTAGAACTGGTGAACAGCACTACTTAGATGATTTTGAAAATGCAATCGCTGGTCTAACCTTAGTCAAGGCACCTTATGAGCGTTCAGCCGGCTACTGGGAAGTTGATAACTATTGCTGTGGAACAGCAAGTATCCTGCAATTGTTTATTGCTGCCTATATTGTAACTGGCAAGACTCGTTACCTTACATTAACCAAGGAAACTGGTGACATTCTAGTGAAAAGGGCAGAGCGTCTAGGTGAGGGAGTTTATTGGAAGCAAGCGCTTGAACGAAAAAATCCTGACAAAATCACGGTTGCCCTCGGTTACTATGATGGTATTGCTGGTATTGCCTCCTCGCTTCTTCAGTTGGACAGCTTATTAAATGGTCATTTAGACGTTATCCGCTTTGTAGATGATCCATTTCCGAGCAGATGGGAGGCTTAAATGATTGAAAGAACGATTCGTCAAAGTCCAGCAGAATATATTAATCAAGTAGGAATTCTCAAAGAATTACCAGATATACTTAGCTCGCATGACTATCAGAATCCGGTTGTTTTGACGGATAAAATCGTTTGCGAAGTCATCAAACCTTATTTGCCTCAAGGATTTTTAAACCAGTATCCTATCGCATGGTTTGAGGGAAATGCTACGCAATCTGAGATTGATCGTTTAACAGGTGTGATTGAAGGCAGAGGAGTTATTCTAGCATTTGGCGGAGGACAGCTTATGGATACGGCCAAGGTTGTTGCCGATAATTTAGAAATTGCCTTGATTAATATTCCGACGTTGCCTTCTAACTGTGCGGCTCTGACAACAAAAAGTATTCTTTACTCTGAAGGTGAGCATGAAATGGTTGGAGCTCATAGACAAAAGCAGGCTGTCAGTATCGTTTTGGTTGAGCCCGAATTATTAAAGCATGCACCCTATGAATACATCCTGTCAGGCATTGGTGATACGCTTGCAAAGTTTTATGAAATTCGCTTACGCTTGACGTTTGAAAAGACGTCTTTGATTTCTAGGGCCATAGGGAAATTTTACTTAGATATTTGTCGAGAGCAGATGCTGAAGGTAACAGATATTTCTGAATTGACGGGTGAAGCTCTCACGAACTTTTTAGATACTATATTCTTAGTAGCCGCTTCTGTCGATGGCATAGCCGATTTTGATGGCCGCAGCGTTTTGGCACATGCCTTTTACAATGCTTATGTCAAGTGGCAAAAAGGGCCTAAAAAAACGCACGGCGAAGTTGTCGCACTCGGTAATCTCTTTCAACTTTATGTTGAAGGGAACCAAGATGACTTAGTGGCTGAGGTACTTTCTTACCATAAAAAAGTAGGCTTGCCTATACATCTTGAGGATGTTTACTGGGATATTGATGAAGTTAGCGATTTTGCTGATTATATCTGTAATCCAGAAGACAGCCGAGTACAGTCATTGTTTCCAGGTTTATCTAAAGAGAAAGTGCTGGGTGCTATACAACAATTAAGGGGGGAGTAGATGTTTCTTAAAGCAGCTGAGCGAATGTCAGGTCGCGGAGACCATTTTTTAGCTAATCAACAAGAAATAATTAAACGTCTGCGTGAAAAGGGGAAGGAAGTAATTGATCTCGGTCGTGGGAACCCTGATCAACCTACTCTTTCTCCGATCGTCGATCATTTCCAAGAAGATGCAAAATTACCGAGTAACTTTGGCTATCCGCCGTATGGAGGTAAGACAAGCTTTAAGGCAGCTATTCGTGACTTCTACAAAGAAGAGTACGGTGTCGAGCTTTTGCTAGATGAGATTACAGTTTTTTCTGGTTCTCTTGCTGCCCTAACAGCTTTGCCCATGGTTCTAGCTAATCCAGGCGACTCAGTCCTAGTACCTGATCCAGCGTTTTTCGGCTATGAAGCAGGTGTTAGGATGGCGGGGGCGCAGACCATTAAAATGGCCTTAACAGCTGAAAATAACTATCTGCCAGATTTAGATAGATTGGACAGGGAGATACTTGCTAAAACTAAGTTGATGTTTTTGAACTACCCCCATAATCCAACAGGTGCTGGCGCAACCCGAGAATTTTTTGACCAAGCTGTTGCTTTTGCTAAACATAACAATATTGCTGTGGTTCATGACTTTGCCTACGCTGATATTAGTTTTGATACCCCTTCCCCAAGTTTTTTTGCAGTCCCTGGGGGCAAAATCAGTAGGTGTTGAAATTTATACCCTATCGAAAACTTTTAATATGGCGGGCTGGCGGATAGCCTTTGCAGTTGGTAACAAGGACATTATAAAGCTTTTGGAGCAGTACATACGCTCATCAGTAGGAGGTACTTTTGGAGCTGTCCAAGATGCAGCGAGTTACGCCCTGAAGCATACAAGAGAGGAAAGGGATGGCTTGAGAAGACTCTATAAAGAGCGCCGTCAGCTGGCGATGCGTTTATTGAAAAATTATGATATTTCGGTCTCACCTTCAAGTGGAACATTTTTTCTCTGGATTACTCTGCCTCAAGGTTGGGATGACCTAGCTTTTGCAAATGAGCTGTTAAAGGTGCATGGTCTAGCAGTTGTTGCAGGCTCAGCATTTGGAGCAGCAGGACGTGGTCATATCCGAATCAGTCTCGTATCTGATACAGCTGTTCTGAGACAGGGGATAGAAGAACTCGGGCGTTTTATGAACATGAAAATAGAGGGGGATAAGGATGCTGAAGGTTTCTAATCTTAAAAAATCATTTGCTGATAAAAAAGTTCTTGATGGTGTAGATTTAACAGTCAAGAAAGGGGATGTCGTTGCTATATTAGGACCATCTGGCTCAGGGAAGACAACCCTTCTTCGCAGCCTCAACTATCTAGAGCAGGCTGATAGTGGTCAAATAAATCTAGATGGCCATGTTTATGACTTAAGTCATTTGACACGAAAGGAGATCCTTGAAATTCGTAGGAAAACAGCGTTTGTTTTTCAAAACTATAATCTCTTTGCCAATAAAACAGCTCTAGAAAATATTACAGAAGGATTAGTTGTTGCAAGAAAAGTCCCTAAAGATGAGGCTATCAGAATTGCGGAAGAATCCTTAAAAAAAGTGGGACTCTTGGATCGCAAAGACTACTATCCTAGTCAACTGTCAGGGGGACAGCAACAGCGTATTGGCATTGCCAGAGCGATTGCGGTAAGACCCGATATTATCTTTTTTGATGAGCCAACATCAGCCTTGGATCCTGAGCTGATTGGTGATGTCTTAAAGGTTATGAAGACCTTAGCTGATGAAGGAGTTACTATGGTTGTGGTAACTCATGAGATGAGCTTTGCGCGCGATGTAGCTAATCATGTTATTTTCATGGCAGATGGTCATATCGTTGAGCAAGGCAGTCCTGAAGTTATTTTTGTACATCCCAAACAAGGGCGTACCAAGCAGTTTTTGACAAGAATTATCCCAGAACTGAATGTAGATCCTGTGATATAAGTAAGTCTCGGAACTTTATTAGAACGTGATTGGACAAAGAGTCTTCTTCACTTTAAATAGAGTGGAGGAGACTTTTTTGGTAGTCAAAAAGCCCTATAATCTTACCCACTACAGAAATTATAGAGCCATTAGTCATCAAGCTTGTACAGGCAAATACCTTTCTTGTCTATGACCTAAACAGAAGTTCCCATGGATAACGCCTGCCTTGGATGCTCGTAACTATAAGTCACCCACTACAGTTTATAAAGGGCCAAATAAAAAAGACCTGACTCCCGTGTCATACAGGAAAACAGGTCTTACAATAATGGTATAAGTCTCTGCTAAACTTATATAAGCATTAAGTCCCTTGGTTGACATCCTCAACAACATCCTGAACCATTTGGTTATAGGTGTCAATGCGCGGCAGATTATACTGACTCTGTACACTAGCAAGGTCGGTAGAATTAGACGGATCTACAGTCGTTCCGTCAGTTAGATTGACCTGATAGGACCCATCCTCATAAGTAGTAAGAGAAATCCCTGTATCCGTTGTCAGGAAATAGGTCTCATCAGTATAGGTCCGCGCTTCAGCACCTTCTGAAGATTTATAGTAGTAAGTATTATCAGCGTAGGTCGTTAAAGTTGAGCCATCATCATAGGCTGCTTTGAAGGTTTGATTTTCATTAACCGTTACTTTGGTTCCTTCTGGAATAGTATATTGGCCTGGGGAGGCCTTAACAATAGTTGTCTCTAATGGAACAGTGGTAACATCACTACTTGGAGTCGACGAAGCAGCAGTATCTTGACTGCTGGACTGGGTATTCGTTACTAGGGCTGTGGCGTCAGTTCTAGCCTTATCAAGATTAAGAAAAACAGCCAGAACAGTCGCTGCAGCAACTGTTAAAGTCAAATAGGTCAATTTTTTCATAATCATAAACATCTCCTTAGCTTGTATTATACTAGAAACACAAAAATAAGGCAAGATTTAATTAAAGAATCTCAGCCTTTTAAATAGTTTGTAATAATGATAAGAAAAGGAAATATCCCCCACTCTTTACCCACGCCAATAAATGTCTTTTACTGTTCAAAACTGATGGCTAAAATAGAAAGCCTTGAAGAGGCTTTTCAACGGATTAAGTGCTACGAGTAGCGTTAACACTAGAAGGCGGTAGACGGATTTGAACCGACGATCAAGCTTTTGCAGAGCCGTGCCTTACCACTTGGCTATACCGCCTTATAACGCATTATATTTTATCTTAAATTCTTGTCCTAGTCAAGTCAAATTAGCTTGATTTATCCTATGAAATTTGCTATTATGGTAAGGTCGCCAGTTAGGTGATAATACTCATCCTGGATGAATCGTGAGTCTGTTGCTCTTAGAGTTGGCTTGCGAGCTGAAATCCAAGAGAGGAAAAAAACAATTTAAAGGAGAAACTACTCATGGCAGTAATTTCAATGAAACAACTTCTTGAGGCTGGTGTTCACTTCGGTCACCAAACTCGCCGCTGGAACCCTAAGATGGCTAAGTACATCTTTACAGAGCGTAACGGTATTCACGTTATCGACCTTCAACAAACTGTAAAATTGGCTGATCAAGCTTACGATTTCATTCGTGATGCAGCAGCGAACGAAGCAGTGATCTTGTTTGTTGGTACTAAAAAGCAAGCAGCTGAAGCTATCGCTGAAGAAGCTACACGTGCTGGTCAATATTTCATCAACCACCGTTGGTTGGGTGGTACCTTGACAAACTGGGATACTATCCAAAAACGCATCGCACGCCTCAAAGAAATCAAACGTATGGAAGAAGAAGGAACTTTTGAAGTTCTTCCTAAGAAAGAAGTTGCCCTTCTTAACAAACAACGTGCCCGTCTTGAAAAATTCTTGGGCGGTATCGAAGATATGCCACGCATCCCAGATGTGATGTACGTTGTTGATCCACATAAAGAACAAATCGCTGTTAAAGAAGCTAAGAAACTTGGTATTCCAGTTGTGGCTATGGTTGATACCAACACAGATCCAGATGACATCGATGTTATTATCCCAGCCAATGATGATGCTATCCGCGCCGTCAAGTTGATCACTTCTAAGATGGCAGATGCTATCATCGAAGGAAACCAAGGTGAAGACAGCTCTGTTGAAGAAGAACTGGCAGCTAGCGAAAATGCTGCAGATTCAATGGAAGAAATCGTTGAAGTAGTTGAAGGCGACAACGAATAAACTTTAGAAAATGAAAAAGCCTAAAGGGCAGGGCTCAGCCCTCGCTCTTTTATATTAAGATATGAGCTCGTAAAAAGCGGCTGAGGATTTAGGAAAGTACCAGTTTCGTGTGCTTGAGCACAAAGTGACTTATCTCAAATGTCGGGCTTTTAAAACGTGCTTGATTTTAAGACACTAAACCGTCAGCGATACGATATAAATAGTGAGGGCAACGAGGATGCATGGGCATTCAAGAAAGCTTCATCTTTTACACAGTGTCGTGGATGAGTTCAATTATTATTCATATATTATTTGGAGGATGAATCATGGCAGAAATTACTGCAAAGCTTGTTAAAGAATTGCGTGAAAAATCTGGTGCTGGCGTCATGGACGCTAAGAAAGCACTTGTAGAAACTGATGGCGATATCGAAAAGGCGGTCGAGTTGCTGCGTGAAAAAGGTATGGCTAAGGCTGCTAAAAAAGCAGACCGCGTTGCCGCTGAAGGCTTGACAGGTGTTTACGTTGCTGGTAACGTAGCTGCAGTTGTTGAAGTTAACGCTGAAACAGACTTTGTTGCGAAAAATGCTCAATTTGTTGACCTTGTTAATGAAACGGCTAAAGTGATTGCTGAAAGCAAACCAGCTAACAACGAAGAAGCTCTTGCACTGGTAATGCCTTCAGGTGATACACTTGAAGCTGCCTATGTAAACGCTACAGCGACTATCGGTGAAAAAATCTCATTCCGTCGTTTCCAAGTATTGGAAAAGGCAGATAATCAAGTTTTTGGCGCTTACCAACACAATGGTGGCCGTATCGGTGTTATTTCCGTGGTTGAAGGTGGCGATGAGGCTTTGGCTAAGCAAGTCTCCATGCATATTGCAGCCATGAGTCCTAAAGTGCTCTCTTACAAGGAATTGGATGAGCAATTCATCAAGGACGAATTGGCTCAAATGAACCACAAAATCGATCAAGATAACGAAAGCCGTGCTATGGTTAACAAACCAGCTCTTCCGCACTTGAAATACGGCTCTAAGGGTCAATTGACAGATGATGTGCTTGCTCAAGCAGAAGCGGACATCAAAGCTGAATTGCAAGCTGAAGGCAAACCAGAAAAAATCTGGGATAAAATCATCCCAGGTAAAATGGACCGCTTCATGTTGGACAATACTAAAGTTGACCAGGAATACACATTACTTGCCCAAGTGTACATCATGGATGACAGCAAGACGGTTGAAGCCTATCTTGACTCAGTAAATGCCAAAGTTACCGAATTTGCGCGCTTTGAAGTTGGTGAAGGTATCGAAAAAGCTTCTAATGACTTTGAAAACGAAGTTGCTGCAACAATGGCTGCTGCCCTTAATAATTAAGGTATTAAGCCTTTTACGCTCAAAGCAAAATAGGGATGTAGAGGCAAACTTTGGGAAGCTTTCCTCCTTTTGCAAGTATTGCAGGCTGCTTTTATTCTAAAAATACTGGGTTCATAGAAGCAACTAAGATTTTAAGAAGGTAGCCTTGCGTACAAGGAGGCTTATCTAGATACCGAGTTTAGAGCGTATTCAATTTAGCACAGAGAGTGAGGCCCAATCAGTAAATCGTGGTAAAATCACGATTTTGATTTTCCTCGCTCTCTTATTTTATGGTTCAAACCTCTGCCACTTTCTTGTTTTTAGGTGGCAGGCCTTGGCAGTCTATCCCCAGACTGCCAAACTCCACTGGACTGTTTAAGAGTCGTCTAAAAATAGGACTGCACCTCAAGATAAGGATCGCCAACCACTGCGTCGATCTAGTAAATCTAGGATAATGCTAACGGGTCTGGACTTTTCTCCCAGACTCTTTTTAATTCCAAAAGTTCGGGAATTAAGCCTTTCGCCCCGAATATTCGTAGAAAAAAGCTTATTTATATGATAAAATACTAACAATATTAAACGAAGAGGTGTTTAACATGAAAGCGATTATTACCGTTGTTGGGAAAGATACCCAAGGAATTGTGGCTGGCGTTTCAACTAAAATAGCTGATTTAGGTCTTAACATTGATGATATTACTCAAACTATTTTAGATGAGTATTTTACGATGATGGCCATAGTTTCTTCAGAAGAGAAGAAGGACTTTGCTATTTTGCGCTCTGAGTTGGAAGCGCTAGGAGAGAGGCTGCAGGTTAAGATTAATATTCAAAGCTCTGCTATTTTTGATGCCATGCACAATTTATAAGGGGGTAAGGAAATGGATATTAAGCAGGTCACAGAAACCATAGCCATGATTGAAGAGCAGAATTTTGATGTTCGTACCATTACCATGGGTATCTCTCTTCTTGATTGCATTGATTCAGATATCAGTAGAGCTGCTGAAAAAGTCTACCAAAAAATTGTTGATAAGGCGAGCAGGTTGGTTGAAGTTGGGGATGAAATTTCAGCTGAATTGGGGATTCCAATTGTCAACAAACGTATCTCTGTAACACCTATTTCCATCATTGGCGCAGCGACGGATGCGGACAGTTATGTTCCTTTAGCTAAGGCGCTGGATCGCGCAGCCAAAAAGATTGGTATTAATTTTATCGGCGGTTTTTCAGCATTGGTGCAAAAGGGCTATCAAAAGGGAGATGAAATTCTCATCAATTCTATTCCCCAAGCTTTGGCTGAGACTGACTTTGTCTGTTCATCTGTCAATATCGGATCAACCAAGTCTGGTATCAATATGACTGCAGTACGTGATATGGGGCGCATTATCAAGGAGACTTCGGCAGCTTCTGAGATGGGCCCTGCTAAGCTGGTTGTTTTTGCCAATGCTGTTGAGGACAATCCTTTCATGGCAGGTGCTTTTCACGGTGTAGGTGAAGCCGATGTTGTCATCAATGTTGGTGTCTCAGGACCAGGGGTGGTTAAGCGTGCTTTGGAAAAAGTTCGCGGTCAAAGCTTTGACGTTGTCGCTGAAACAGTTAAAAAGACAGCTTTCAAAATTACTCGAATTGGCCAACTAGTAGGCAGTTTGGCGTCGGAGCGCTTGGGTGTTAAGTTTGGTATTGTTGATCTGTCGCTTGCTCCGACTCCGGCAGTCGGCGATTCAGTTGCTCGAGTTCTTGAAGAAATGGGGCTGGAGGCAGTCGGCACTCATGGGACAACGGCAGCGCTGGCTCTGCTTAATGACCAAGTCAAAAAGGGCGGTGTTATGGCCTGCAACCAAGTTGGCGGTCTATCCGGTGCCTTTATCCCTGTGTCGGAGGATGAAGGGATGATTGCAGCAGTGCAAAGCGGTTCTCTGAATCTGGAAAAATTAGAAGCAATGACAGCGATTTGTTCGGTTGGTTTAGACATGATTGCTATTCCCGAGGAGACCCCAGCAGAGACTATTGCGGCCATGATTGCTGATGAGGCAGCTATCGGCGTAATTAATCAGAAAACAACAGCGGTGCGCATTATTCCTAAAGGAAAAGAAGGCGATATGATCGAATTCGGCGGTCTGTTGGGCGCAGCCCCGGTTATGTCTGTCAACAAGAAATCATCTGCAGATTTTATTGCGAGAGGTGGTCAGATTCCTGCCCCTATTCATAGTTTTAAAAATTAATTATTGGACACCTATTTTTTGATAGGTGTTTTAATTGGCTTAAATTTGGTATAATAATAAAAAACTCGGGAGAAGGTCTTATTATGGCAAAAACACGACTATTTATTGCCCGTCACGGGAAAACCATGTTTAATACAATTGGTCGGGCGCAGGGGTGGTCAGATACACCCTTGACGAAAGATGGAGAAAAAGGAATCAAGGAGTTGGGTCTTGGCTTGAAAGCGGCCGGTTTGCATTTTGCTGCGGCTTACTCTAGCGACAGTGGCCGGACTCTACAGACGATGGAAATTATCCTGAGTGAACTGGGGCAAGAGACGATCCCTTATAAGCGGGATAAGCGGATTCGAGAGTGGTGCTTTGGTAGCTTGGACGGAGGGTATGATGCTGAACTCTTTAACGGTGTTATGCCACGGGTTTTTGATAAGCCTATTGAAGAGCTGACATATAAGGATATGGCTGATGCTATTTTAGCCGTTGATACAGCAGGCTGGGCTGAGCCTTGGGATGTGCTGAGGGAAAGGATCCTTTCGGGATTTACCGATATTGCTAAGGAAGTTGAGAGTCAAGGGGGTGGTGATGCTATCGTAGTTAGCCACGGTATGACTATCGGCACACTGATGGGACTGCTGGATTCAACTTTACCGCGCAGTCTAGCTCTAGATAATGGCAGTGTTTGTCAGCTGACTTATGAAGAAGGTCGATTTCATATTGATGCTATCGGTGATATGTCTTATCGCCAAAAAGGCAGAGAATTGTTAGAAAAGGAAGTGTATGAAAAGTCGTAATCGCAATCTCTTGGTAGCTTTTATCGCTGCCCTGCTAATTATTTTTGGTGTTGCCTATGTTCGTGATAAACAAGAATCTCACCAGTCTCAAGTCAATTCGTCTTCTCATCAATCTGCTATGAAAGAGTCTAAAGCAACTGCAGAATTACCAAGTGTTTCAGCAGACGATTGGCAGCTGATTCTTGTCAATCGGGATAATCTTACAGAAGAACTTAATCCTGAATTGACTTCAGTGGATAATATAGAGGTGGATTCTCGGATTGCTGATAATGTTAGAGATTTTTTAGCGGCGGCCCAACAAATTGATAGCAGTGAGCATTTGATTTCAGGCTATCGCAGTGTCGCCTACCAGGAGGAGCTCTTTAGTTCTTATGTTAAACAAGAAATGTCCAGTGATCCTAGTTTGAGCGAGGATGAGGCCAAGGAAAAGGTCAAAACCTATTCGCAGCCGGCAGGTGCTAGTGAACATCAGACAGGTTTAGCTATTGATATGAGTACCGTTGACAATCTTAACGAAAGCGATCCAACTGTTGTTTCTCAAATTAAGAAGTTGGCCCCCCGATATGGTTTTGTGTTACGCTTTGAAAAGGGCAAAAGTGACTCAACAGGCGTAGACTATGAAGACTGGCATTTCCGCTATGTCGGTAAGGCCTCGGCCAAATATATGACGGAGCATGATCTAAGCTTGGAAGAGTACCTTGCAGTGCTCAAGAAGAAATAAGTAAGGAGGTATATTTATGAGAACTAGGCTAAAATTTCGGCCTTTTATAATTGTTTTTGGCTTTGTTTTAGCCCTTATCCTTTTGCCCTTGCTTTTTAACATGAGAACTAAGGCTGCCAACACTAAGGTGGTATCTCACTATAGTCAGGAAGCTTTTATCAAGGAGGTTGCTCCAACTGCTCAAAAACTATCCAAAGCGTATGGAGTCAAAGCTTCTATTATCATTGCCCAGATGGCTCAGTCGTCTGACTATGGCTCTAATTTACTAGCGGTGCGTTATCACAACTATACAGGTATGTTAGCACAATCAGGACAGGCAAGGATTGTTTTAACGACTCAGTCTTACGAATCGGGTCAATGGCGGACAGTTAAGCAGCCTTACGCCATTTATACGGACTGGCAGAGTAGCCTTTCGGCTTATATGGAGGCATTGAGTTCTGGACTGTGGGGGACCCAGCTTTATACAACAGTAGCAACAGCTGAGGAATACACGACTGCTGTTCAAGCCTTGCAAAAAGCTGGCGTTAGTCCTGATCCTCATTATGCGGATAAACTGACTGCTATTATTCAGAAGCATCAGCTAACAAAGTATGATAAATGAGGTGGATGGAAGGTTCCTAACCTATTGCCCAATTGCAGAAGAAATAAGTTTTTTAGCACTCTTTTTGAAAGAGTGCTAATTTTTTGAGTTTTTCCCTTGACATCAATTTTTAGAGCAGTATAATAGAAACATAAGTTAGCACTCGTGTCATAAGAGTGCTAAATCTGACAGGAGGTGTTGGGGATGATTACACAGCGTCAAAATGATATTTTGTCTGTCATTATTGAATTGTTTACACAGACTCATGAACCTGTCGGATCAAAGCTTTTACAGAACTACATTGCTTCTAGCAGTGCTACGATTCGTAATGATATGGCTGCTTTAGAAAAAATTGGTTTATTGGAAAAAGCTCATACATCAAGTGGTCGCTTGCCCAGTCGTCAAGGTTTTCAATACTATGTCAATCATTTGTTAAATCTTGAGCGTGTTGATGAAGCGGATGTCTATGAGGTCGTCAAGGCTTTTGATTTTGAATTTTTTAAATTAGAGGATTTGTTACAAAAGGCTAGTGATATTTTGGCGAAGCTGACTGGCTGTACTGCTGTTGCTCTGGATGTTGAACCTAGCAATCAGCGCTTGAGCGCTTTTGATATTGTAAAGCTCAGTCACCACGATGCTCTAGCTGTCATGACTTTTGATGATTCCAATACTGTTACAAGTCAGTTTGCTATTCCCAAGAATTTTCTTGATGAGGATTTAGCCACTTTAAGCAATCTGGTATGTGAACGCTTTTTAGGGCAAACAGTGATGGAAATTCATTATCGGATTCGAACTGAGATCCCGCAGATTGTCCAACGCTATTTCAAGGTAACAGATAATGTCTTGGAATTATTTGAACATATCTTTAAGGAAATGTTTGTAGAAAAACTGTTCTTATCTGGTAAAGAGAATCTCCTCAGATATGCTGATGTTAAAACCTATCGCTTGTTTGATAATAATCAAGAGTTGGCTCTGGATATTAGAAAACAATTTCAAGATGAGCAGCCTTATGTTATTCGATTGGCTGAAGAAAATCAACAAGGGCTTAAGGCTTTGACTCAGTTATCCTACAAATTTTTAATCCCTTATCGTGGATTCGGTAGCTTGAGTCTTATGGGGCCTGTTACTGTAGATTATCAGCGGACTTTGGGACTTCTTAGCATTGTTAGTCGGGTTTTAACGATGAAGTTAGCGGATTTTTATCGCTATCTTAGCAGTAATCATTACGAGGTAAATTAAATAGGAGGCATTATGTCAGAAGATATTAAAAAAGAAAACGAAGAGGCTGCTGAAGAGACAGTGACAGCGGTTTCTGAAGATGAAGAAAATCAACAGGAGGCGACTGTAGTCGATAATGATGAAGAGGCTCCTGAAAAATCAGAACTTGAAGAAGCTCTTGCGAAGGCAGATGATTTTGAAAATAAATATCTGCGGGCTCACGCGGAGATGCAAAATATTCAGCGACGTGCCAATGAAGAGCGCCAGCAGCTGCAAAAGTATCGTTCACAGGATCTAGCTAAGGCGATTTTGCCTAGTTTGGATAATTTGGAGCGTGCTTTAGCGGTTGAGGGCTTGAGCGATGATGTGAAAAAAGGCTTGGAAATGGTACAAGAAAGCCTGATCCAAGCTCTCAAAGAAGAAGGTGTGGAAGAAGTAACAGTCGAAAGCTTTGATCACAATTTTCACATGGCAGTGCAGACCTTACCAGCTGACGATGAGCACCCAGCAGACAGTATTGCAGAAATCTTCCAAAAAGGCTACAAACTGCACGATCGGCTGCTTCGGCCAGCTATGGTGGTGGTGTATAACTAGTCAATAATGATGGGCATTAAAACGCCTCATCATTATACGGCAACCGCTATGGCGGATTGCCTAGACTCCTTACTAGCTCGATAGCAAAATGGTATTGATTTTGTTATCAAACTAGTAACAGACTGACTTGTCCGAAATGACAGAAAACTAGTAAATAACGAACAAGAATAATAATTTAAATTTTGAAAGGAATTGAACGTTAATAGCAGTCGCTGGACTGTTTCAATGTTCTTGGTATCTTGTATTATGTCTAAAATTATTGGTATTGACTTAGGAACAACAAACTCAGCAGTTGCCGTTCTTGAAGGAACTGAAAGTAAAATTATCGCTAACCCAGAAGGTAACCGTACAACTCCTTCGGTTGTCTCATTTAAAAATGGGGAAATCATTGTCGGTGATGCCGCTAAGCGTCAAGCAGTAACAAACCCAGATACGGTTATTTCCATTAAGTCTAAAATGGGAACCTCTGAAAAAGTTTCTGCCAATGATAAAGAATATACTCCTCAAGAAATTTCAGCTATGATTCTGCAATACATCAAGGGATATGCTGAAGATTATCTTGGTGAAAAAGTTGAAAAGGCTGTCATCACTGTTCCGGCCTACTTCAATGATGCGCAACGTCAAGCAACTAAAGATGCTGGTAAAATCGCTGGTCTTGAAGTCGAACGGATCGTCAACGAACCAACTGCAGCAGCCCTTGCTTATGGTCTTGATAAACAAGATAAAGATGAAAAAATCTTAGTGTTTGACCTTGGTGGTGGTACCTTTGATGTCTCGATTCTTGAATTGGGTGATGGTGTCTTCGATGTATTGGCGACTGCTGGTGACAACAAACTAGGTGGTGACGATTTCGACCAAAAAATCATTGATTTCTTGGTTGATGAATTCAAGAAAGAAAACGGAATTGACCTGTCAACTGACAAGATGGCTCTGCAACGTTTGAAAGATGCTGCCGAAAAAGCTAAGAAGGACTTGTCAGGTGTCACCCAAACACAAATCAGCCTGCCTTTCATCACTGCGGGTGATGCTGGACCGCTCCACTTGGAAGTCTCATTAACACGTGCTAAATTCGATGATTTGACTCGCGATCTTGTTGAACGCACCAAGACCCCTGTTCGCCAAGCATTGTCTGATGCTGATTTAAGCCTGTCAGAAATTGATGAAGTCATCTTGGTTGGTGGTTCAACGCGTATCCCTGCTGTTGTTGAAGCAGTTAAGGCTGAAACTGGTAAAGAACCAAACAAATCTGTAAACCCTGATGAAGTGGTTGCTATGGGTGCTGCTATTCAAGGTGGTGTGATTACTGGCGATGTCAAAGACGTCGTGCTTCTTGATGTTACCCCACTGTCACTTGGTATCGAAACTATGGGCGGTGTCTTCACGAAGTTGATTGACCGCAACACAACTATCCCAACCTCTAAGTCACAAGTCTTTTCAACCGCAGCCGATAACCAACCAGCCGTTGATATCCACGTTCTTCAAGGTGAACGCCCAATGGCAGCGGACAACAAGACTTTGGGACGCTTCCAATTGACCGATATTCCAGCTGCTCCTCGTGGTGTGCCACAAATCGAAGTAACATTTGATATTGACAAGAACGGTATCGTATCTGTTAAGGCTAAAGACCTCGGTACGCAAAAAGAACAACACATCGTTATCAAGTCAAATGACGGTCTTTCTGAAGAAGAAATCGATCGTATGATGAAAGATGCGGAAGCTAATGCTGATGCTGATGCTAAGCGTAAAGAAGAAGTTGACCTCAAGAATGAAGTTGACCAAGCGATCTTTGCAACAGAAAAGACCATTAAAGAAACTGAAGGCAAAGGCTTCGATAGCGAACGTGACGCAGCCCAATCAGCTCTTGATGAATTAAAAGCCGCTCAGGAATCAGGCAATCTTGACGACATGAAGTCTAAACTTGAAGCTCTCAATGAAAAAGCTCAAGCTCTTGCGGTAAAACTTTACGAACAAGCTGCTGCTGAGCAGCAGGCAGCTGCCGGAGCAGAAGGTGCGCAAGCAACTGACTCAGCTGACAATAACGGTAATGGTGGCGATGATGTTGTAGATGGGGAGTTCACGGAGAAGTAAAATTACGATAAACTTCAAAGGAGATAGGAGAGAGCCATGTCAACGATTTATACAACTAATGAGTGGAAAGGCTATGGCAAGCAAAATTATTACTGGAACGAGTACAGACTTGAGGATGATGAAGTTTTAAAATATAAGTGTCACAGGTTCAAATTTTTTGATGGTGATGAAAACGTGTGGGAAGAGACAGAGAGTCTACAAGATTCTTGGAGAATTGATGATCCAGATATGCCAGAATGGTTACAAAACTACTTGTGATAGGAGCAAGGAATGAGTTTACAAGATTTATTGGGAAAAATTACTGATTCAATATCTGTATTATTAGATCAACAGAATCGTGATTTACAAATCAAACATTTAAAAAAAGTAAATCAAAGACTAAAATTTGAACGAGATAATGCTATTGACTTAAATAATAAAAAGGATGATTTTGTAAAAAGTTTAGGAGGCCGTCTTCTTCAAAAGGGAGATCCAGAGGGGGGCGCTTATTGTCGGACTATAGGAAATATAAAAATAGTAAATAACTTTATTAATCAGAGGTTGCAACCCAGCCTCTGTTTTTGAGAATAAGGCAAAAATCGATCAGCAGAGTTGTGATTTCGTCGTCTCACCTCTATAAGAGTGATGAGGACAGGTCACAAACAAAAGTGCTGTAAACTGCTTCCATCAGCTACTTTGACTAATTATTTCTTTACAATTTTGATAGCGATTTTATCAATTTTCGGTAAGGATTTTCCAAGCTTAAACAGAAAGAAATACAGGTGTTCTCAACTGAACGCGGACTAAGAACTGTGCCAAAAAGATAAACTTTATCTAGATGCAAGGAATCATCGGACAGTTTTCTATTTTTTAAGTCTCTTAGGAGTTTGTCCACAGAAAAAACCTTTATAGAAAGGAATTGAACCCGCCCTAAAAATTTGTGTGAAAAGATAAATCGTCTAGAAAATCAGGATTTTCTGTTTTCTCATAGTACATCAATAGAAAGGAATACAAGTTCGTTTATTCGAACACAGGCTAAAAACCTAGTGAAAAAGATAAACTTCCTAGTGTGTTTGACACACTGCGTCAGTTTCCTATTTTCATACGGTTTTCTTAACGCCTTTTGTATCATAAATTATGAACAATCAAGAATATTATGACCGTCTGGGGGTGTCCAAGGATGCCTCGCAAGATGAAATCAAAAAAGCCTATCGTAAGATGTCTAAGAAATACCACCCAGACATCAACAAAGAGTCTGGGGCTGAGCAAAAATACAAGGATATTCAAGAGGCTTACGAAACCTTGGGAGACGAGCAAAAACGTGCTGCTTATGATCAGTATGGACCAGACGGTGCCAATGCAGGATTCGGTGGCGGTTTTGGCGGTTTCGATAGCGCAGGATTCGGTGGTTTCGAAGATATCTTTTCCAGTTTCTTTGGTGGAGGTACTAGCCGCAATCCTAATGCGCCACGTCAAGGTGATGATTTACAATATCGCTTGAACTTGAAATTTGAAGAGGCGGTTTTTGGGGCTGAAAAAGATGTTACCTATAATCGGGAAGCTGAGTGTCACACCTGTCATGGTTCTGGGGCCAAGCCTGGAACGAGTCCCGTGACCTGCAGTCGATGTCACGGTCAAGGTGTGATCAATGTAGATACTCAAACGCCCCTTGGTATGATGCGCCGCCAGGTGACTTGTGATGTCTGCCATGGTACTGGTAAGGAAATTAAGGATCCATGTACGACTTGTCAAGGTAGTGGTCATGAAAAGAAATCACATAAGGTTTCTGTTAAGGTGCCAGCAGGTGTTGAAACTGGTCAACAGATCCGTTTGCAAGGTCAAGGGGAAGCAGGGTTTAACGGCGGTCCTTACGGTGATCTCTTCGTTATTATTAATGTCTTACCAAGCAAGAAATTTGAACGTGATGGTTCAACTATTTACTATACCTTGAATATCAGTTTTGCCCAAGCTGCTCTTGGAGATACTGTTGAGGTACCGACAGTCCATGGTGATGTTGAAATGACGATTCCTGAAGGTACTCAAACGGGTAAAACTTTCCGTCTCAAGGGTAAAGGAGCTCCTCGTCTGCGCGGGGGCAGTCAGGGAGATCAGCATGTAACGATTAATGTTGTCACTCCTACTAAGCTTAATGAGGCACAAAAAGAGGCTCTGCTGGCTTTTGCAGCAGCTAGCGGCGAAAGCAGTATTCAACCTAAGAAAAAAGGATTCTTTGATAAGGTTAAAGACGCCTTTGATGGTGAATAGATTTATAATCAAAGGGCAGATATTTAGAACAAGCTCATTAAGTTATCAAAATCAAAAGAAACTATTCCCGAATGTAGCTGTTCCTACATAAAATGGAATAGTTTTTATAGGTTCAATCTGTCCCCAGACAGATTGAACCTTTTTCTCTGGGCGAGACTGATTAATCATGCTAAAATAAGGCTATGGTAAGATATAAGGCGATTATCTCTTATGATGGCACCTTGTTTGCTGGCTTTCAGAGGCAGACTAAGGAACGGTCAGTTCAAGAAGAGTTAGAAAAAACTTTGCAGCGGCTAAACAGTGGTTTCCCTGTAAAGGTACATGGAGCTGGACGAACGGATAGTGGCGTTCATGCCTATGGGCAAGTCATTCATTTTGATTTACCTCAGGTTCGTGATGAAGAAAAGCTGAGGTTTGGGTTGGATACTCAGTTACCTGAAGATATTGATGTGGTTAGTGTTGAGCAAGTGACTGATGATTTTCATGCTCGCTATCATAAGCATAGTAAGACGTATGAGTTTCTTGTTGACATTGGCCGTCCTAAGAATCCTATGATGCGGGCCTATGCAACGCACTATCCTTATCCTATTGATTTGGCTGCTATGCGGGAAGCTATCAAAGATTTAGTGGGCACCCATGATTTTACTGGCTTTACAGCTTCAGGGAGCTCGGTGACTAATAAGGTGAGAACGATTACAAAGGCAGAGGTGATGGTTGATGCCAAGACTGGCTTTTTAGTTTTTACTTTTACTGGTAATGGCTTCCTCTATAAGCAGGTGCGCAATATGGTAGGAACTCTCTTGAAAATTGGCAATGGGCGTATGCCTGTAAATCAGGTTAGGACAGTATTAGAGACAAAGGATCGTAATTTGGCTGGGCCGACAGCTGCTGGCAACGGCCTTTATCTGAAGGAGATTATCTATGATGACTAATGTTTTGGCTATTTCGGGAAACGATGTATTTAGCGGGGGTGGTCTTTACGCAGACCTCAATACATATACAGCTAATGGCCTGCGTGGTTTTTTGGCAGTAACGTGTTTGACAGCTATGACAGAAAAAGGCTTTGAGGTGTTTGCGACAGATGGACAGGTCTTTAAGGCACAGTTGGATAGCCTGAAACCTGTTGCCTTTGGAGCTATTAAACTGGGATTATTGCCAAATACTGCCATTGCCACCCAAGCATTGAAATTTATAGAAGACCACAAGGGAGTACCAATCGTTTTAGACCCTGTTTTGGTCTGTAAGGAAAAACACGATGTCGCAGTCAGTGCATTGCGTGATGAATTATTAAAATTTTTCCCTAATATCACTATAGTGACTCCGAATTTATCAGAAGCCGAGTTGCTTGCCCAGCAGGAAATCAAGACACTGGAAGATATGAAATCTGCAGCTAAGACTCTTCATCAACTTGGTGCTCCAACAGTTGTTATTAAAGGGGGCAGTCGCTTGGATTCTGAGAGAGCTGTAGATCTTTTCTACGATGGGGAAGATTTTAGAGTTTTGGATTACCCTGTGCTTGACAAAAACAATGTCGGAGCAGGGTGCACCTTCGCGTCTAGTATTGCTAGCCACTTGGTTCTTGGCAAGGAGATTTTCGAGGCAGTAAGGATATCTAAGGACTTCGTTTATCAAGGTATTCAACATTCTGATCAGTATGGAGTAGTACAGAATTATGAGGCAAATTAGACTACATCAATTAACACTTCTAGCTTTGCTAGCGGCACTTAGTACGGTATTAGGTTTTATTCATATTCCCTCTCCAACTGGTTTTTTGACCTTGCTGGATGCAGGAGTTTTCTTTACCGCCTTTTATATGGGTAGTCGCGGCGGAGCAGCCGTCGGGGGGATATCTGCTTTTCTTTTAGATCTATTGTTGGGCTACCCCCAGTATATGTTGTTTAGTTTGCTAGCTCATGGTTTGCAGGGACTCCTTGCTGGTTTACAAGGAAAATATCGCTTTGTTGGAGTGCTGTTGGCCTCTATAACTATGGTCGGTGTTTATGTTTTAGCTGCTTTGATACTTGGTTATGGCTGGGGAGCGGCTGTCGCCGGGATATGGGGGAATTCTTTTCAGACGATACTTGGTGCGGTGATAGGCTTTATAGCTTTTAAGCTGTTTTCAAATTTATTTCCTAAGAAATGAGGTTATGATGGATTTAGACCTACTGAAAAAACAAACAGAAGGAATTATTGTAGATATATTGGAACGCTCTGCGATTAAACCGGGACAGATTTTTGTCCTAGGCTTATCTTCCAGTGAGGTAGCTGGTGGTCGCATTGGCCAAAACTCCAGCTTAGAAATTGGTGAAGTCGTTGTACAGACTGTCTTAAATGAGACGAAAAAGCGTGATGTCTATTTAGCTGTTCAGGGCTGTGAGCATCTCAATCGAGCCCTAGTCGTAGAAGAGTCTGTTGCAGAGGAAAAGCAGCTGGAGGTGGTTAATGTGCTTCCCAGTCTTCATGCTGGCGGCAGTGGTCAGCTAGCCGCATTTAAATTTATGGAGCACCCTGTTGAGGTTGAAGAGCTTGTTGCGCATGCAGGTCTAGATATTGGTGATACCTTTATTGGCATGCATGTTAAACGTGTTCAAGTTCCTCTGATTCCCATTCAAAGGGAACTCGGAGGAGCTCATGTAACAGCCCTTGCTAGCCGCCCAAAACTCATCGGAGGCGACCGGGCTCTGCATGAAAAAGATTCTATTCGAAAAGCCTAAAAGCTGATAATGTGGTAGTTGTTTGCTGTCATAAAAAGAGCTGGACTTAAGCTCAGCTCTTTGATGTTGGTGGAATGATGTGGGCACTGGGGGTGGGGAGTGTCATGCCCTCTTTCAATAATGCCTCCTGATAAAGACGGAAAAATTTGGAGTAGATACGAAACTGTTGCCCATTTTGCACAAAAATATCTACTCGAAAAACGAATTGCCCATTGATAGCTGTTCGGGGACCTAAGATATTAGGGACCCCTACAATTTCTGGATTGCTAGGAACCTCTTGGCTATTAACCTCCTTGATGATCTGAGTCACACGATCAAGATTCGTGGTGGCATAGATAGGAATGTCAACTTGAGCCCGCATATCTCCGCGAGATTGGTTGCTGACCAGCAAAATTTGCCGATTTGGAATGAAATGCAGTGTTCCGTCAAAATCTCGAATTTCTGTCGTACGAATCCCCACGCTGGACACTGTTCCTGAAACAGAGTCTACCGTTACGGAATCTCCAACATCAAATTGCCGCTCAATAAGGATGAAAAAACCATTGACGAGATCAGACAGAAAACCTTGTGCTCCTAAACCGATAGCCAAACCTGCAATCCCTGCTCCGGCAATTAGACTAGAGACAGGTAGGCCTAGGATAGCTAAGATCCAGTAGATAAGCATGAAATAGAGCAGGTAACTCATAATGTTGTGGAAGAGCTTTATCAAGGTTTTACGCCTTCCTTCGGTTTGCCCCAACAGACGGGGAGAACGTTCAAAGAATTTTTTAAAGGCCCAGTCTGCAATACGTTTACCGATAATAAAGACGAAAATCAGCAAAGCGAGTGATATAACTTTGGACAGCAGTGTGACTGCCATATCTTCCAAATGGAGTGATTCCCAGTATTTGTTTAAGATATTCATAGAGAAATCCTTTCTGCCTATTAGTCTAACAAATTTTTGCGGAAGTAGCAGTTTTTAGTTGATAAGCGGGGAATTTCGCATAAAAAAACTTTTAAAACCCCCTAAATTATGATAGACTAAGGTGTATTACGATTTTTTAAGGAGATAAAGATGTCTGTATCATTTGAAAACACGGCTGCTAACCGCGGTGTGCTTACATTTACAATCAGTCAAGAACAAATTAAACCAGCTCTTGACACAGCCTTCAATAAAGTAAAAAAAGATTTAAATGTTCCTGGGTTCCGTAAAGGGCATATGCCGCGTGCTGTCTTTAATCAACGCTTTGGCGAGGAAGCGCTTTATGAAGATGCCTTGAATAGCATTTTACCTACAGCTTACGATGCAGCTGTATCTGAAAGTGGGCTTGATGTCGTGGCTCAACCTAAAATTGATGTTGATTCAATGGAAAAGGGGCAGGATTGGGTTATCAAGGCTGAAGTTGTAACTAAACCAGAAGTTAAGTTGGGTGACTATAGGAATCTTGAAGTTTCTGTTGAGGAAACGAAGGAAGTGTCGGAGCAAGAAGTTAACGACAAAATCGAGCGTGAACGTAACAATTTAGCTGAATTGACTATTAAGGATGCTGCTGCTGAAAATGGAGATACCGTTGTTATTGATTTTGTCGGTACCGTTGATGGCGTGGAGTTTGATGGTGGCAAGGGAGACAATTTCTCTCTTGAGCTTGGCTCAGGCCAATTTATTCCAGGCTTTGAAGAACAGTTGGTTGGCTCTAAAGCTGGTGATGAAGTAGAAGTCAATGTAACCTTCCCTGAGGATTATCAAGCTGATGATCTTGCTGGTAAAGACGCAGTCTTTGCAACAACAGTGCATGAAGTTAAATCTAAAGAAGTTCCAGAACTTGATGATGAGTTAGCTAAAGATATCGACGAAGAAGTGGAAACACTCGATGAGTTGAAAGCTAAATACCGCAAAGAGTTAGAAGCTGCTAAAGAAATTGCTTATGACGATGCTGTTGAAGGCGCTGCGCTTGAATTGGCTGTTGAAAATGCAGAAATTCCGGAACTACCAGAGGAAATGGTACATGATGAAGTTCACCGTGCGATGAATGAATTCTTGAGCAATATGCAACAACAAGGAATTTCACCTGATATGTATTATCAACTGACAGGTACGACTGAGGCCGATCTTCACAAACAATATGAAGCAGATGCTGATAAACGTGTGCGTACAAACCTTGTTATCGAAGCGATTGCAGCTGCTGAAGGATTTGATGCAACAGACGAAGAAATTGAAAAAGAGATTACAGATCTTGCTGCGGAATATAATATGGATGCTGAACAGGTTCGTTCACTGCTTTCGTCTGACATGCTGAAACATGATATCACTATGAAGAAAGCTATTGAAACTATTACTAGTTCTGCGAGTGTCAAGTAGTTTTTATCTTGACTTTGTTGATGAGACTTGGGGAGAACTCCAAGTCTCTCGTTTTTTAGCTGTTTAAATTCGGCTGCTCATAAGATTAGAATAACGCTGAGCTAGTTGATAGAAAGCAGGATCCAGGGCATCGTGAAGAGGTTATTATGATAAAGTTGATTATTTTTGATATGGATGGTGTCATTGTTGATACAGAATATTTAGATTTTCAACTGCAACAGAATTATATTAAACAGATTGCACATAATCCCTCACAACTGACTTTTAAGGATTTCTCGGAGCTGGTTGGACGCTCTGGACAAGACCTCTTAGAAAGAATAAAGCGTCTCAGTCAGACGTCGCTTTCCCTGAGTGAAATTGCAGCTGGACTAGGTGAGATTGAGAGGGTAAAATATCGCAAAGAAAATTGTTTGTCTCTGTTTCGTAAAGATGTTTTGGCTGTTTTAGAGTATGCTAGGGCAGAGGGAATCGCCTTAGCTCTTGCCTCGTCAACAAAAAGAGATTATATTAAAACTGTTTTAACAACTTGCGGTATTAAGGAGTATTTTGATGCTATTGTCAGTGGCGAGGATTTTGAAAAGAGTAAACCAAATCCAGAAATCTACTTGGCGGTTCTTGAGCGTTTGGCTATTTCAAGTGGGGAAGCACTGGCTATTGAAGATTCGCCTTCAGGGATAGCAGCGGCTAAAGGCGCAGATCTGACGGTCCTTGCTTATCGAGAAGATCGCCTCGGTATTGATCAGTCGCTGGCTGATTATATGGCCGAAGATATGCGGGATATCTTGGCTTTTGTTAAAAAATCAACCAGTTAGACTAGTTTGTTTTTGGATGTATAAAGAAAATCATTTTTGACTTACTACTAAAAATATCGTAAAATATAAGTTAATGACAAAATAAGGAGAACGGCCTTGGAATTAGAAGTATTTGCTGGACAAGAAAAGAGCGAACTGTCAATGATTGAAGTTGCCCGTGCTATTTTAGAGACACGTGGTCGCGATAATGAAATGTACTTCAGCGATTTAGTCAATGAGATTCAAAACTACTTAGGAACATCTGATGCTGATATTCGCTATGCTCTGCCATTTTTCTATTCAGATTTGAATACTGATGGCAGCTTTATTCCTCTAGGTGAAAATAAATGGGGACTTCGGTCATGGTATGCCATTGATGAAATTGATGAAGAAGTGATTACACTGGAAGAAAATGGTGAAGACGTTCCTAAACGTAAGAAAAAGCGTGTTAATGCCTTCATGGATGGGGATGAAGATGCTATCGATTATAATGATGATGATCCAGAAGATGAGGATGACTTTACGCCAACAGATGTTGAGTACGATGAAGAAAATCCTGATGATGAGAAATCAGAAGTTGAGTCTTATGATTCAGAAATTAACGAAATTATCCCCGATGAAGACGTAGACGAGGATACTGTAGATTTAAATGAATCTGATGACGAAGAAGATGATGAGGACGACGAGGAAGCTTGATTTTCTGATTGACAAAAGCCTCTGGATAATCTATACTAATTATCGGGCACCTCTTTTAGAGGTCGGAATGCTCCCTAGGCAAATAGGGGGCTATTTTTATTTTTAAAAGTAAAAGCCTTGTGTACTATAAAATAAGGCTGGCTGTGTGTCTAGCTGTGCCGTTTGAGATAATAAGGAGTGTGTATGACAAAGTACATTTTTGTTACAGGTGGTGTTGTTTCTTCGATTGGTAAGGGAATTGTAGCGGCCAGTCTTGGACGGCTGCTTAAAAATCGTGGACTAAAAGTTACAATTCAAAAATTTGATCCTTATATTAATATTGACCCAGGGACAATGAGTCCTTATCAGCATGGTGAAGTCTATGTGACAGATGATGGAGCTGAAACAGATCTTGACCTTGGTCACTATGAACGCTTTATTGATATCAACCTTAATAAGTATTCAAACGTTACAACAGGAAAAATTTACAGCGAGGTTTTGAGAAAAGAGCGTAAGGGTGAGTATCTTGGTGCCACTGTTCAGGTTATTCCCCATATTACGGATGCCCTCAAGGAGAAAATTAAGCGTGCCGCTACAACAACAGACTCTGATGTTATTATCACTGAAGTTGGCGGAACAGTCGGAGATATTGAGAGTCTGCCATTTTTAGAGGCTCTTCGCCAAATGAAAGCAGATGTGGGCTCTGATAATGTTATGTACATTCATACAACATTGCTTCCTTACCTTAAAGCTGCTGGTGAGATGAAGACCAAGCCCACTCAGCATTCAGTCAAAGAATTGCGCGGGCTAGGGATTCAGCCTAATATGCTGGTTATTCGGACAGAGCAGCCAGCGGGGCAGAATATTAAAAATAAATTAGCGCAGTTTTGTGATGTGGCGCCAGAGGCTGTTATCGAGTCCCTTGATGTTGATCATATCTATCAAGTTCCCCTTAATATGCAAGCACAGGGTATGGATCAGATTGTCTGTGACCATTTGAAATTAGATGTACCTGAAGCGGATATGACCGAATGGTCAGCTATGGTTGATAAGGTCCTTAACCTCAAAAAGACCACTAAAATCGCTTTGGTTGGTAAATATGTTGAGCTGCCAGATGCCTATCTTTCAGTTGTCGAGGCGCTTAAGCATTCAGGCTATGTCAACGACTCTGCCATTGACCTTCAATGGATCAATGCTAACGATGTTACAGCTGAAAATGTTTCTGAACTCCTTGGTTATGCTGATGGCATCATTGTTCCTGGTGGTTTTGGTCAACGCGGGACTGAAGGTAAAATTCAGGCTATTCGCTATGCGCGTGAGAATGATGTTCCGATGCTTGGTATCTGTTTGGGCATGCAGCTGACTTGTGTAGAATTTGCTCGCCATGTTCTTAATATGCAAGGTGCTAATTCCTCAGAGCTAGATCCAGATACAGCTTATCCTGTCATCGATATCATGCGCGATCAAATCGATGTTGAAGACATGGGGGGGACTCTTCGTCTGGGTTTGTATCCATGTAAACTTAAGTCTGGCTCAAAGGCTGCTGCAGCCTATAGCAACCAAGAGGTTATTCAGCGCCGTCATCGTCACCGCTATGAGTTCAATACTAAATTCCGCGAGGATTTTGAAGCAGCTGGTTTTGTTTTTTCAGGCGTATCACCTGACAATCGCTTGATGGAGGTTGTTGAGCTACCAGATAAAAAGTTTTTTGTCGCAGCTCAATACCATCCAGAGTTGCAAAGTCGTCCTAATCGTGCTGAAGAACTTTACACAGCCTTTGTAACAGCTGCAGTTGAAAATGCTAAATAAAAGAAATTATTTGAAAACGACTCTAGCCTTCGGGCTAGGGTTTTCTTCTCACTTTTTAAAATCTATTTTGAAGGTCTCTGAAAAAATTAAAAAATGTTATTGACAAGAAAAATCTCCCTTGATATAATAAATTCTGTTGTAAGAACAGCGGAAATGGCGGAATTGGCAGACGCGCAGGACTAAGGATCCTGTGACCGCTTTAGGTCGTGAGGGTTCAAGTCCCTCTTTCCGCATTGAAAGATAAGCAGGCGTAAGGTCTGCTTTTTTGTTTTATATGAGGAGATTGAAAGGAGGAAGAAAGTGGATATCGAGGCGATTACAGCTTACATGGCAGAACATTTGGCGGATGACATTTCCTTGGAGAAAGTCGCCCAGCATTTTCATTATGCGCCGTCCTATTTTTCTCGGCAGTTTAAAACAGTGACTGGTGTGACTTTTTGTAAATATTTAGAATCCATGCGGATCCAGGGCCGGGATGAGAAAGTTATTGGCCGAAGAAGGCAATATAACGCATATTGCTGGTCAGGTTGGTTACGACTATAGCAGTAATTTTTCAAAAATATTTCGCAAGCAAACAGGGAGCTTAGCTAAGGCTTATAAGTCTTCGGCTAGTTTGGCCTATAGGTTTTTAAAAGATTTTATAAACCAAAGAGAATCTTCACTATCACCATTTTAAAGATATAAGGGCTAATAATCAGGTTAAGATTAATCTCATCTATCCAAAAGATTATGTGCCAGAATTAGTTTTTGTCGGCCTCTTTCCTGACCCTCTGCCAATCAAGTACCTATTGTAGGGCTGGTAACGACAGCAACAAAAGGTCTTTGTCTGGATAGGGTACCAGCAGGGAGCTATTATCTACTTGCTTGTGATCTTGCTACAAATACCAATTTTTCTTCTACTTTTATCATGCTGGATATTTATCGTAGTAGGCATGATAGCCTCTTAATCTTTGATGAGGATTCTAGTTATACTGTTAATCTTTTGATGGATGAAAAGGCAACCCCATCATCCTTTAAATACGGTCAATCTGCCGAAGTTAATTATGGACAGCCTTTTAAAGAAGTCAAAATAGGATAAATTTTATAAGGCCATATTTGCTATACTCAGTCTATAAGAATGATAAAGGATTCTAAGATTAGGTTCACTTAGATAGAAACTTTATCAATTGAAATAACTCATATAGAAGCATAGGAGGCGACATCATGACTAAGGTAAATGTATTTTTGGGATTTAAGGACCAAGTTGAGGAGGCTTTTCAACTCTATAGTCGGGTGTTTAATAGCGCGATTGAACGCATTCTTAGAGTAAAGGGACTTGCCTAATGGCACTGATTTTTCAGGTGAAGCAGGTGAGAAAGTTGCTTGGATGGCTCTTCAATTGGGGAATATCCAGCTCTGGGGTGAGGATCGCGGTTACTTTGCCCAATACGGGACAGACGTTGCAGACTTCAATCAAATTCCACGGCAGTTTATCTCTGTTTATATGGCAGATGAAGCAGAAGCGGATCGGACGATGGCGCAACTGAGTCAAGGAGGTAATATCATTCTGCCCTTTGCCCCGAATTTTTTCAGTCCTTATTATGGTCGTGTGATAGATCGTTATGGTATTGGCTGGGAATTGTTGGTAAGCCCGTAAAGATTGAGTTAGATTCGTTAAGGTGAAAGTATGGTGTACGATAGACAACTTGCGGATACTGTTCGCAAGGAGCTGGAGCAGCAGCTTGGGCCGGAATTATTTGAAGATGAGGTGTTTGAGAAAAAGATGTTTGGTGGCTTAGCTTTTATGGTCAGGGGGCATCTTTGCCTCACGATTAGCGGTCGAAAAGGTGTATGCCTGATGGTTCGGGTTGGTAAAGAGAGTCATGACGATTTGCTAAAGAGAACAGGTGCCTCCACACTATGAAGAGAGGAAAACCACGCAAGGGCTATCTGGATTTGGATGAGAGAGGGCTAGGAGCGTTAGACTATTGGGTTGGTAAAGCGCTGATGTTTAATAATACATTGCAAAGGTAAAAAAGTTTTATTGTAACTTATCTCAATGTACATTTTTTGATTTAAAAAGTGATGAGCGGCATCGGTATCTTTGTCTTGGAAAACGCTTTAATCTTTTGTTGAGACTAGTTTTTTAATGTGATTTGTGCTAGAATGAACATGTAAACGGGTTCAGCCCGAAAAATAAATAGGAGGCCTTTATAATGGCAATCGTTTCAGCAGAAAAATTTGTCCAAGCAGCTCGTGACAATGGTTATGCAGTTGGTGGATTTAACACAAACAACCTTGAATGGACACAAGCAATCTTGCGAGCTGCAGAAGCTAAGCAAGCGCCAGTATTGATCCAAACTTCTATGGGTGCTGCTAAGTACATGGGTGGTTATAAACTTTGCAAGACTCTCATTGAAAATCTTGTAGAGTCAATGGGTATTACTGTACCAGTTGCTATCCATCTTGACCATGGTCATTTCGATGATGCTTTGGAGTGTATTGAAGTTGGCTACACTTCTGTTATGTTCGATGGTTCACATCTTCCAATAGAAGAAAATCTTGAAAAAGCTAAAATTGTTGTTGAAAAAGCGCATGCTAAGGGTGTATCAGTAGAAGCAGAAGTTGGAACCATCGGTGGTGAAGAAGATGGTATCGTTGGTGATGGTGAGTTAGCGCCAATCGATGATGCTAAGGCAATGGTTGCCACTGGTGTAGACTTCTTGGCAGCTGGTATTGGTAACATTCACGGACCATATCCAGAAAATTGGAAGGGCCTCCATCTTGATCACCTTGAAAAATTGACTGCAGCTGTGCCTAATTTCCCAATCGTATTGCACGGTGGATCAGGCATCCCTGATGATCAAATTCAAGCAGCTATCAAACTTGGTGTTGCTAAAGTTAACGTTAATACTGAGTGTCAAATTGCATTTGCAAATGCAACTCGTCAATTTGTACGTGAGTACGATGCTAACGAAGCTGAATATGATAAGAAGAAACTCTTCGACCCACGTAAGTTCTTGAAACCTGGCTTTGAAGCTATTACAGCCGCAGTTGAAGAACGTATTGATGTTTTCGGTTCCGAAAACAAAGCTTAAGCTATAAAATTTAGTGATAATATGCCCCTGCACAAAAGTGCGGGGTTGTTTTTTGAGATCGCTTCTTACTGTTGTTGGAGGCTAGTCTTTCTTGAAATTCAAAATATGTATGAAATAGCTTGTCAAGTCAGGCTAATTCTGGTAGACTGGTATGGTATGTGGTGCTAGCACATCCGTAAAAAATAATGTGGGAGGAAAGAGTAAGATGGCAAAAGTATGTTATTTTACAGGACGTAAGACAAAATCTGCAAACAACCGTTCACACGCAATGAATAAAACTAAACGTGTTGTGAAACCAAATTTACAAAAAGTAACCATTTTGGTTGACGGTAAGCCTAAAAAAGTTTGGGCTTCAGCCCGCGCCCTTAAATCAGGGAAAGTAGAACGCGTTTAATAAATCAGAGCCTAGAGGCTCTTTTTTTATTCCCGGACATGGTGTAACTAGGTGGGAGAGTATTAGTTTGTAAGTGTCGCTACCGAGGGATAAGACTGTATTCTTTGTACTTTAGTCTTAGATTATGATAGAATAAAGTGATAAAAACTTGAGAGGTAGCAGTATGACTGTAAAGATCAATACAAAAGATGGTCAAATTGAGTTATCTGATGACGTCATTGCAACCGTTGTCGGTGGTTCAGCAACAGAAATTTTTGGTGTTGTTGGTATGGCAAGTAAAAGTGCCATCAAGGATAATTTTCAAGCTCTTTTGCGCAAGGAGAATTATTCAAAGGGTGTTGTCGTTAAATCGTTGGAGGATGGTATTACGGTTGATGTTTATACTGTCATGAGCTACGGTGTCAAGATTAGCGAGGTCTCAAAAAATATTCAGGAGCGTGTGAAGTTTAATCTTGAGAATCAATTGGGTATTCATGCTAATGTAGTTAATGTTTATATTCAAAATATTAAAGTTGTAGGAGAAGATTAGTGTCAAATATTACGACAAGCTTATTTCAAGAAATGGTGCAGGCTGCGGCTACTCGTCTTGGAAATCAAGCAGAGTATGTAAATTCATTGAATGTCTTTCCTGTCCCTGATGGAGATACTGGTACCAATATGGGGATGACTATCGAAAATGGTGCTAAAGCCGTTGCTGATCAACCGGCTTCTACAGTCGGTGGAGTAGGGCAGATTTTATCCAAGGGGCTTTTAATGGGAGCGCGTGGGAACTCTGGCGTTATCACATCACAATTGTTCCGTGGATTTGGCCAAGCCATTAAAGATTTAGAAGAGTTAGATGGTAAAGCCTTGGCTAACGCCCTTCAGGCAGGTGTAGAGGTCGCTTATAAAGCTGTTATGAAGCCTGTAGAAGGGACTATCCTGACGGTATCAAGAGGGGCTGCCATCTCTGCTATGAGGAAGTCTGAGACCACTAATGATGCGACTGAGGTCATGCGGGCTGCCCTTGATGGTGCTAAGGCGGCTTTAGCTAAAACACCTGAGATGCTACCAGTCCTTAAGGAAGTGGGAGTAGTGGATTCAGGAGGGCAAGGGCTGGTTTTTATCTATGAAGGTTTCTTGTCAGCCTTGACTGGGGAATACATGGCTTCTGAAGAGTTTCAAGCAACTCCTGCTAATATGACTGAAATGATTAATGCTGAACATCATAAATCTGTAGCTGGACATGTGGCTACGGAGGATATTCAGTACGGTTATTGTACGGAGATTATGGTGGCGCTGCGTCAGGGGCCAACTTACGTTAAAGATTTTGATTATGAGAGCTTCCGTAATTATCTAAACGAGCTTGGGGATTCCCTCTTAGTTGTTAATGATGATGAAATTGTTAAGGTTCATGTCCATACAGAGGATCCTGGCCTTGTTATGCAGGAAGGTTTGAAATACGGGGCACTTGTCAAGGTAAAAGTAGATAATATGCGCGGACAGCATGAAGCGCAGCTGAAAAAGGAAGAAGCACTTGAAGCCCCTGTACAGACTGAAAAGAAAGAGTATGGCTTGATCGCGGTTGCGGCTGGTAATGGTTTGGCTGAAATTTTTAAATCTCAAGGTGTGGATTATGTTATTTCAGGCGGTCAAACGATGAATCCGTCGACGGAGGATATCGTTAAGGCGATTGAATCTGTTAATGCTGACAACATTCTTATTCTTCCTAACAATAAGAATATCTTTATGGCTGCTCAATCTGCTGCAGAGGTTGTAGATGTTCCGGCTGCTGTTGTTGAAAGTCGAACGGTGCCTCAAGGTTTAACTAGTCTACTGGCTTTCAATCCTGAAAATAATTTAGAGGATAATGTAGCAGCCATGTCGGCCAGCTTGTCAGAGGTCGTTAGCGGTAGTGTAACCTTGGCGGTTAGAGATACGACCATTGACGGTCTAGAGATTCATAAAGACGATATACTTGGCATGGTTGACGGTAAAATCCTTGTATCTAATCCAGATATGGAAGCGGCCTTGCTTGCTACTGTGGACAAAATGATTAACGAGGATAGTGAAATTGTGACGATTTACATCGGTGAAGATGGCAATCAAGAATTAGCTGAAAAACTGGCTGAGATTTTAGAAGCTCAGAACGAGGATATTGAAGTGGAGCTTCATGAAGGAAATCAGCCTGTTTATCCTTATATTATGAGTGTTGAATAGTGCTTCTAAGAGTTTTCTCTTTGATTAGTATCCTTTTAATTCTTGCTAAAATAAATTCCCTCCCGCTTTTATTAGAAAGAAGTAGGGGATTTTTATTTATAAAAGAAAACGATTTTCTTAGTGTATTGGACTTGCAATATTCTTAGAAAATGTTATTATAGAAATCAAGAATTTTGAATTGTTAGAATTTTCTATAAAACTCTGAAAAAGGAGGTAGTATGAATCAAGTTTCGTTAGAACAGGCTAAGACAGGGTCTGATTTATTGTTAGATACTCTAGTGGAGCTGGGAATTGATACTATTTTCGGTTATCCTGGAGGAGCGGTTCTTCCTTTATATGATGCAATTTATCAGCACGATGATATTAATCATATCCTTGCTCGCCATGAGCAAGGCGCCCTTCACGAGGCAGAAGGATTTGCTAAGTCAACTGGGAAAGTTGGTGTGGCTGTAGTAACTAGTGGACCTGGTGCTACTAATGCTATCACTGGTATCGCTGATGGTATGAGCGATAGTGTACCTATGCTGGTTTTTACTGGGCAGGTAGCCATGGCTGGTATTGGTAAAGATGCTTTTCAGGAAGCAGATATCGTTGGTATTACAATGCCAATTACAAAATATAATTATCAAATTCGAGATGTAGCAGAGATACCGCGTATTGTAAAGGAAGCCGTTCATATTGCAACAACAGGACGACCTGGTCCAGTATTGATTGATCTTCCTAAAAATGTCTCTGAGACCAAGGTGACTAGCTACAATGATCCTGAAGTGAACTTACCTAGCTATCAACCGACGATTTTGCCAAATGCTCTTCAAGTTAGAAAACTATTGGCCCAGCTGAAAAAAGCTAAAAAACCTTTAATCATTGCTGGCGGTGGCGTTAATTATGCTGGTGCTTCTAAAGAATTAGTAGCTTTTGCAGAGCGTTATAATATCCCAGTTGTTTCCACGCTTCTGAGTTTGGGAACGATTCCGATTGGCCATCGTCTAGCATTGGGGATGGGAGGGATGCACGGCTCCTATGCTTCGAATATGGCGATGACGCATTGTGATTTTATGATCAACTTTGGATCGCGCTTTGCGGATCGCCTAACAGGTAATCCCAAGACCTTTGCTAAAGATGCAGTTGTAGCCCATGTAGATATTGATCCGGCTGAGATCGGCAAGGTTGTCCAGACTGATATTCCTATTGTTGGTGACGCTAAAGAAGCTTTGAAACTTCTTTTGGATGAAGAGACAGTTCGGACGCATCATGACAGTTGGACTGAGGAAGTATTGGCTAATAAAGCTAAGGCTCCATTTAGTTACAAGTTTGATAGTGATATTATTAAGCCCCAGCATGCTATTGAAACTATCGGTAAATTAACACAAGGAGAAGCTATCGTAGTGACAGATGTTGGGCAGCATCAAATGTGGGCTGCTCAGTTTTACCCTTACAAGAATGAGCGTCAGCTTATCACATCGGGTGGTTTGGGAACGATGGGATTCGGTATACCAGCTGCAGTGGGCGCAAAGTTAGCTAATCCTGATAAGGAGGTTGTTCTCTTTGTCGGCGATGGCGGCTTCCAAATGACAAATCAAGAGTTGGCTATTTTGAATGGATATGGCCTGCCGATTAAGGTAGTTTTGATTAACAACCATTCTCTTGGAATGGTTCGCCAGTGGCAGGAATCCTTCTATGAGGAGCGACGGAGTCAGTCTACCTTTGATGATGAGCCTAATTTTCAACTTTTGGCTGAGTCTTATGGTATTGCGCATTACCATTTTTCTAACCCGAACACTTTGGAAGAGGAACTGCAGGTTATTACCGAAAATAAACCTATGTTGATTGAGGTTGATATTTCTAATCGTGAGCACGTTTATCCAATGGTTCCATCTGGAAAATCGAATGCTGAAATGTTGGGGGTGACTTTTAATGCGTAGAATGTTAGCAGCTAAACTCTACAACTCAACGGGAGTCCTCAACCGTTTTACCGGAGTCCTTTTGCGTCGACAGGTTAACATCGAATCGATATCGGTTGGTCATACAGAGGAAGAAGGGATTTCTCGTATTACTATCATTATCGAAGTAGACAGTTTGGAAGAGGCTGAACAGATTATTAAGCAACTCAATCGATTGATTGATGTTGTTCGGGTTCGAGATATTACGGATATCCCTCACCTAGAACGCGAGGTCATTTTGGTTAAAGTGTCTGCTCCGGCACATAAAAGAGCAGAGATCCTAGCGGTTATCCAACCTTTTCGAGCTGGTGTCATCGATGTCGGATTGAAATCTATCACAATCCAGATGACGGGAGATGCCAATAAGGTTGATGCCCTCTTACGAGTAGTTCAACCTTACGGTATTCAAAAAATTGCTCGTACGGGAGCAACAGGTTTTTCACGAGATTTGTCCTAAAAATGTCGTTTGTCAGTGTTTGTCTACGCCTGTTAAAGGCGAAAAAATAATTTTAGAAAAGAGAGATTTTATTATGGCAGTTACAATGGAATATGAAAACGACGTAAAAGTTGATGCACTTAAAGGTAAAAAGATTGCAGTCATTGGCTATGGTTCACAGGGGCATGCTCATGCTCAAAACCTTCGTGATTCTGGTTACGACGTCATTATCGGTGTTCGCGCAGGGAAATCCTTTGATAAAGCTAAAGAGGATGGCTTTGATGCCTATGAAGTAGCGGAGGCTACTAAACTGGCTGATGTCATCATGGTGTTGGCGCCGGACGAAATCCAAAAGGATATCTATAAAGATGAGATTGCCCCCAATTTAACTGCGGGTAAGGCTCTCGGGTTTGCACATGGTTTCAATATTCATTTTGAGTACATTAAAGCTCCAGAAGATGTTGATGTCTTCATGGTTGCACCTAAAGGTCCTGGTCACCTAGTACGTCGTACTTATACAGAAGGATTCGGCGTTCCAGCCCTCTATGCTGTATACCAAAATCCAACAGGGAATGCGAAAGATATTGCAATGTCTTGGGCTAAAGGGATTGGTTCAGCCCGCGTTGGCCTTTTGACGACTACATTTAAGGAAGAAACTGAAGAAGACCTCTTTGGAGAACAAGCAGTTCTTATGGGGGGCTTGACTCACCTTATCGAAGCAGGTTTTGAAGTATTGACGGAAGCAGGCTATGCACCAGAATTGGCTTACTTTGAAGTTCTTCACGAAATGAAGTTGATCGTTGACCTTATTTATGAAGGCGGATTTAAGAAAATGCGCCAATCATGCTCGAATACTGCTGAGTTTGGTGACTTCGTAACAGGTCCTCGTGTCATTGGTCCAGAAGTCAAAGAGAATATGAGAGCAGCTCTTGCAGACATCCAATCGGGTAAATTTGCGCGTGAATTTGTTGAAGATCACGATGCTGGTTTCCCACGTTTGAAAGCATTCCGCGAAGAAGCGGCTAACCTTGAAATTGAAAAGGTTGGTGCAGATCTTCGTAAAGCAATGCCATTTGTTGGTCAGAATGATGACGATGCCTTTAAGATTTATAACTAATTTATGCACAGTCATATTAAAAAAAGGGGGTCACTGCCCTCTTTTTTAGTTCTTTATGCTTTATAAATGCTTGGAAGATGTCTGCTTTAAAAATATGCTGAAAATGTTATAATAAATGGGACTATATAATACGGAGAAACATTTTATGACTTTCTATAATCACAAAGAAATTGAAGCAAAGTGGCAGAAATATTGGGCTGATCATCATACTTTTAGGACAGGAACTGATGCGTCAAAGCCTAATTTTTATGCTTTAGATATGTTCCCTTACCCATCAGGAGCTGGTCTCCATGTGGGACATCCTGAAGGATATACAGCAACAGATATTCTCAGCCGTTACAAGCGCGCTCAAGGTTACAATGTTCTGCATCCGATGGGCTGGGATGCCTTTGGTTTACCTGCTGAGCAATATGCTATGGATACGGGAAATGATCCAGCTGATTTTACGGCTCAGAATATTGCTAATTTTAAACGTCAGATTAATAGTTTAGGTTTTTCTTACGATTGGGATCGCGAAATTAATACGACTGATCCTGATTACTATAAGTGGACTCAATGGATTTTTACAAAGCTTTTTGAAAAAGGGCTGGCCTATGAGGCAGAGGTTCCCGTAAACTGGGTCGAGGAATTAGGAACGGCAATTGCTAATGAAGAGGTGCTGCCTGATGGGACTTCTGAACGAGGCGGCTATCCCGTTGTTCGTAAACCAATGCGTCAGTGGATGCTAAAAATTACAGCCTATGCTGAGCGGTTGTTAAATGATTTGGATGATCTTGATTGGCCTGAATCAATCAAGGATATGCAGCGCAACTGGATTGGTAAATCTATCGGAGCCCATGTGGATTTCAAGGTGGCTGGGACAGACAAACAATTTACAGTTTTTACTACTCGTCCTGATACGCTTTTTGGTGCTACATATGCTGTGATGGCACCAGAACATGATTTAGTTGACGTGATTATGAGCGCAGAGCAAGCGCAGGCAGTTATAGATTATAAGCATCAAGCTAGTTTAAAATCTGATTTGGCTCGAACTGACCTCAATAAGGAAAAAACGGGTGTCTGGACTGGCGCTTACGCCATTAACCCTGTTAATGGTCGAGAAATTCCTATTTGGATTTCTGACTATGTTTTGGCAAGTTATGGTACTGGTGCTATTATGGCGGTGCCAGCCCATGATCCCCGAGACTGGGAGTTTGCCAAAGAATTTGGATTAGATATTATCCCGGTCCTAGAGGGCGGTGATGTGGATAAAGAGGCTTGGACTGAAGATGGACTCCATATTAACTCTGAGTTTCTTAACGGGTTGAATAAAGAGGATGCTATTGATCGAATCATTGACTTCCTAGAAGAAAATGACCTTGGTCAGAAGCAAATTAATTATCGTCTTCGTGACTGGCTTTTCAGCCGTCAAAGATATTGGGGTGAGCCTATTCCAATCATTCATTGGGAAGACGGAACATCAACAGCTGTTCCTGAAAATGAATTACCCCTTGTCCTTCCTAAAACGAGTGATATTAAGCCGTCGGGAACAGGGGAATCGCCACTGGCCAACCTAACAGATTGGTTGGAAGTGAGGCGGGAAGATGGTGTAAAAGGGCGTCGTGAAACGAACACTATGCCTCAATGGGCAGGATCCAGTTGGTATTATTTACGCTACATTGATCCCCATAACAATAAAAAATTAGCTGACGAAGATTTACTTAAAGCATGGCTACCAGTTGACATTTATATTGGTGGTGCTGAGCATGCAGTTCTTCACTTGTTATACGCCCGTTTCTGGCATAAATTTCTTTATGATATTGGTGTCGTTCCAACAAAAGAACCCTTCCAAAAACTTTTTAACCAAGGAATGATTTTGGGAACCAGTTATCGCGACAGTCGAGGTGCTCTGGTAGCTACCGATAGAGTTGAAAAACGCGATGGCTCATTCTTTAGCATTGAGACTGGTGAGGAATTGGAACAAGCTCCGGCTAAAATGTCTAAATCACTCAAAAATGTAGTGAATCCTGATGATGTAGTCGAGCAGTATGGAGCTGATACTCTTCGTGTTTATGAAATGTTTATGGGACCACTGGATGCTTCGATTGCCTGGTCAGAAGAAGGACTTGAAGGTAGTCGCAAGTTTCTCGATCGTGTCTACCGATTATTTACTACAAAAGATATTATAACTGATAATAGTGGAGCTCTAGATAGGGTATATCATGAAACTGTTAAGGTAGTAACAGAGCAAATTGAAGCCATGAAGTTTAATACAGCTATCGCGCAGCTTATGGTGTTTACCAATGCAGCTAATAAGGAAAAACAGCTGTTTGCTGATTATGCCAAAGGGTTCATCCAATTACTAGCACCATTTGCTCCGCACCTGTCCGAAGAACTCTGGCAAGTTTTAACGTCTTCAGGTGAGACTATTGCATACGCTGCATGGCCTAAGTGGGATGATAGTAAACTTATTGAGGATGAAGTTGAGGTTGTTTTACAAGTCAAGGGTAAAGTTCGAGCTAAGGCTATGGTAGCTAAAGATCTTTCTAACAAAGAATTAGAGGCTCTTGCTCTAGCTAATGATAAAATTAAACAAGAAATTGGAGGGAAAGAAGTAATCAAAGTCATAGCAGTCCCAAACAAGCTGGTCAATATTGTCATTAAATAGTTTTTATCGAAAGTAGGTCTTAAGCCTGCTTTTTTATTGACTGCTGCTTTGTTATATATAGAAAATTTATGTGAGTAATCTAGTGATAATGAGTAAGCTATTTTTGTAGTACGGTTCATGAATAAAAATACAGAAAATAATTTTAATCTATTGACAAGGCATCTTTGCTTTGATACACTAATAAAGCTGATGAAAGCAATGCAAGAAACATCACAAAAAGATGACAAAAGTGTTGACAAGTGATTAAAAAGGTAGTAGACTATAAGAGTTGCTTTTAGCGGCAGGAAAGACCTT